>CACIQI010000008.1 GCA_902588745.1 uncultured Alphaproteobacteria bacterium | reverse complement strand
ACAACTCCGTCTTAGTTAAAAGAGAATATGCAACAGATGAAGATATTGAAAAAAGTCTCAGTAATTCCTATGCTGTAAGAGAGCATTGGAAGAATATATCTCTAGAAGAAAGAAAAAAGTCAGTTTTAAATTTTGTAGAAATATTTTTAAAAAATAAGGATGTTTCTAGTAATTTATGTAAGCAAATAGGAAGACCTATAGCACAGTGCCCAGGAGAGATGCGAGGTTTTGAAGAAAGAGCTCGTTATATGATTGAAAATGCTGATAGAGCACTATCAAGAGTTGTATCAATTAAAAATGATGAATTTGATAATTATATAAATAAAGAACCACTAGGGACTATATTTGTAATTGCACCATGGAATTACCCTTTCAACACTTCTGTTAATTCAATTGTACCAAGTTTACTTGCAGGTAATGCAGTTATATTAAAACATTCTTCTCAAACTCCACTCTGTGCTGAAGAATTATATGAGGCAGCTAAACAATCTTCATTACCAAAAAATATTTTTCAGTATTTACATTTAGATCATAATCAAACATCAAGAATAATTTCAGATTCAAGAATTAATCATGTTTTATTTACAGGTTCTGTAAGTGGCGGAAAACAAATAAAAAAATCTATAGGCACTAGATTTATTGGAGCCGGTCTAGAGTTAGGTGGAAAAGATCCTGCTTATGTTAGAGCTGATTGTGACTTAGATCATGCTGTTGAAAATTTAGTTGATGGATCATACTTCAATTCTGGTCAATCTTGTTGTGGTATCGAAAGAATTTATGTTGATAAAAAAATATACAATACATTTGTTGAAAAATTTAAAGATGTAACTGAGAAATATATTTTAGGAAATCCACTAGAGATGGAGACAAATTTAGGTCCAGTAGTTAAGCAATCTGCTGCAAATTATATTAGATCTGAAGTTAACAACGCAATTAGTCAAGGTGGAAAGAATATTATAGATAACAAAAAATTTAATTCAGATGATGGTAATAATTGTTATGTAAGCCCAAGTGCACTCATTAATGTCGATCATTCGATGAAATATATGATGGAAGAAATATTTGGTCCTTCAGTTGGAATAATGAAAGTAGAAAATGAAAATGAAGCTTTATCTCTAATGAATGATAGTTCTTATGGGTTAACAGCAAGTATTTGGACAAATGATAAATCTTTTGCAGAAAATTTTGGAAAAAATGTTGAGACAGGAACTTTTTTTATGAATAGATGTGATTACTTAGATCCCGGCTTAGCATGGACCGGTGTAAAAGATACTGGAATTGGTGTTACTTTATCTGTTCTAGGATTTGATCATTTAACAAGAGCTAAAAGCTATCATATAAGAAATATTTAAGATTATGGAAAATATTAATTGGAATTATCCCACTACAATCTGGTTTGGTGTTGATAGAATAAAAGAAATACAAAAAGCCTGTGAAGAATTAAATATTCAAAAACCATTAATTGTTACTGATAATGGAATTTTAAAAACAAACATTATTAATAAGTTAAATGATTGTTTAGATAAACAGACAATTGTTTATAGTGATGTTAAATCAAATCCTACAGGTAAGAATGTTGAAGATGGTGTTAAAGCATTTAATGAAAATAAACATGATGGAGTAATAGCTGTTGGTGGAGGCTCTGGTATGGATACAGGAAAGGCAATTGCATTCATGGCCAAGCAAGAAAGACCAATCTGGGATTTTGAAGATATTGGTGACTGGTGGACTAGAGCTAATGCAGATTCAATTTTTCCTATAATTGCTCTACCTACTACAGCTGGAACAGGTTCTGAAACTGGAAGAGCGTCTGTCTTTACTAACGAACAAACACAAGAAAAAAAAATAATTTTCCATCCAAAAATGCTTCCATCAATTGTTATCCTTGATCCAAATTTGACAATTCCACTTCCTGCAAATCTAACAGCCTTTACAGGAATGGATGCGCTAGCTCATTGCTTAGAAGCATATTTGTCGAATATTTTTCATCCTTATTCGCAAGGTATTGCATTAGAGGGCATTAGATTAGTAAAAAATAATCTTGTTCTTGCTTTTAATGATGGATTAAATCTAGAAGCTAGATCGCAAATGCTAGCATCTTCATCTATGGGCTCAATAGCTTTTCAAAAGGGTTTAGGTGCTATCCATTCTTTAAGTCATCCTGTTGGTGCAATTTATAATACACATCATGGATTAACCAATGCTGTATTTATGCCATATGTTTTACAATATAATAAAAAAGGAATTGAAGAAAAAATTATTGATATTTCAAGATATATAAATTTAAAATCAGCAACATTTAATAATTTTATGGATTGGATTTTAGAGCTTAGATCTAATTTAAATATTCCTCATACTTTAAGTGAAATAATTGATGATGACAAAAATTTAGAAAAAATGAGTTTAATGGCTTTTAATGATCCATCAACAACTACAAATCCTATACCAGTTAACGCAGAAGATTTTTTAAAAATGTATATTAACGCCTTTAAAGGTGATTTATAAATTTATAGCGTTGCTCCAATTATCCAAGGATTAAATTCATCATCACCATAATCATTTATTTCACTCTTTGATTTTTCACCCGATGCAACTGAAATTATTTTATCAAATATTTCTTTGCCAACTTCATTAACGCTTGCAACGTTATCCATAATAGTACCAGCATTGATGTCCATATCTTCACTAAGTTTATTATACATATTTGTATTTGTTGCTATTTTAATACTTGGAGTGGGTTTAAATCCAAAGCACGAACCTCGACCAGTAGTAAAGCAAATAACATTAGCGCCAGAGGCAACTTGACCAGTTACAGATACAGGATCATAACCTGGAGAATTCATAAAGTTAAAACCTTTGGTTTTAACCTGTTCAGCATAATCGAGAACATCAACCATCTTTCTATTTCCAGCTTTGGATACTGCGCCTAATGATTTTTCCAGAATTGTAGTTAAACCTCCTTTTTTATTACCAGGACTTGGATTATTATCTAATGTGCTATCGTTGCTAGCAACATATTTTTTCCACCATTCAATTTGTTTATTTAGTTTTTCTATATTTTTTTCGTTTGATGATTTTTCAAATAATAAATGTTCTGCTCCATATATTTCTGGAGTCTCTGATAGTAATGTTGTTCCACCATGATCAATAATCATATCTGAAGCAAAGCCTAGCGCAGGATTTGCAGTTATCCCAGAATACGAATCTGAACCACCACATTGCAAAGCAACTGTTAGTTCTGAAATGGGTATATTTGTTCTAGAAATACTATTAATTTCATTTAGTTGATTAATAATTTTTGAAGTTACTTTCGTTATTATTTCATTTGTTCCACCTTCATCTTGAATATTCAAATATTCAATATTTCTTTTTTCCTGATCATTGTTGTACAAACTTATTTGGGCACATTCGCATCCAAGTCCAATAACAAAAACTTTTCCAAAATTAGGATGAATTTTAAAACCTTCAATAGTTCTGTTAAATACATTCATGGCATATCCAGAAGTATTCATCCCACAACCTGATGAATGTTTTAAACAAACTGCCCCATCAATGTTATTAAAATTATTATTTTTTAAATAATTATTTATTTTATCAGATATTTTTTTAACAACTGTTGCTGAACAATTAACTGTACTAATTAAACCTATATAATTCCTAGTACCTGATGATCCATTATTCCTTTTAAAGCCTTTAAAGTATTCTGTTTTTTCACTTTTATTAATATCATTTCTAATATCTTTACGGATATATTCTCTTTTGAATTCACTATATCCCATATTATGGGAATGTACATGTTCACCAGGTTCTATATTTTTATTAGAGATTCCTATTATCTGACCATACTTAAAAATAAAATCACCACTTTTAATTTTTTTTAAAGAAATTTTATGGCCATAAGGAATATTATTTATAGATTTAATTTCATAATTTATATTAATATTCTGAGGAATATCCATTGGAGCAATTCCAATATTATCTTTTTCATTTAATTTGATTATGTTAAACATAACTTAGATTAATATATCATAAATAATCATGAACGAAATCGCAACTTATCCATCACTAAAAGATAGAGTAGTGCTTATTACAGGGGGTGCCTCAGGAATTGGGGAAAGTATTGTCGAACAATTTGCTTCTCAAAAATCAAAAGTTGCATTTTTAGATATAAATGATGAGTTAGGTAACAAGTTATCAAAAAAAATTAAAAACAAATATGATATTGATAGTCTATTTGTAAAATGTGATTTAAAAAATATCGAACAACTTAAAAGTTCATTAGAACAAGTAAAAAAAGAAATTGGGCCAATTTCAATTCTGGTAAATAATGCAGCAAATGATGAGAGACATGATCTAGATAGTGTCACCCCTGAATATTGGGATGATAGAATGAATATTAATTTAAGACATTATTTTTTTGCAACTCAAGCTGTCTATAAAGACATGAAGGATTTAGGCAAAGGTTCTGTTGTAAATATAGGTAGTTTTTCATGGATGATTTCTCAAGGCGGTATGCCTGGATATACCACTGCAAAATCTGCGATTATGGGTTTAACAAGAACTTTAGCAAGAGATTTAGGTGTCTATAACATCAGAGTAAATTGTATTGTTCCTGGCTGGATCATTACGGAGAGGCAAAAAAAATTATGGCTTACTCCAGAAATTAAAAAAACTCAACTTGAGAGACAATGTATTAAGAGAATGCTTATGCCTGAAGATATATCAAAGCCAGTTTTGTTTTTTGCATCAGATCAAAGTTCTGGTTGTACCGCACAAAATTATGTAATTGATGGTGGCATAGTTAATTAATGAAAAAAAAATCCAAAATTGCTTTTGGTAGATTAGACTTACTTAGAAATGATACTTTAAATAATAAAAATAAAATTAGAATTGGTTTTATTGGTGGAGGTCCTAATTCATTTATTGGATACACACATAGGTTATCAGCAAGATTTGATAATAAATTTGAATTTGTTGCTGGAATATTTTCAAAGGATAAAAAAAAATCTAAATCTTTTGGTTCTTCATTAGGATTAGCTGATGATCGTTGTTACAGTGATTATAAGTCTATGGCATCCGCTGAGTCAAAAAGAAACGATGGTATTCAAGCGCTTGGAATAATGACTCCATCGGGTGATCATTATAAGATAGCAAAAGCATTTGTTGAAAAAGGAATACATATTATTTGTGACAAGCCTTTAACGGCAACAGTTGAGGATGCTGTTAAATTAAAAAAAGTAATTTTAAAAAATAAAATTGTATTTGCATTAACACACAATTACTCAAGCTATCCAATGCTACGAGAGGCAAAAAATATTGTTTCAAATCATAAATTAGGAAAAATCAATTTAATAAATGTTGAGTACCCCCAAGGTTATACAGTTGGAGTAAAAAAGAAAGATGAAAAAAGAACATTAAAATGGAGACTAGATAAAAAACAATCTGGGCCCTCAATGATTTTATCTGAAATTGGAACTCACGCGTATCATTTGTTGAGATATGTGACTGGATTAGAAGCAAATGAAATATCGGCAGAAGTAAATTCATTATCCTCAGAAATTTCTGTTGATGATAATGCTTTTGTATTATTAAGAATGCGAAATAAGGCAAGAGGTATAATCTGGGTATCGTCTGCTGCTACTGGTGGAGAAAATGGTCTAAAAATTAGAGTGTATGGAACAAAAGGTTCAATAGAATGGTTACAGGATGATCCAAATAATCTAAAGTTTACAGAACTAGATAAACCAATGAAAGTTATAACAAGAGCAAGTAAATCAGTATCTAAATTTTCACTATCATCTTCAAGAATTGCTGCCGGTCACCCAGAAGGTTTTTTTGAAGCTTTTGCAAATATTTATTCAGAATTTGCTGATCAGATTCATAATAAAAATAAAAAATATTCATTTCCAACAATTGATGATGGTGTAGCTGGTATTAAATTTATTTATGCAGCAAAAAAATCTTCTAATTTAAATTCAAAGTGGATAAAAATCTAAAATGATTAATTTTACCTTATTAGGAACAGGAAGAATTGGGAAATTACATGCTTCAATCATAAATGATCATCCAGAAGCGAGTCTCAAATATGTTTATGACATTGATACAAGCTCTGCTAAAAAAATTGCAAAAAAATATAGTTGTGAAGTTGCAAAGACTGCAAAGGAAGCAATTTCTTCAGATCAAATAAATGCTATTTTAATTGCTTCTGCCACCCCGACTCATACAGATTATATTTCTCTAGGAGCAGAATGTAATAAAGCTATATTATGTGAAAAGCCAATTGATTTAGATATAAATAAAGTAAATAAATGTTGGCAAAAAATTAGAAAATATAAACCAACTATTCAAATTGGTTTTAATCGTAGATTTGATCCTAATCATAATAAAGTACAAAGTGAGGTTCTATCAGGAAAGATTGGTAAAATTGAAATGATTGTAATCACAAGTAGAGACCCTTCTCCACCTGGTATTGATTATTTAAAACAATCGGGTGGAATTTTTAGAGATTGTTCAATACATGATTTTGATTTGGCACGATTTATTCTTAATAATGATCCAATTGTAGATGTTTTTGCACAAGGTTCTGTAAACGTCTCAAATGATTTTAAGGTTACAAATGATTATGACACAACTATGTGTTTTATGAAATCAAAAAAAGGGGTTTTAGTTCATATAAATAATTCAAGAAGAGCCGTCTATGGTTATGATCAAAGACTCGAAGTATTTGGAAGTAATGGAATGTTAATTTCTGATAATGTTCCAAATAATGATATTAATTACTATAATCAAAATTTATCATTTGCAAAAAAACCTATTAAAAATTTTTTTATCGAAAGATACAAAGATGCTTATCAAATACAATTAGATCAATTTATTAAATCAATAAAAAATAAAAAAAATACATTAGTCACTTTTGAGGATGGAAAGAATGCTTTAATTCTTGCGAATTCAGCTACTAAATCAGTAAAATTAAATAAAGTTGTAAAACCAAAATTTTAGTTATAGATAAATTCTATGAATGAACAATTTAAAGATAAGGTCATTATAGTTACAGGTAGTACACAAGGTAGTGGTGCTGAAACAGCGAGATTATTAGCTAGCAGAGGTGCTAAAGCAATTACAATTTGTGGGAGACAAGAAAATAAAGGTTTTGAAGTTAAAAATCAGATTGAAAAATTAGGCACTGAGTGTTTGTATATAAAAGCAGACCTTAAAAATGTTGATGATTGCAAAAAAATAGTTTTGGAGACTGATAAAAAATTTGGAACAATAAATTCTTTAATTAATGTTGCAGGATACACAGAAAGAGGAACAATTCTAAGTGCTACTCTAGAAAATTATGAAAATAATTATAATATTAATACCCGTGCACCTTTCATATTAATGCAAGAGACAATTAAAATAATGATTAGAGATAAGAACAAAGGAACAATTGCAAATGTATTATCTATGGCAATGTATAGTGGTATGCCATTTATTGTTGCTTATAGTGGATCAAAAGCTGCTTTAGCTACAATGACAAAAAATATTGCAAATTCTGTCGCTAGTTATCAAATAAGAGTAAACGCCTTAAATATTGGATGGACGGATACTCCTGCTGAACATGATATTCAAACAAGAGTTCATAAAAAAAATCCTAATTGGTTGCAAGATGAAGAAAAAAAAGTTCCTTTTAACAGATTGATTAAACCTATTGATGTAGCAAAGGGATTAGCTTTTATGTGCTCAGAAGAATCTGGATTAATGACAGGTAGTGTAATTGATTTTGATCAAACAGTACATGGCTGGCATTCTTATTCAGCATATGAAACTAGAGTTTTGGATGATTCTCTACTAGGAGAATAATTAATCATTTATTTCTCAACCATTTTTTAATTTTTAACTATATTTTATAATTTACACAAATTTAAATATTAATTAATAAATTAAAAATGGGAAAAAAAATAATTTCTATTAATGAAGGAAAATTATCAGAGTTTAAACTTCATAGTATTTGGCTTCGTGAAAGATTAAATGGGAGTGAATTTGTAGACCAAAATAATCTACAACGTTTATATGAACCAAGCCTCTTAGATGATAATCTATTTATAAATTCTCATAATGTTAACGAAAATATATTAAATGTTGAATTTAGTGATGGAGTAAAAGGATCTTTTAATATCGATGATCTTTATAATGAAATAAATAATATTGATGTCATACCTGAAAAAATAATATGGAATGTCAGTGAACAAAATTTAGAAATTTTTGATAATAATAAAATCTTTGAGAATAAAAAGGAACTTATCAATATGCTTAAAGTATTTTATCAATACGGTTATGTAATAATCGAAAATACAAAAGCAGAAGAAAATGAAGTTATAAATTTTGCTGAAAAATTAGGCCCAGTTCGAGCAACAAATTTTGGAAAATTATTTAACGTTGTCTCTAAGCCAAATCCAAATGATCTTGCCTATACTGCATTAGAGTTAACTTCGCATTCAGATAACCCATATAGAAAGCCTGTTCCTGGAATTCAATTACTTCATTGTATTGCTAATGAATCTACAGGAGGAGACTCAAGTTTAGTTGATGGTTTTAGTGTTGCAAATTTTTTAAAACATAACCAACCTGAATTTTATAAAGTATTAACTGAAACTAATGTTACTTTTAAATTTACAGATATTGATACTATTTTAATCGATGAAGCAAAATTAATTGAACTAGATCATAATAATAACTTTAGACAAATACGCTTTAGTGGAAGACTTGATTATGTTCCATTATTAGAGGAAAATAATCTTGATCTCTTTTATAAGGCTAGAAAATATATGTTCAAACTTTGTAATTCTGATAATTTCAAAATTAAATTTAGATTATCTAAAGGAATGATAGCAATGTTTGATAACCTGAGATTATTACATGGAAGAACTAAATTTGATCCAAATACTGGTTTTAGACACCTACAAGGATGTTATATTGATCATGATGTCACTGAGGGTAAGCTTAGAAGGTTATTAAACCCTAATTGACTTCGAAGATCTTTTCAGCAGGATAAAAATTTAATATTTTACTATACCAATTACTAAAATTATTTCCTTCAATTAATGAAACTGTAAAACCACCAAATCCACCACCAGTCAATCTGGCGCCTAGAGCACCACATTCAACTGATCTCTGAACAATTAAATCAACATCTAAAGTAGATGCTTCAAAATCTTTAGAATATGATACGTGACTTTCATTCATTAATTTTCCAAACTCCTGAATATTATTTTCTATTAAATTTTTTTTTGCATTAATCACTCTATCATTTTCAAAAACTACGTGCTTTGCTCTTTTTGCTATAGTATTATTGTCAAATTTATTTGTTTGAAAATTTTCTTTTTTAACTTCACCTAAATATTCTACATCAAGTTTTTTCTCAGCCTCTTGGAGTTCAGCAAATCTTTCATTATAAGAGCTATCTCTTAAATTACGTTGTACTTCAGAGTCAATCAAACAAAATTTCCAATTTTCTGGAAAATTAATAAGTTCGTATTCTAAATTCTTACAATTCATAAAAAATGCTTTGCCATGAATACCAATAGAAGAAACCATTTGATCCATTATTCCACCAGAAACACCTATATAGTTGAATTCTACTTTCTTTGCTAATTTTGCAATTTCTGGATCTTTGATTTTTGTTCCAAAAAAAGTATTAAGTGCTTTTAGTGTAGCAACACACAATGCTGAAGATGATGAAATACCTCTTTCTAAAGGTATATCAGATGAAATAAAAATGTTCAAAAATTTAGATGAAATCTTATTTTCATTAAAAAAAATATGTAAACAACCTTTTATATAATCAACCCACTCATTGTTGGTTGATTTTTTGAAATCATTGAATGTTTTTTTTTCTTCAAAATGTTGAGAATAAACTGTGAATTCATTAGAAATATTTTGAGATATCTCAATGTTATTTTTAAAAGATAGAAGTGTAGGCATGACATATCCACCAGTATAATCGGTATGTTCACCAATTAAATTTACTCTTGCATGAGCACTTTCCTTTACTTCTGCGTCTATATTAAATATATCTTTAAAACTCATATAATTTCTAGTTATGACTAATCAAATTAATATATCTTTTACAAATGAAAATAAATTAAAAATTGTTCTTGATGATAAATTAGTAGTTTCAAATTTGAAACTGTGTTTCTCATTAGTTTATTCAATAAAATCTATATCAGGAGGCGAAATAACTAAGCAAATTGGACGTTATTATGAGTTATCTATAAAAAAAAATGCAATTTTATTAGATTTACAAATTCCTAAAATTGGTAACTTCAACCTTTCGTGTGGTCCGGAAGGTGTTTTCATTATTGATACATTAAACAATAGTAAATTAAATATAAATGTTTCAGATTTGATATTTGAAAAACCAATTAAAAAGAAAACTTATGAAGATTTAAAAACAAAAAATTTTATACCTATTATTCCTGAGCCAGAAAAAATTCATTTACAAAATAAATTTATAAATATTGAAAATAAAACATTTAATCTAAATACGGAAATTGAAATTATTTCTAATTTGCAAAATATTATTTCCAAATTGGATATTAATTTTACTTCTGAAAAAGGATTTCCAATTTTCTTTAAAAAAGATGATCAGTTATTAAACGATCAATATTTTATGCAGATAACAAATGATAATATTGAGATTAAATATAATACTTATGGTGGAAAGCTATATGGTCTTATATCTTTAGTTCATTTAATTGATTTCTATCAAACAAAGCTTCCAATTTGTACAATACACGATAATCCAAAATATCAATGGAGAGGAATGCATCTTGATTGTGCAAGACAATTTTATACTATTGATGAAATCAAACGTTTATTTAATTACATGGCATTATTTAAGCTTAATAGATTTCACTGGCATTTAACAGATAACGAAGCGTGGAGAATTGAAATTAAAAAATATCCAGATCTAGCATTAAATGGAGGATACAGAGGATATAATTTTAAAATACCACCATTGTATGGAAGTGGTTATGATAAATACGGCGGATATTACTCACAGGAAGATATTAAAGATTTAATTATATATGCAAAAAAATTAAATATCGAGATTATGCCTGAAATTGATTTACCAGCACATTCTTGGGCATTACTAGAAATCATGCCAGAACTTAGAGAACAGTCTTCAAATATAGTTAGTGAAGATGTTGGTTCGTATAAGAATAATACAATAAATCCTTCCTTAGAAAAAACTGTAACTTTTTTAAAAGATATGTTGAATGAAGTAAGTGATATTTTCTCATATGATGTAATTCATGTTGGCGTTGATGAAAGACCAAGTAATGCGTGGGAAGGTTCTCCAGCAATTATCGAGTTTATGAAAAAAAATAATATTAAATCACAAGAGGAATATCAAGATTACTATATGAATTTTTTAATAGATTTTCTAAAATCAAAAAATAAAAGAACAGCTGCATGGAATGAGGCGGCAGTGTCTCCTCATATCGATCATGGTGTGGGTGGAAGTGCTGGAAAAATTGATAAATCATGTTTGATCTTTTCATGGGAGCATTCAGATGTTGCAAAAGAAACTACAAATAAGGGATTTGAAACAATACTTTGTCCCGGTCAAAAAACATATTTTGATATGGCTTATAATAATTCAACTGAAGAAAGAGGTATTTGTTGGGCTGCAACTATAGAAGTAAAAGATATTTATGAATGGGACCCAATAAAAGATTTAAATAAATCAGAATTGATAAAAGGGTTACAAGGTCAACTGTGGTCAGAGACAATTACAGATAAAAAATTTTTTGATCAAATGATCAATCCAAGATTAGCAACTTTATCAGAAGTTGCATGGAAAGGAAAAATTTCAAGAAAATGGATAGAATTTCGTTCAGCACTTCTACATTCTATGGATTTTTTAAAAAAATTAGGCTGGCGATATCACAATTTTTAATGTTAAAGTAAAATAAATATGAAAATAGGCGCAGTCGGTTTTGGGAGTAGGACAGCAGGTGTTTATAATGAATTTTCAAAAGTTAATCCAAATTTTGAAATGGTCGCTTATGTAGATCCTCAGCCAATAGGTAAAGATTTTGCTGAGAAAAATAATTTTTTTCCAAATAAATCATATTCAAGTTTAAACGAAATGTTGGATCGAGAGAAACTAGATATGTTAATGATTGGGTCCCCCAATCATTTACATTTAGATCATATTAAGCTTGGATTAAGAGCAGGATTACAAATATTTGCTGAGAAACCTATAGTAATAAGCGAACAAGAAACTTTTGAGTTAGCAAAATTAATAAAAGAATATGGCAAAGAAAGAATTATTGTTGGCTTAGTTTTAAGATATTCACAGCAAGCAAGATCTGTGAGAAAATTATTAGATCAAAATGCTATTGGAAATATAATATCGATTGAAGCTTCAGAACATATCGTACCTTCGCACGGTGCTTTTTTTATGAGAAACTGGAGAAGAAAACAAAAATATTCTGGAGGCTTTATGCTGGAAAAATGTTGTCATGACATTGACTTTTATTCAATGATTACGAAGAGCAGACCTATTAAAGTTGCTAGTTTTGGTTCAAGAAGATCTTTTATACCCGAAAATCTTCCAGAAGGTTCTCATGAACAATATACAAAAGACAGGTTAAAAGGTTGGGAGTCAAAATCAAATGTTTTTGATAGTGATGCTGATATTGTCGATCATCAAGTAGCAATAATAGAATATGCAAATAAAGCAGTACTGTCTTTTCATACTAATATGAAAGTTCCAGACGAATTTCGAAGATTTGCAGTCATAGGATCTGCGGGAATGATTGAGGGAGATTTTGTTAAAGGATTTATGAAAGCTCATGATGAAAATAATAATGTACTTATTGATGAAGATTATGGAGCAGCTTTTGGAAAAGAAATTAAAGGTCATTATGGCGCAGATAGCATGATGGCTCAAGACATTAACAATTATTTATTAAAAAATAATAAAGAATTACCAGTTGGTGTAATAGAATGTATGGAGGCAGGAATTGTTGCTATGAAAATTGATGAAGCTAGAAATACTGGTAAAGTAATTGACTTAACAAGCACTTGGGATAAATTCGACTCCGTATTAAATTAGTAATTATGAATCAAAAATTAAAATCATATACCGCCCAAACTTATATAGCATATGCACTAATTGCTCCTGCTGCTATTTATATAATTCTTATTGTTGCTTGGCCATTATTAGAAACAATTAGATTATCTTTTACTAATTCTAGTTTAGCAGGAGAAGATTATGTTGGTTTAGAAAATTATCAAAAAATGTTTTCTAGTAAAAAATTTAATGGAATAGTGACCAGAACATTTGTTTGGATGTTTTTTTCAGTCTCTTTAAAACTTATCATTGGTTTAATTGGGGCTGTTTTACTTAATGCTAATTTAAAAGGAAGATCAATTTTCAGAGTGCTTGTAATGCCTCCATGGGTAGTTCCAATTGCAATTGGTATGCTTGGCTGGTTATGGTTATATAACGGGTATTTTGGAATTATCGCAGGTGTAGGTATGCGAACTGGTATTTTGGACGGTCCTTTTGGATTTCTTGCTTACAAACAAAGTGCCTTTATTTCTACAATCATTGCCGATGTTTGGGTTGGAACACCAATGGTAACCGTTTTCTTTCTAGCTGCAATGCAGGGTGTGCCAAGAGATTTATATGAAGCTGCTTATTGTGATGGCGCTTCAAGATGGGATAGATTTTTTAAAATCACATTACCTCAAATCACTCCTGTCATTATTACAATGTCGTTACTATCTGCTATTTGGACATTCAACTCATTTGAAATAATTTGGATATTGACTGAAGGTGGGCCAAGAGGTTCAACTACTACATTAATTATCGACACCTATAAACAAGCATTAGGCAATTATAAATTTGGAAGAGGTGCTGCTAGAGCCGTAGTCGTAATGATTTTACTAATGTTATTTGCAGGATTTTACTTAGCTTTACTTGCTAGAATTAATAAGAAAATTTCTCATGAATAAATATAATCCTTTTGAAAAAATATTGATCTATTTTGGCATCTTTGTCTTCATGACTTTTATTCTTTTGCCTTTTATTGAAATGTTTTATGCATCACTTCGTCCCTTAGATCATTTATTTAGATCTCCATACCAATTTTATTCAGATGATTTATCTTTTTGGGCTTATCAAGAAATGTGGAATACGGTACCAATGCTTGGAAGATATATCTTTAATAGTTTTTTTCTGGCTTCCTGCGTTGCTATACTAACTCTTATATTTGTTATTCCTGCAGCCTACGCATACGCACGTTTTAAATTTCCAGCTAAGAATACGAGCTTATACATACTCTTAGCAATTAATATGTTTTCAGGAGCAGTAATTTTAATACCTTTATACAAATTGTTAAGGACTTTAGGTTTATTAAATAGTTATCAATCTATGATAATTCCTGGTGTTGCTTTTTTAATTCCAACTGCAATTTGGTTGCTAAAATCTTACTTTGAGAAAATACCAATAGATTTAGAAGAGGCAGCTTTTGTAGATGGGGCTTCAAGAGTACAAATACTCAGACATATCATAGCTCCTTTAAGTACACCTGGCTTAGTTGTAGTTGGTATTTATGCATTCATAGGTGCATATGCTCAACAATTCTTATTTGCGATTACATTTAATCAGAAAAAAGAATATATGCCAATTCCAACAGGGTTATATGAATTTATAGGATATCAAAGCGTTAAATGGAATGAAATGATGGCAGCAGCCTTAGTAGGGATGTTACCAGTTTTATTATTATTTGTATTTTTACAAAAGTATATTGTAGAGGGGCTTACTGCTGGCGCGGTAAAAAACTAAATTGGATAAATATAATATATACGAAAAGATATTATTATATTCAGGAATACTAGTCTTTATGATTTTTATTCTTTTGCCTTTTGTCGAAATGTTTTATGCATCACTTCGACCGTTAGATCATTTATTTAGATCTCCATATCAATTTTATTCAGATGATTTATCTTTTTGGGCCTATAGAGAAATGTGGAATACAGTACCAATGCTTCCACGATATATTTTTAACAGTTTTTTTCTTGCCTCAGTAACTTCTATTATTACTTTGCTTTTTGTAATTCCTGCAGCTTACTCTTATGCACGTTTTAAATTTCCTTTTAAAAATTCTTCACTCTATATTTTATTAGCAATTAATATGTTTTCAGGAGCAGTTTTATTAATTCCTCTCTATAAAGTATTAAGAACATTTGGTTTGCTAAATACATATCAAGCTATGATTGTTCCCGGTGTTGCTTTTTTAATTCCAACTGCAATTTGGTTGCTAAAATCTTACTTTGAGAAAATACCAATAGATTTAGAAGAGGCAGCTTTTGTAGATGGGGCTTCAAGAGTACAAATACTCAGACACATAATCGCACCTCTTAGTACCCCTGGTCTGGTAGTTGTTGGGATATACGCTTTTATAGGATCTTACGCTCAACAATTCTTATTTGCGATTACATTTAATCAGAAAAAAGAATATATGCCTATCCCTTCAGGGCTGTATGAATTTATTGGTTACACAACAGTCAAATGGAATGAAATGATGGCAGCCTCTCTTGTTGGGATTGCCCCTGTCTTAATAATTTTCCTTTTTCTACAGAAATATATTGTTGCTGGACTCACTTCTGGGGCAGTAAAAAACTAGAAAAATACCCAAAAACTAACTTGCTTCATAGAGCCAGTTAATGTTATCTCTTTTTTATATTTAAATGGAGGAATTATGAATTTCAAAAAACTATCTTCATTTCTTACAATAGCTATACTTTCACTAGTTGGTTTTAAAACTTATGCTGCTGAAGTACACGGAGTATTTTGTGGCGGTGAGCTTCGACCTAATTATGTTGAAATAGCTGATAAGTACATGGAAGACAATCCTGGAGTTACTGTGACTCTAGAGGCTGTTCCTTGGGGAACATGTCAGGATAAAGTAATCAATCTTGCTATTGCAGGTGATCCTGTTGCATTTTCATATGTTGGATCAAGAACTCTAAAAGGTCTTGCAGAAAACGGACATATTTTAGAAACAAATATACCTGCTTCTCAAAAAGCAATGTATCAACCAGGTATCCTAAACACAGTTACACACATGGGTAAAACTTGGGGTTTCCCTCATGCGTTTTCAACTAAAGCACTTTTCATGAATTGTGGTCTTTTAGAAAAAGCAGGTGTTACATGTGAAGGTCCTCAAACTTGGGATGAATTATATTCAATGGCTGAAGCTGTAACAAAAAATGTTGATGGAGCAGCAGGAATTGGACTAGCTGGTAAAGATTTTGATAATACTATGCACCAATTCTTAAACTACCTATACAGTAATGGAGGACAAGTTATTGATCCAATGTCAAACGAAATAACTTTGAATTCATCTAATACTGTTGAAACATTAGAATTTTATGGAAAGTTAGCAAACGTTGCTCAGGAAGGCCCTTTAGCTTGGGAGAGATCTCAGTTAACAGAACTATTTAATGATGAAAAAATTGCTATGTATATTAATGGACCTTGGGGTAGAGGTCAGCATAAGGAAGGTCTAGATGTTAAAACAGTTAGAATTCCTGCTGGACCACAAGGAAATCAAGGTACTCTTTTAATCACTGATAGTGTTGCAGTTTTCTCAAACACAGGTGTTGAAAAAGAAGCAATGGAATTAGCTAGCATAATCACATCAGGTGACTCTCAATACAGTCTTGATACTGATTGGGGTCTAACACCAATTATGCAATATCCTCAAATTGGAAATGAAGCTCCATACAATGAAGATTATTGGATGATGTTTATTGATGCGATTGGCGATGGTGGACCAGAGCCACTATTTGTAGACTATAAAGCTTTTCAAACTGTTATGAACTCTATGATCCAAGGGGCAATTCTTGGTGAAGGAGATGCTGCAGATTTAGTAGCTGAAGCAGCTGAAGAGTTAGAAGAATACAAATAATTACATTATTTTGCTAGGGCAATATTTGCCCTAGCATCTAATATAAAATCTAAATGAGTAAATTAACAAGATCTTATTCCTCAAAAATTAATTCAATTTTAAAGAAGATATTAAAAGAAGAAGAAAAAAAATTTTTACAGTGTGCTAAGTTAATTAGTAAATCATATAAAAAGGGTGGGCAGTTATATATTTTTGGAACTGGACACTCTAGATTACTCGGAGAAGAATCATTTCATAGAGCAGGTGGTTTTGCTGCCGCATGTCCAATAAGAGATGATGATCTCAGTTTTAAAAAAGGAGCAAGAAAGGCCACTGCTTTAGAAAGAACTCCAAATATTGCAAAAAAAGCTCTAGCTAAATATAAAATTACTAGCAAAGATATTTTGATGATTGTATCTAATTCAGGTGTCAATCACGCTCCAGTTGAAGCAGCTTTGATTGCTAAGAAAAAGAAAATAAAAACTATTTCACTAACATCTGTAAAATACTCAAAACAAGCTCCTCTATCTAAATTGAATAAAAGATTATTTGAAATAACGGATATATTCATAGATAATAAGATTCCACCTGGTGATGCAATTATAAATATTAAAGATAACATGGTTGGACCAGCTTCAACAATTACAGGATCTTTTATTTTAAATTCAATTTTAATTGAAGTTGCAAATATCTTAAAAAATGAAAAATTGTTTCCATTTTATATCAGTGTAAATATGCCAAATGCTAAAAAAAATAATGACAAATTAGAGAAAAAATTTAGTAAGATTAATCCTCATTTATAAGTTTTTTTAATTTTTTTAAAAATCAACAAATTGCTATATAAGATAATAAGTTTAGATGACTGATCAAAATAAAGTTAGTGGAAAAATTATTAATTATAATTCTTCCTATATTGGTGATGTATATTTTAGTGAAAAAATTAGTGACTTAAAAATAAAGAACTCTGATGATTATAATAATATTATAATACCTGGTTTTATTGATCTCCATTGTCATGGTGGTAATGGTTTTGATGTAATGGAGGGCTCACAATCAATTATTGAAATGTCTAAGTATCATTTACGACATGGAACCACTTCAATAATGCCAACTACTTGGACCAATACCTTAGAAAATACTATTTCAGCGTTAAAAGGATTTAATGAAATAAAGAAAGATAATGGTAAAAATATCCTTGGAGTTCATTTAGAAGGACCTTTTATTAATCCTAATAAACTTGGCGCTCAACCAAATTTAACTGAGAAACCATCTTTAGAGTTTATAAAAAAAATTCTTGAAATTGCCGATGTAAAAATCATTACCTTAGCCCCAGAAATTGATGGAATGCAAGAATTTATAAATGATTTAGTGAAGCTAAATATTAAGATTCAATTTGGCCACACTTTGGCAGACTTTGATTGCTGTGAAAAAATTATGAAAGATCATGAAATTGGTTTTACACATTTGTATAATGCTATGTCTGGTAATCATCATAGATCCCCAGGAGTTTTATCAGCTGCTCTTTCAAAAGGAAAATATGCTGAAATAATTTGTGATAATATTCATGTTAGTAAAGAAGCAATAAAAATTGCAAAAAAATGTATTCCTGGTCTTTATGCGATAACAGATTCTATTAACGCTAGCGGAATGAATGATGGAGAATATATTTTTGCAAAAAATAATATAAAAAAAGAAAATCATTCAGTAAAAATTAAGTCTGACGGTACTTTAGCAGGAAGTATTGTTACTATGGATCAAACTTTTAAAAATTTAATATCAATGAATTTTTCATTAGAAGAAGCAGTCGCTTTAACTAGTTATAATGCTTCTAAATATATGAATCTAGACAATGTCGGTGTAATTCAAAAAAATTTTTTAAGTAATTTTCTTATTTTAGATAAAGAATTTAATCTTAAAGAAGTTTATTTAAGAGGAAAAAAAATTAATGTCTAGTTCCAAAGTTTTATCTGAGGCACTCTCTATTCCAAATAAAATTAATCATTTTATCTTGAATGATAAAAATAATTATCAGGAAATATCAAGTTTAATATCAGAAAAAAAAATTGATTATGTTGTTACTGTGGCAAGGGGGACTTCAGATTGTGCTGCTCTGTATTTATCTTATATGTTTGCAAAATATCTTGGTCTACCAACGTACAGCATGCCTCCATCTATAATAACTTTAGAAGAATCAAAATTTAATTTTTCGAGAGCATTAGTTTTCATTATTTCTCAATCAGGAAAAAGTGAAGATTTGGTTGAATGTCATAAAATGGTACAAAAAATGGGAGCAAAGACCATATTAATAAGTAATAACTTAAATAGCCCAATTGCAAACACATCCAATTATTTTTTTGATATAAATGCTGGAGAAGAAAAAAGTGTTGCAGCGACAAAAACTTTTGTTTTGTCTTTATTGATAATTTTAAAGCTTGTTTTTAATACTCTTAATAAAAAAGATATTAATAAACAAATTGAAAAGTTAAGTGATCATTTAATTTTAGATAATCAAAATCAATGGAATCCAAATATATTAGATAAAACCATAAGTAATGGATACATAATTAGTAGAGGTGTTGGATATGCAATTTCTAATGAAATATCTTTAAAGTTTAAAGAGTTATGTCAAGAAATGATAGAACCTTTCAGTAGTGCTGAAGTAATGCATGGGCCAAAAAGCTTGATACAAAACTCATTCAAATTATTTACTATATCGCTTAGAGATAAAAGTGGGATGATAGTAGCAAAAGATGCTAGTCAAATTATTTCATTAACCAATCTTCACTATGAAATAACCTATGATAAAAAATCTAACACTGAACTTCTATATAGCCCTAATGATATGATAGAGTTAGATCCAATTATAGTTCTATCAAAATTTTATCCATGGATAGTTAATTACTCTTTTCAAAAGGGATTAGATCCAGACAATCCTAGATATTTAACTAAAGTAACACAAACATTCTAATTTGAATAATATTAATATAGCAATTATTGGAGCAGGTTCTGCAGGAAGTATAATAGCAAATAAACTTCTGAGTGAAACTAATTTTAATATAGCTCTTATTGAGGCTGGGCCTAAAGATAACAATCCTATTATTGATGTTCCTCTTGGTTATGGAATGACATTTTATAATAAAAAAATTAATTGGAACTTCTATTCAGAAAAACAAGACAATTTATTTAATCGGCAAATATATTATCCAAGAGGTAAAGTTTTAGGTGGTTCTGGCTCAATAAACGCAATGGTCTATGCAAGAGGATTAGAAACAGATTATGAGAATTGGGGTATAAGCAAGGAATGGAGTTTTGAAAATATAAAAAAAGTATACAGTTCTATGGAACAACAAATAAATGATGATAAAGAATTTCTTATAAAAGAGAAGATTCCAGTAAATAATGTAAGTAAGTATCATCATCCAATTTTAGAATATTTTTTTAATGCTAGTAATGAAATTGGTATTAAAAAAAATACAAATTTAACTACATCAATTGAAAATCAAGTAGGTCATTACAATATTAATACTTACAAGGGTACCAGGCATTCATCATCAAAAGTATTTTTAAAGCCTGTATTAAAAAATCCTAGATTAACTGTGTTAGATAATACTCAGGTAAAAAATTTAATAATTAAAGATAAAAAAATTACTGGTATTAAAATTCAAAATAAATCAACAGAACAAATACTTAAACTATCCCATGGAGCAATTTTATGTTCTGGCTCAATAATGACACCTTACTTGTTAATGCACTCTGGTATTGGTGATAGAGATCATTTAAAACAATATGATAAAGAAATAATAATTGATAATTCTAATGTTGGAAGAAATCTTCAGGATCATCTTGGTTTAGATTATTTATTTAAAACGCATCATCATTCTCTCAATAAATCCTTAGGAACTTGGTCAGGCAGAATTACTTCTGTATTAAGATACCTTTATAATAGAACAGGGCCATTATCTCTTAGTATTAATCAGTCTGGAGGATATATAAATTGGAACTCAAAGCATCATTATCCCAATTTACAGATATATTTTAATCCGTTAACTTATTCAATTACTCATAAAAATAAAAGACCTTTACTAAAAACTGACAAATTTAATGGTTTTATTATTGGTTATAATTCTTGTCGGCCAAAAAGTTTAGGAAAAGTTACTTTAAATTCTCCTAATTTTGGTGATACTCCAATGATAAATCCAAATTTTCTATCACATGAAGAAGATATATATGATGTTAAATGTGCAATTAATTTTTCAAAAGTTTTGGCAAACACAAATAATATTAAAAAAATAAGAAATGAAAGTGTTACACATGATCTTTTAAATGCTACTGAAGAAGAAATGATTGATCATTTTAAATCTAATGCAGTTTCTATCTATCACCCGTGTGGTACATGTAAAATGAATGAAGATCCTAAAAAGGGGGTTGTCTCTGAAAGATTAAAAGTTCATGGAATGGAGAATCTTTGGATTGCTGATGCTTCTGTCTTTCCAAATATTACTTCGGGCAATATAAATGCTCCTGTAATGATGCTTGCTAATCTTGGAAGTAAATTTATTATTGAGGATTTAAAAAAATTTAATTTATGAAAATAGTAAAACTTGAAACATTTACAAAACCATATGTAAGTTTTGTAAAAATAACAGTTGAGGATGGCTCAATTGGTTATGGTCAAATGTCAACCTATCATGCAGATATTACAGCTCAAATTTTTCATAAACAAGTAGCACCTTGGGTTTTAGGAAAAGAATATTTTGATTTTGATGATTTAGAAGATTTTATCTTTGAAAGAGAACATAAATTTCCAGGATCATATCTTTTACGTGCAATAGCTGGTTTAGATACAGCGTTGTGGGATTTGAAAGGTAAAATCGAAAGTAAACCTGTCGTTTCATTGATAGGAGGATCTCCAGGAAATTTAAGAATTTATGGTTCATCAATGAAAAGAGATATTACGCCAGATGATGAAGCAAATAGATTTAAAAAACTCTTTGATGAAAAAGGTGTTAATGCATTTAAATTTAGAGTTGGTTCTGAATGTGGAAGAGGGATCGATGAATGGGAAGGAAGAACACCTAGTATAGTAAAAAAAATGAATTCGACTTTAGATCAAAGTGTAATTAAGATGGTCGATGCAAACAGTTGTTATAGCTCAGTTCAAGCAATAGAAATTGGGAAACTTTTAGAAGATAATGATGTTACTCATTTTGAAGAACCTTGCCCTTACTGGAAACCAGAAGAAACTAAAAAAGTTACTGATAGTTTGAAGATAGATGTTACTGGGGGAGAACAAGATTGTGATCTGCGAATATGGAGAGATATGGTTAACAGAAAAATTGTAAATATTTTTCAACCAGATGTTATGTACATGGGAGGATTAACAAAAGCTTTGAAGGTTGCTAAAATTATTGAAAAGGGTGGTTTTATATGTACTCCACATACAGCTAATTTATCTTTAGTAACAATTTGTACTATGCATTTTTTAAAAGCAATAAATAATTCAGGTCCCTATCTTGAATTTTCAATTGAAGGTAAAGACTATTATCCATGGCAGCAGAATTTATTTTTAGGTGATCCTTTTAAAATATCTAATGGAATGGTTAAAATTGAAGATACTCCTGGTTGGGGTATAGAGATTAATCCTGATTGGTTAGAGAAATCAGAATATAAAAAGACAGAAATATAAAATAATGATTAAAAGTATAATTTTTGATTTTGATGGAGTAATAGTTGATAGTGAAGTGCTAGCCTCTAAAGCATTTTCCAAATATTTTAGTAAATTTGATCAATCAATTAAAGAGGAGCAATTTTATAAATATGCTGGAAAAAAAACAGTCGAAGTAATAGATTTATTGTCTTCTAAATATAAGATTGAAAACAAAGAAAAATTTACAAACGAAATATTTGATATTGTTTCAGAAGTTTATTCCAAGGATTTAAAACTAGTTGATGGAGCAAAAGATTATATTAGTAAATCAGATAGAAATCACTTTATTGGATCTAACAGTAATAAGGATAGAATTCTTGATGGATTGAAGCTTGTTGGGTTAGATAAATTTTTTTTAAGTGATCAGGTTTATTCATTCGATATGGTAAAAAGACCAAAACCTGATCCAGATATATACTTAAAGGTTTTAAATGATAATTCACTTAATAGAGAAGAAACAGTCATTATCGAAGATAGTGGCGTAGGTGTTAAAGCAGCAACTGCAGCAGGAGTAAGGGTATTTGGTCTTATCGCAGGAAAACATTGGCATTCAAATAGAGATAAAAATGAATTATTTGACAATGGTGCTTTGAATGTATTTAGTGATTATGAAAGTTTAGGTAAAGCAATAGAGGAGCTTTAAATGGGACCAAATGTAAAAGGAAATCCACTTTATATTTCAGTATATCTTTTGATAGCCGCTTATATTATTGGAGAATTTATCTTTCCTAAATATCCACTGCTATATATTCTTAATCTTTTTGGATTATTAATTATAATTTTAATGCCAATTGTATTTTTTTCCTCAAGAAATGCATTTAATGCACATGAAGAAAAATTACCTCCTCAAACTGAAACAAACAAAATTATAAAAACTGGAATCTATGCTTATTCTAGAAATCCTATTTATTTATGTTTTGTTTTATTTCATTTTGGTATGTTTCTTACTTTTGAAAACATTATGTATTTTATTTGTTCTATAGGATTATTTTTTTGGTTAAATAATTTTGTAATATATGAAGAGGAAAAATATTTAAAAGATAAATTTGGGGATGAATTTGAAAGATATTGTAATTCGGTTAAAAGATGGATTTTTTTCTAGTTAAAATTTATTGAAGAAATTTTATGATTTTTTTCAAATTTAATAACTACCTGGGCTTTTTTATCTAAATCCTTCATCATCCATTTAGTTATTTTCTCATAATGTTGAACAAAATATCTAATTTCATTTGGAGTCATTCTTTTTGATTTTTTATTTTTTGATTGATTAGTTTTTTCCTGCTTTAACCGCCATTTGAAAACATTATCAAAAGAGGATGTTTTCAAAAAAATAAGTTCATCAAATAATTTAAATATTTTTTTATATTCTAATTTTAATTTATTATTATAGAAATTTCTCCATTGATATTTTGGATCATTATTTTTTTCTAAATTATTTATATTTTTATAAAGAATTTTTTTTGGAATTGTTGAACTTCCACAACACCAACCTTCTAAGAAAAGAATATCACATTTAGTTTTAGTTATTTTTGTTGATTTAGCCGTATCATCAATCAACTTATCAAATAGAGGGGTTGTGATAGGGTATTTACTTTTATTGAATTGTTTTATATTTTTAAATAATTTTTCAATATCATGTGTTCCTGGAACACCTCGAGTTATTAACAATTGATGTATTTTTTTTGATAATTGTAATCGTTGTTTTTTTGATAAATAATAATTATCTAAACTAAGCAAAAGTATTTTCTTATTATAAAATTTTTCAATAGTTTTAGAGATAATATTAATAAATGATGATTTTCCAATACCCTGAGAGCCTCCAAATAGGAATTTTTTTGATTTACTAGAGCAAATATAATTTACAATTGGAATTAATTTATCTTCTATATACTTTTTGGAATATTTTTTATTATATGTTTTGTGTATTTCTATTTGAATATAGTCTATTAATGCACTCATTTAATACTTATTTATAAACAAAATACTTGTACATGAAATTTCTTTTTGATTTAGGTGGTGTTTTTTTTGATTGGGACCCTCATTATTTTTATAAAGATGTAATTAAAGATAAAGAAGAAAGAGACAATTTTCTCAATAATATTTGTAATGATGAATGGAATATCCAACAAGATGCTGGAAGACTTATAAAAGATGCTGAAACTGATCTAATCAAAACTTATCCTGATTATGAAGATAAAATTAAATTATATTATAAAAATCATCATAAAATGTTCAGAAAAATCTTTCAGTATTCAGTAGATGTTTTAGATGATTTAAAAAATAAAAAATATGAGTGTTATGTTTTGTCAAATTGGTCTTGGGAAACATTTCAAGATATGGATAAAAAATATCCATTCTTGAATAAATTTGATGGCCTAATAATATCTGGAAAAGAAAAATTGGTTAAACCTAATACTGAAATATATAAATTAGCTATAAGTCGTTTTAATCTAATTCCAGAGGAAACTTTATTTATTGATGATAAAAAAGAGAATATTGAGGCTGCAAAGAAACTTGGTTTTTTAACTATACATTTAACTGACCCTGAAATAATAATTCACGAAATTAACAGATTTATTTAATTTAAGCATGAATGAAACTTTTGATATTTTAGTTATTGGTGGAGGTATTAATGGTGCTGGAATTGTTAGAGATGCATCAGGCAGAAATTTAAAAGTTTGTTTAGTTGAAAAAAACACAGTTGGCTCAGCAACTTCATCTTGGTCTACAAAATTAATACATGGTGGATTAAGGTATCTTGAAAATTATGAATTTCGCCTTGTACGAGAATCTCTCAAGGAAAGAGAGGTAATTAAAAAAATTGCAAGTAATATAACAACACCATTACCTTTTATTATACCTTATCAAAAATCTTTAAGACCTAAATGGTTAATTAAATTAGGATTATTTTTATACGATAATATTGGTGGTAAAATGACTATACCAAAATCTTCAACTATAAATATTAAAAAGGAAATGCCTAATATTTTAAAAGATCAATTTAAAATTGGTTTCCAATATTATGATTTACAAGTTGATGATAAAAAACTTGTTCAGTTAAATGTTGAAGATGCAAAGAAAAAAGGTGCTACGATTATTCAAAATAGAAAAGTAATAGATGCAAGACGAAATAAAAATATTTGGGATATAACTTTAGATGATAATACTATACTTAAATCTAAAATACTTATAAATGCTGCCGGGCCTTGGATAAATGAAGTTTTAAGCAATGTCATTAAATTAAATTCAAATAAATCAATCCGACTTGTAAAAGGTAGTCACATAATAACTAAAAGTCTTTACAGTCAGAAAAAAGCTTTCACTTTACAAAATGAAGATAACAGAATAATTTTCGTTATACCTTATAAAGATGAATATTCTCTTATTGGCACTACTGAAACAGAAGTTTTCTCACCAGAAAATCCAAAAATTGATGAAAGTGAAATTGATTATTTATTAAATTCAGTAAATAAATATTTCATTAAACAAATATCAAGAGTTGATGTGGTAAGTTCTTATTCTGGAATTAGACCACTTATTGAAGATTTCAAAGAAGCTTCAAAAGTTACGAGAGACTATATATTCGATTTAAATGAGGATGGTTCACAGGCACCATTATTAAATATCTATGGAGGAAAACTTACGACGTATAGAAAATTAGCTGAAAATGTTCTTTTAACTCTTAATAAACATATTCCAATAAATAAGGAAAATACTTGGACTGCTAAACAAAAACTATAATTGGTATCCCTCTTAAATAACTTTTCAAATTTGGTGGGCAGAAAAGTTTTATAAGAGGAATACTTCTTATAGGAGGAAATAATATGAACCCTCTGCCCTTCATTATTTTAGTTAAATTTATGTTATTTATTGAAAATTTTTAAAAAAGGGATGTATTGCCCCTTATATTAGGGGCAATAATCAATACGATTCTATTATTTAAATGCTTGTCCTGAACTATCAAATAATTGGCATCTTCCAGCAGGAAAACCAACTTTTACAGTATCACCAACTTTAATTTCTGAATGTCCTTCAGTTTCAGCAACTAATGGCTCTCCATCTTTTTCAAGGTATAGGTAAGTAACGTCACCAAGTTTTTCGACAACAAATACTTTACTTTCCCAAGATCCATCTGAATCTCCATTTACTACTAAATGTTCGGGTCTAATACCTAGAGTTACGGAATCACCCTCTGAGGAGGATGCTGACATTTTAGAGACTGATATTTTTGACATTCCCATTATATCAACTTCAGTAGCATCCGAACTTTTGCTTAATATCTTACTTGAAATAAAGTTCATTTTTGGTGATCCAATAAATCCACCTACGAACATATTATTTGGTCTATCATAAAGTTCTAATGGGGATCCTTTTTGTGAAACTATCCCTGTATCAAGAACAACAATATCATCAGCAAGTGTCATTGCTTCTGTCTGATCGTGTGTAACATAGATCATTGTTGCTTCTAGTTCATTATGAAGTTTTGCTAATTCAACTCTCATTTGAACCCTTAATGCAGCATCAAGGTTCGAAAGTGGTTCATCGAATAAGAAAACTTTTGGCTTTCTTGTAATTGCTCTTCCAATAGCAACACGTTGTCTTTGACCACCTGAAAGTTGTTTTGGCTTTCTTTGAAGATAATCTTCTATTTGAAGAATTCTTGCTGCCTCGTTAACTCTTTCATTAATTTCATCTTTTGATCTTTTTTCTAATTTCAAACCAAAAGCCATATTATCAAATACAGTCATATGTGGGTATAATGCATAAGATTGAAACACCATTGCAATATTTCTTTGCTTTGGTGGTAAATCATTAACTACTTGACCATCAATAGAAATTGTACCTGAATTTATATCTTCAAGTCCTGCTATCATTCTTAACATAGTTGATTTTCCACAACCACTTGGGCCAACTAGAACTGTGAACGATTGACTTTTGATATCTAGAGAAACATCCTTAATTACATGGACGTCTCCAAAATATTTATTTACAGTATTTATATTTATATCTGCCACTTCATCCTCCTTTGAGCGATTTTTCAAGTGCTAAGATCACTATAATCTTGATATATCTTAGAATAAATTAAATTTTAAATCTATAAAAAATTTAACCTTTTATACTACCAGCTGTTAATCCAGACATAATTCTACCTTGTAAAAGAAGGGTAATTATTACCAAAGGAACTGTAACTATAACTGAAGCAGCCATAATACTACCCCATGGTACCTCATACTCTATAGTTCCATTGATAAGAGCTATACCTACAGTAATAGTTCTATCACTATTAGTAGCGGTAAAGGTCAGAGCAAATAGAAATTCATTCCACACTGCAATCATTGCCATAATTGCTGTAGTAAAAATTGCTGGGGTCATAATTGGGAGAAAAATTTTTCTTAAAATAAGAAACGAAGATGCGCCATCTACAATTGCTGCCTCTTCAATTTCCTTAGGAACTCCTTTCATAAAAGTAGTTAATACCCATACTGTAAAAGGTATATTAAACATAGTATATGTAAAACATAACCATAACAGAGAAGTTACACCCTTGACCCTTAGATCAAAAATATTAAAATAGAAATCTTTAAAATTTAAAAATAGCTGATACATGCCTGTTAGAACAGCTATTTGCGGAAACATTGAAATAGCTAGAATTACAAATAAAAACATGCTTCTGCCTTTAAAATTTACTCTACTTAATGACCAAGCAGCAAAATAAGAAATTGTAATTGAGATTGAAACAGTAACAGTTGCAACAAATAATGAATTTAGAATTGTCTGAGGGAAATTATGCTCAAATAAAAGATAATTGTAATTTTTTGGATTTATTTCTGTAGGGAAGAAATTTGGTTCAAAAACTGCTGAACTTCCCTCTAATGATGTCATTACAGAATAATAAAATGGAAAAACACAAAATATAATTACTATCATTTGAAGACTGTATTTAAATATTTTATCGTAAACTTTATTCATTATTCCATTTCATCCAATTTATGTAGTCTTGTTCTTTGTATAAATATGACTGCTATTACGCCTATAATTAGTGTCAACATAGTAGAGGCGGCTGCACCAAATCCAAAATGAGAATATTCAAACATTTCTCTTCTTGCATATACTGTCATTGACATAATATCTTTACTACCAGCATTAATTAAGTAGATTAAATCAAATACTCGTAATGCATCCAATCCTCTAAATACTATAGCAACTGCAATTGCAGGAAGTATTAAAGGAAAAATTATATAGTAAAATTGTGTAATTCCATTAGTCCCGTCAACTTTTCCTGCCTCTAATACTTCGTTTGGAAGTGCTTTTAGTCCGGCATAAACTAAAATTGCAACAAATGGAGATGTTTTCCATGCATCAATAATTATAATGACAATCATTGATGTCTGGGGATCAGTTGTCCAAGCTTTACCCTGTTCAATAATGCCTATTCCAATAAGAATATAATTAAATATACCAAACTGATCTTGCAACATCCATTCAAACATTCTTGCGCTAACTATTGTTGGTATTGCCCATGGTATTAAAACTGCAGCTCTTACAAACCATTTTAATTTATTTTCAATTAGCATAATGAGTGCAAAGCTAATTCCCAATATAACTTCTAGACTTACTGAAAAAACACTGAAAACTATAGTGTTTCTTACAGAGTTCCAAAATAAACTGTCTGCGAGAACTCCGTACCACATACCCTCATAGTTTTCTAAATAGTTTATGAAGCCAACATAATTTGGATCTAGAAAATTTTCTAACTCTGCATCAGTAAGACTTAAATAAAGAGTACTAATTAATGGATATAGGGCAGAAGATAATAATACTATTGTTACAGGTATTAAAAAAATTAATGCTGTTCTTTTTCTTAATTGACTAACTGATTTCATACTTCAACATTAAAAAAAGGGGATATAAAATCCCCTTAATTTTTTTTATTTATAATTACTACCAGCCTTTGCCTTTAATTTTTTTCAAAGCTTTTTCAAGCTCAGCAACGGCTGTAGTACCATCTTTTTTACCAGTAATAACTTCATGTGCAGCAGTATAAAATGCTACTGTTACTTGAGGCCATTTACCCGAAGTTTGTGCTGATGGTCTAGGTAATAGAGCTTGAGACGGACCCTTTAGAAGAGGTAAAAGAGTATACGTTTCTGCATGCTCTTTATTGTCATAAATCTCTATATATACTGGAGGCATTGAATATTCTGCAATAGTTGCATGCTGCGCATCTCTATTTGATAGAAATTTAACTAGATCAATAGCAACTTCTTGTTTTTCAGAATATTTTGACACTGCGTAACCCCAGCCACCCATAGTACTTGTAGATTTACCATTAGGTCCTCTAGGTAGTTGGACAACATCAAATTTACCTTTTACAGCTGACTCATCTTTGTTACTTAAGCTCCATGCATAAGGCCAATTTCTCATGAAAACAGCATTACCTTGGTCCCAGATACCTCTTGCATCTTCTTCTTTATAACCAATAACACCTTCTGGAGAAATTGTTCCTACCCATTTAGCAGCCATATCTAAAGCTGCAGCAGCGTTAGCATTGTTAATAGAGATTGTTCCATCTTTCTCAACAATCATTCCACCGCCATGACTCGCAACCCACTCTAATGCATCACATGTTAGACCTTCATAGGCATTACCTTGCCATACAAAGCCCCACATTTTGTCATTGCCAGCAGCTCTTTCTTTATCTTGAATAAATTGAGCTGTTTCAGTCATTTCATCCCAAGTTTCAGGAACATCTCTATTATATTTTTCTAACAGATCAGTTCTGTAATATAACATTGGTATACCTACACTATAAGGTAAACCAATTATTTCACCCTTAGCTGTAGTATATGCTGAAAGAACATTAGGCATTATTTCTAATTGTTCATCTAAATATGGTTTTAGATCAATTAGCTGAGTACCAAACTCTCCAGCCCATACATTATCAACCTTATATATATCAACATCACTATTTTGTGCTGATAGCCAAGTTTTATATTGTACATATTGATCAGAAGTACTTGCAGGCATTTCTAAGAAATTAACTTTATGTCCTGTCTTTTTTTCCCATTCAGCTGTTAACTCCATTGTCATTTGTCCCTGAGAACCACCACCTTGAGCGAAGTTTAATTCAATCGCAGTAGCGTTTAATGAAAAAAGAAAAGCTAACGAAGCAAATAAGGATAATACTATATTTTTCATAATGTTTTCCTCCTAAATTTGATTTTTCAAATATAAAAAAACGGTAATTTCGAAATAAAAAATAATCAAGAAATAATTAATAAAATTTAACAAATTTTACTATTTAATCCTGACAATTTATAATAATTTCTGGGTTTTCTGCGTTTTCTGGTGTTAATTGAATTTCTTTTGGCCACTTAAAATTCTTTTTTAATAATGGATCATTTGTATTTTCCATAAATTTTTTTAGATCTTTATTTAGTTCTTTATAGCTTTTTAATCTTTTATAATCTTTAATTGGATTTCTTTCCAATGGATCTAGAAATAAATCAAAAAATTCTTCTTTATTTTTTCTCATTTTTTTCAAACCATGTTTTAATAAAAAACTTTTTGATACACTTTCATCAATATTAGATAGATTTAGTTTTTTCCTATTATTTAATCTTTTTAATAATCTAAATCTTTTTGATCTTATACTTCTGCAAGGTTCTACTGATGTATGAATATTTACTTCCGAATAAACATATTTTCTTTTTTTTGTTTTATATTTTTTATTTGGTAGAATGTATGGGTTTAAGTATTTTGGTTTTTTAATATCTAAAATTTTACATATTGTTGGAAAAACATCTATATTAGAAGTTAAATCATCATAGACAACACCACCTTCAAATACATTTTTAAGATATGCTATAAGAAATATTCCAGTTCCATGATCATTTAAATTACATTTCATTCCTGGCCAAGCAATACCATGATCGGTCGTTAAAAGTATTAGTGTATTATTTAACTTTTTCTTTTCTTTAAGAGTATCATATATTTTTCCTATGCCTCTATCTATTTTTTCTAAAGAAGAATAAAATTTTGCCATATCTTCTCTCATTTGTTTATTATCTAAAAAAAGCTCAGGCGGTCTAATCCAATTAGGATTAAAATTTTCTGATATTTTTTTTACATACTCTCTATGAGTATCAAAATATCCTATTGAAATAAAAAACGGTTTTTTAGAATTATATTTTTTAATCCACTTTGAAGCAGTTGAAGATATTTTGACTGAGTCAGTTGTAGTTGTACAAAATGTTTTATTATATCCAAGCTCATTAACTTTTTTTTTATCTATTTCATGCTGAATACCAAATAACGCTGTTTCAAAATCTTTATTCTTTAAATAATTTGATAAGTGTAGACTGTAATCATGTAATCTACTACCTCTATGAGCCAAACCATACATCCCATTTTGATGAGGATATAAACCGGTCATTAATGAACTTCTGCTTGGGGAGCAAGTGGGCGCAGCAGTAAAAAAATTTCTATATACGCTACCCTTATTTGCTATTTTTTGAATATTATTTGTTTTAGCATTATATCCATATGGAGAAATATATCTTCCAGTATCATGTGTATGTATTAAAACTATATTTATGTTCTTCATTTAATAAAAAAGGGTGAGGTCCAACATATTTGATTATTTTTTTGCTTTATTTTTATATAAACATTATCATCTTTTTTTAATGGTAGTGTAATTTTTTTTTGAAAATTCCATTCTTTGAAGTTAGGAATTTTATTAAATAAAATCGCCGGTGTATCTATTTCTCCTAAATTAAAAGAAACAGATCCTTTAAATAAATCTTTTGTTAAAATATCAAATTTTTTATTATTGGTTATAGTTGTTATTTGCGAATTTTTTTTTAATTTTGCTAAAATTGTAAATCCGCTTGTTTCATTAGTATAATTATTACTATTTCCAGATGTTAAAAATTTAAATTTGATTTTATTTTTAAATTTTTTTACTTCTGGAATGAAAAAAGAATACTTACTTTTTTTATCTAAAGGAGAAACAATTTCTGGTCCTCTAAATTTATTTTCAATTGTAATTATATCAAAATTTTTAAATAGAATTTCTCCTTTCCAAAGAAATTCTTTATTTCTTTCTCCCCAACCAAAATCTATATTTATAATTGATATATTTTTTTTATTTTTAATATTTTTTTGATCATTACAATTAAATCTTTTAAATAAATTTGTATTTTTTATTATATCTATATATTCTATTGGAAATCTACCTTCTACATTTATATCTAATAAATTACTTTTTTGAGTCTTTACATCGGAGCCTATAACTTTTTTATTTAAATATATATTTGGAATAATTTTATCGCCAGTTAAAGCAAACGTTTTTCTTGCATTTATTGATTTAAATATCGAGTTTCTATTTTTTGATTTAACGAAAACACCAAATCTTCCATGGCCATAACTTCCAGGAGATGCGCTATGGTGATCAGTATTAGCAATAAATCCCAGTTTAATTTTCTTTTCCAAAGCATATTTAATGGTATTTTTATAATTTCTAGGACCCATTGAATGCAAAAAAGGATATTCTGATTGATCACTCTCTGAACATCCATGCATTGAATAAAGCTCAACGACTGGTGAAATATTTTCCTCAAATATTTTCCAGTTCACACCTCGTCTTCCCTGCTTATAGGATAAATGATGTGGCATAAAAATATAGTTTGTTAATTTTTTTTCTACAAATTTCTTTTTTAAAATATCAATTTGATCAACTAAGAGCTCATGTTTTTTTATATCCTTAAATACAATTGTTTGATCACCATATTTATTTGAATGCACTTCATATCCTGGATATATAATGATTCCCCTCTCTTTTTTGATCGTTTCTAAAATTTTATTCCAATTTTTTTTTAGTTTTTGAAAACCAACTTTATGAAAATCAATGATATGTTTTATTGAAGGATCTTTAGTATTCATATCAGGCCAACCAGCATGACCTGTAATTGAGACAAAATCTAGGGATAATTTTGAAAATGCAATTGCTCTTTCTAAACTTCCATGAGCATAAGAGATATTGCAATGATTATGTAAATCACCAAAAAGAATTAATTCAGTATTTTTTGATTTTGTTTTCAATTAATTTTCCTTTTTTTGCAATCGATTTATTTATCATATCTATTATTTTTAAAGATTTGATACCGTTTTCTGCTGAAACTTCTGATTTTCCATTTTTTAAATAGTTTATATAACTTTTCAGCAATCTTATATCTGCACCAAAATGTGATGTTTGATGATAATTATCTTTCGCATCAATACGTTTAAATTTTTTTCCATTATCATATGTTAGTTCAATTATACCTGTAGATCTAATCAGTTTTAATTTGCCTTTTATGCCTACAACTTCAAGTGTTTCTTGATCTTCAGAAGCTGGACCAAAACAGGAAAAATTTATATTTCCAATAACTTCATTTTCAAAATCAAAATTACAAGTAAAATGAGAAAGAATATCACTTCCATCAGCCCACACACAATGATCGTCTATTTGCCTTTTATCATTTAGAGATGAATAATTATTTTTAAATTTTTTTAAGTTTTCTCTGGCATCACCTAATGCATCATATCTTCGATAGTTACATTTTTCATAACAATCTTTACATCTTATATTTTTATTCTTTTTTGATGTAAAATGTGAATGTCTGCTTCCAAAACTTGAAAGAGATACAACTTCTGAATTAGCAAACCATCTTAAAACATCAACATGATGAGAACACTTATCATTAATACCGCCACCAGAGAATTTATTGTATCTATGCCAAGTCTGAAAATATCTTGTATAGGGAACGATAGAATTAAGTTTAATTAAATACACATCTCCAATTAGTTTTTTATTATAAATTAAATTCCAAGCTTTAATCCATGAAGTTTCATATCTTCTAGTAAATGACATTAAAAATTGAAATTTGTTTCTTTTTTCAAGCTCAACAATTCCTTTAGCATCTTTTAAACTTACAGATATTGGCTTATCTAAAATAGATTTAATTTTTTTTTCTGCTGCAAGTTTTGCGTGTTTGAAATGTTGATCTGTATGGGAAGTAATAATTAAACCATCCAATTTTTCATTATTAACTAGACTCTTTGCATTTTTATAAATATTTATTTTATTATCATTAATTTCTTTTTTTACTTTGTTGCACTTTTCTTCAATTAAATCACACAAAGCGACTATCTTTAATTGTTTTTTGAAATACTTATTTATAAGAAAAGAAAGGCTTGCGCCCCTTACTCCAACACCAATTATACCAATTTTCAATGACATCATTTTTTATAAACTCAAAAAAAAAATGAATAAATAAAAAAGTAAAAAAAGATTATATATTTGGTACTTCTTTTTGAATAAAATAATTATTATCTTTATGTTGCTTTATTATTGCAGGAATTATTTCTTTATAAGCATCAAAGAGACTTGAATTAGCTTTAGGCAGTTGATTTTTAATTAAATTACTTAGCTTAGGTAAGTTATATGATGGTACAGAGGGAAACATGTGATGTTCAACATGATATTCCATGTGCCAATATAAAAAACTAAAGATCGGATTAAAGCGTACTGATCTTGTTGTATACCTATGATCTTTTACATCTTCTGGAAGACCAATATGTTGTGTTTGATTGAAAAGTTCAATTATATTTCCCCAGTATCTTGGAAAGAAAATTAATAACGCAGGTAGTGGATTCATTAAATATAAAGACATTACAAAAGATGTTATCCATATTGCAACGTGAATCCTTGATATAAGTCTACATTTCCAAATTTCATTTTGAGGTATGCAGTCTCTCATAACTGGGGTAGTAAGTCCCATAGCATGTTTAATTGTTTCAAATTTCCATGAGTCTTTAAATTTTATTAACTCAGCAAATGGTACGAAACTAAACAGAAAACTTTGTAAGCTTGGATATTGATGGAATAATGCAGCTTCGTAATCATGAGGGTCTGCTACTGAAGCAGTGTTACTATGATGTCTGAAATGACTCCATGTCCACCTTGTAGGTTCAAAATCAGTCATAAAAGAACCTATTTGATAAAAAATTTCATTTAAATATTTTGATTTGAAAGCTGTTCTATGACCACATTCGTGCCAGATTGGATTACTTGCATAGAATAAAACTCCATACAACCATAACCATAGAACCGTCCACCATGTACCCCAGGTTGCGATAGACATGTATCCAAAGAAAAATAGTAATATGAAATATAAAGTAACGTGCTGTAATCCCTTAAGATCACTTTTTTTTGATAATAATTTTAAGTCCTTTTTACTTATTTCGGCTCTAAACCATTTATCACTTACATTATCGAGATTTTCTACCATGCCTTTTTATACAATTAATTTAGGAATATTTTAACACAAAATTAGCTATTTTTTGTCACAATGAATAATTTCCAAATTTATTGATTTTTTTGTCTTTTTAGATACGATATTTAAAAATCATTATGCAAATAGATAAAACACATTTTGAACTAAATGGATATCTTGTTTTACCAAACATTGTTCCTAAGTCGACTTTAATTAAACTTAATAAAAATGCAGATCAAATGATAAAAGATTTTAAAAAAAGAATTAATAGAGAACAATCAAATAATAATAGAAAAAAATTTGGCGATATTAGTCAAAATGGAAAAATATTTTTTGCTAATCAATGTGAATATTATTCTCATATAAACGCTTACGCTAAAGGTAAATTTATGAAAAAAATTGCCTCGAAACTTTTAGGTAATAAAATTTATTTGTTTAATGAACAGTTAGTAAATAAAAATCCTAATACTCCTAGTTCATTTAGCTGGCATCAAGATTCAGGTTATATTCATTTCAAACATAAACCATATATATCTGTTTGGCTTGCCCTGACAGATACTACAGAAAAAAATGGAGCGTTAAGTATTATCCCAATAAATTTAAAAAAAATTAAGAATGCGAAGACACATATATGGCAAAACAAATCAAAAGATTTAGGTATCAAAGTTAATGAGAAAAAAGCTATCCAGCTTTGTGTAAGTGCTGGAACATTAGTAATTTTTTCAAGTCTAACACCTCATTCTTCTGGAGCAAATATTACTAAAAAAAATCGTAAAGCTTATTTATCTCAATATTCATCTGAGCATATTATAGATCCTTTTAATGGAATTCAAAGAGGTAGAGCATATTTAATGTAGTATCATTGTAATTTGAAAGCTTTTATTATTTATAGAAATTATAAATTTACTTTTTTGACTTTGTAAAAAGGTTAATTAATATCAATCCAATGACCCAATTCACTACTTTCATAACATTTATCAAGTATATTTTGAATTTCAGCACCTCGATTAAAATCAGGTTCGTGGTTCTTATTATTTTTAATTGATTTTATAAATTTTTCAAAATTAGTTAAAGAGGGTTCGCATTTAATTTTTTCCCATCTAAGTTTATCTTCTTTACCTGATAACTCTCTTTGTATATCTTGAGTAAACATAAATTCATTTCCTTCATTTATTGCATCATCAAATTCGATTTTTACTGCTCCTTTATCGCCAAATATTCTTAACTCTAATCTATTTTTATAACCTGTAGCAAATCTAGTTGCATTAACAGTGCCAATAGCACCATTTTCAAATTCAACCATAGAAATAAAAGTGTCATTAGCATCTAATACATAATCTCTAATTTTTTCACCCTTAGATTTAAATGTTTTTAAATGAGCATTTAATTTTTTTATTTTACCAATTGGAAATGAGGCAAAATCAAATATATGAACACCAATATCACCAAGAGTACCCTTACTGCCATGCTTTGTGGATAATCGCCATAGCCATTTGTCTTCTTCTTTCCAATTACCCCAGTAATTTGAAGTTAACCATGATTGATAATAATTTGCATCCATGTGAAATACATTTCCAATTTTGCCAGATTTGACCATTTTACATAATTCTTGGTACCCAGATGAATTACGGTAACTAAAATTAACCATATTAATTAGATTTTTTCCTTCAAGTGCTTCACACATTAATTTTGCATCATTGAAATTTTCAGCTAGTGGTTTTTCACAAAAAATGTGTTTATTTTTTTTAATTGCCTTGATCGATATTTCTTTATGAAAAGCATCTGGTGTTGTATTTGATACAGCATCTACATCTTTATTTTCTAGAAGTTCATCAACGTTATTGTATCTATTTTTAATACCAAATTTATTACAAAACTCATTCAGTCTATCATTATTAACATCGCATGCTGCGATCACATCTGAGTTCTTATCATTTTTAAAAGCGGATGCATGCCATTCGGCAATACCGCCTGTTCCAACTATAGCGACTTTAATCATTTTTTATAGGTATGATCAGTCTGAGGTCCTTTAATTTCAATGGGTTCTACTGGTTCTTTTCTTTCCATATTGTTAATTCCTCTTCCAAAGTAATCAATCCACTTACCAGATGTTTTTTCTGGGCTTACCCAATGAACTGCATTTTTAATCACTCTTTGTACATCTTTGTTATGATAAACAGGATATGCTTCGTGTCCTGGTCTAAAATAAAAAATTTTACCATTTCCTCTTTTATAGCATAAACCAGATCGAAATACTTCACCACCTTCAAACCAACTTACGAATACCGTTTCATCAGGGGCTGGAACTTGAAATGGCTCACCATACATTTCAGTCATTTCTATTTCAAAATATTCACCCAGACCATCCGCAATTGGATGCCCTGGATTACAAACCCAAATTCTTTCTTTTTCTCCTCTTTCCGCCCAACGAAGATTAGCAGTAGTTCCCATCATTCTTTTAAATATTTTTGAATGATGACCCGAATGCAAAACTAAAAGTCCCATACCTTCTAATACTCGTTGTTGAATTCTATCTACTATTTTATCTTCAACCAATTTATGTGCTTTATGACCCCACCAAATTAATACATCCGTTTTTTCTAATAACTCTTCGGATAAGCCATGATCTTTTTCTTCAAGCGTTGCAGTGGATATACTAAGCTCTTTATCTTTTGATAAAAATGCCTTTATGCATTCATGTATACCTTTTGGGTAGATAGATTTAACTTGATCATTTTCTTTTTCATGAAGAAATTCATTCCAAATTACTAAATTTATCATTATCTAACTCTTTCTCCATGAAGACGATGTCCTAATAATGCTAACAATATAATTAAGCCGTTAAAAAATTGTCTCCACTCTCCGCTCCAACCAATGGCAATGATTCCTATTTCCATATAGGCAATTATACCAACTCCAAATACTGCTCCAATAATGGTTCCTAACCCTCCCCAGTAAGGAGTGCCTCCAACAAAAACAGCTGCTAGAGCAAGCAATAAATAACCAAATCCTTGAGTAGGAAAAAATGTATAAGTAATCATCGTTGTAAAAATTCCACCAATAGCAGAGCCAATACCTACAAACATGAATGCTTTAATCTTTACGGCATTTACATTAATACCCATCTGTTCTGCACTAACAGAATTATCTCCTACATGCTGAATATGAATACCAAAAACATGTTTATTAAAAAAATAGTAACAAAAAATTACAAATATTGCTGCCCAAAAAATTTGCATTGGGAAGCCATAAAAATTTCCAACTAAAAGAGGGTAGATCCAGTGGTTCTCTACTTCCATAATCGTAATGGATCTGCTGTTAGATAATAAGAGAATTACACCTCTCAATAAAAATAATACTCCAAGTGATGCAACAAGAGAGGAAAGTCTAAATACAACAATTAATGTTCCAACGAGAGCACCAATAGCTGCTCCAGTAAAAATACCAAGAACTAAACAAATAGCTGGATCAACTCCATTTTTAACAAGTAAAGCAAATACATAAGCTGCTACAGCGTAAGTAGAGGCAAAGGAAAGATCTATTTCACCAGATGCAACTAGAAAAACTAATGGTATAGTTAAAAATATCAAAGTTGGCATCATTACAAATACTGATTGATGAAGGTTAGGCCTTATCCAAGCTTCTGGTGCGCCAATTAAAAAAATTACCATTAAAAGTACAAAGTATCCTATGCTTCCTAAAGCTCTTCCATTTCTGTGAAAGTAATTACTTAAAAATGAATTATTATTGCTCATAAGTGTGCCCCTATAGTATCTCTCATTATTTTCATGAGTTCTTCAGGAGTAGATATGTCATTCTTATTGAGTTGATGAACGACTTCTCCTCTATCTAAAATTACAAATCTATCTGATATGTCGTATACATGATAAATATTATGACCAATAAATAAAACAGATCTATTTGATTTTTTTACATTTAAGACAAAATCAAAAACTTTCTGTGTTTCATTAAGAGATAAGTTATTTGTTGGCTCATCAAGAACAATTAATTCTGCTTTATTGTAAATTGCTCTTGCAATTGCTACGCCTTGTCTTTCACCTCCAGATAAATTTCCAACTGGAGATTCAGCATTGATTAATTTTGATGTAAAACCTATTTCTCTTATTAATCTATTTGCTTCAAAAATTTGTTCTTTTTCTTTAATAAAACCAAACGGATATCGAAGTTCCTTACCCATAAAAATATTTTTAACTATCGATTGTTGTGGTGTTAAAGCTCTATCTTGAAAAACAGTTTCTATACCAGACTCTCTAGCCTTGAGTGCATTCCAAGCGTTTACTTTTTTCCCTCTTATAAGTATGTCACCATCGTCAGGACTATAAACGCCTACTAGTGTCTTAATTAATGTTGATTTACCTGCACCGTTATCACCAATTAAACCTACCACTTCACCCCTGGTTACTTTTAATGATGCTTTGTTTAGAGCGGTAATACCGCCAAATCTTTTTGTAACATTATCTAATTCAATGATATTTTCCATAAATTTTGAAATGCTAACCCATTAAAATGGGTTAGCAATATATTTTCCTATCTTAAGCCTGCATCAGCAAGAGCTTTAACAGCTTGATAATTATTCGTATCAACAAATCCTGCACCAGTATCTTGGTTTATTGCACCAGTACCAAGTACAGCTGTTTGACAAAGTGATAACACTGGAAGATACCCTTGAAGGAAAGGTTGTTGATCAGATGTTAGATGAACATATCCTTTTTCAAACGCCGACATAATTTGCGGACTTGTATCAAATCCAATTTGAAGTAACTCTCCTGGTCCATAACCAGCAGCTTTAGCAATACCTTCTGCAACATTCATTACATCACTTCCAGAGTGAACAATTACTTTTGTTTCAGGATTGGCATTTAATGCAGCTGAGAAAACCGGAATAGTCATATTAGGATCGGAAGCATAAGCTGGTTGTCCATCAAGAACAGTAACTGTCATTCCGTGTTCTTCAAATATGATTCTAGCACCATCTTCTCTTTGAGCTCTAGCGTAATCTCCAATAGGAACCATTACTATAGCGTGATCTCCAGCTTTGAAACCAAATTGCCTAATTGCTTCTCTTGCAAGAGCTTTACCTTGAGTTGCTAAATTTGCTCCTACGTATCCACCACCAAATTTTGCTCTTACACCTGATGGATCAACGTTTTGATATGTCATTAGAATACCTTTTTCGGCAGCTTGTTTTGCTAAAGGCATTAGAGCTTCATCTCCCGGATGCCCCATCATTGCAATAGCATCTACTCCAAGTCCAACTGATTCTCTAAGTTGTCGGACCATTTTTTCAAAATCCCATTCTGAGTAAATGATTTCAGCATCTGCGCCCGTATCTCTTATTGCATTCATTGCCCCTGCTGCAACTATTCCAGCAAAGCCACCAGCCTCAGGACCGCCAGCATAGAAATGCATTTTTACGTCTGAGCACCATTTATCACCAAGATCTTGTCCAGTTGGAGCAGCATATGCGTGCATAGAAACTGGAAGAAGAAATACAGTGATTAAAAATAATTTAATAAATTTCATAATTCCTCCCATGAATTAATTTAAAAGTATTATTTCAATATTGTTAAGATAATATTTGTGAATGTCAACTAGTAGAGTCTTTTACTTATTCGCTTTGTTTGACCATGGCTATAAACACCGTCAACTCCTCCATCTCTTCCATAACCAGATCTTTTGTAACCGCCTCCAGGAAGATTGTTTCCATCAACAAACCAATCATTTTGCCAAATAATTCCAGCTTGAATGCGATCAGCTGTCCATTTAGCTTTTTGATCATCTGAAGTGAATACTCCAGAAGCTAGACCATACTTAGTTGAGTTGGCTATATTTATTGCTTCTTCTTCATCTTCAAAATCAAATACTGATGTTACAGGACCAAAAATTTCTTCTTGAGCAATTGTAGCATCAACTTTAACATTATCAAAAATAGTTGGTTGATAGAAATTTCCATCATCTCTTTCAGCTTTATCTCCACCTATTGTTAAAGTAGCTCCAGATTGTATTCCTGATTTCACATAATTTGATACTCTTTGCATTTGATCAGTTGATATTAAAGGTGTCACTTCAGTTCCATCTTCGTCCCCAGCACCAATTTTTAGTTTTTGCGTTTTGGCAACTAACTTTGTCATATATTCATCTTTTATTTTTGGATGAACAATTACCCTAGACATTGCAACACATATTTGACCAGCATTAGGTTTAAAAATTCCTTTAACTGTACTATCAACAGCTTTATCAATATCGGCATCAGGATAGATTATAGCTGCAGACTTTCCGCCTAATTCAAAATGAGTAGGAATAATTCTATCTGCTGTTTCTTTTAGAATTTCAGATGCAACTTCAGGCGATCCTGTAAAAACAATATAATCACTTCCAGGATGTTGAACTAGTTTTCGACCAGTTGTTTCACCATAACCATGAACAATATTTATAATTCCATCTGGCACGCCTACATCTTTAAAAATTTGACCATAAAAATTAGATGATATGGGACACAATTCAGGAGGTTTGATAACTATTGTATTTCCAACAATCCAGTTTTGTGCAACCATACCTGAAAAAATAGAAACAGGATAGTTCCACGGAACAATTTGAAGAGCTACTCCAAAAGGCTCAAGGACAACATAATTTAAAGTATCATGTCCAGAAGGTATAAGTTTATTTTCTATTTTATCAGTTAGCCCAGCATAAAAATCAAAAGTATCGGCAGCACCTTTAAATTCATCAATACATTGTTTAATCGTTTTGCCATTTTCTTGGCTAAGGAGTTTTCCTCCTTCTTCTTTGCGTTCTCTTAATTTTTGAGCAATAGCTCTCATCATATTCGATTTATCTTTTGCATCCATGTCTACTAAAATTCTTTTATCGAATGCTCTTTTTGCAGCTTTGAAAGCTAAATCTATTTCTTCATCCAAAGCTTCATCAATATTACCAACAATTTTTTGATTAGCCGGATTTAATACAGGAATATTTTTCTTTGAGAATGAATCAATGAATTTACCATCAATAAAATTTCTTAACTCCATATAAAGATATAGATAAAACTAAAGCTGAAGATGTGTCAAGTATAGTTTAATTATTCGGAACTTGAACAGGAATAAAATAGTCTGGATTTTTAGATTTTTTTATAACAGCGGGTATTATTTCTTTATACGCAGCATACAGTGTTTGTGGTTCTGGCATTTGATCTTTTATTACTTCATATAATTTTGGAAGATTGTAGGAAGGCACCATAGGAAACATATGATGTTCAATATGGTATTCCATTTTCCAATATATAAAACTAAAGATCGGATTAAGTCTAACTGATCTTGTTGATAGTCGGTGATCTTTGGCGCTTTCTTTTAGACCCATATGTTGTGTTATACCCCAGATACCATTAATGCCAAAGAACTTTGGTATTAAAAATAAAAATATTGGCAAAAAGGTAGAAAAGTAAATTGAGACACCTATTATTGTAATCCATAGAAGAACAAAAATTCTAGAGCTGTTTATACAATCATTAATTTTATCTTCTGGAATGCAATCTTCCATCACATCAGTCCTAATTCCTAAAGCATGTTTAATAATTTCTACATAAAGAGATTTGTGAATTGTAAAAAAACCAATTCCAGGAATAAAATTTAAAATAAAACTTAGAAATGTATGTTTAGCAAAAATACTACCATCAACTTCGTAGTCATGAGGATCTACTGAAGCAGTATAGCTATGATGAAGAGAGTGACTCCACTTCCATCTAACAGGTTCAAAATTATTCATAAAACTAGCAATGTTATAGAAGAATTTATTTAATCTTCTATTTCTGAAAGCAGTTCCATGACCACACTCGTGCCAAATAGCATCAGCTCCACCCCACATCGTACAATAGGCTAGGTACACAGGTAAAAACCATAGGCTATGCCATGTATATATCGATAATAAGCCTAGAGATCCTAATGAAAGTGAAAAAATAATTATATGTTTCCAGCCCTCAAAATCTGATCTTTTAGAAAGTTTTTTTAGAGTTTTTCTATCTATATTAGCTCTAAACCATTCGTCTGATATATTGTTTATACCTGTTTGAATTTTTTTAGTTTCTGACATAATTACGATATAAATAATAAAAATTCGATTTTTTTCCAGTAAAAATCTCTTATTTATTTTATAACAAATGATAAATATTTAGGTTATTGAGACAGAAATTTTAATAAATCCTGCAATATGATGAATCTTACAATCGTTGGTACCGGTTACGTTGGTTTGGTAACAGGAGCATGTTTTGCCGAATTTGGTTATTCTGTAACATGTGTAGACAAAGATGATAAACGCCTAGAAATGCTCAAATCAGGTAAGTGTCCATTTTTTGAACCTGGTATGGATGAGCTTCTAGACAAGCATATCAATAAAACAAAATTAATATCTTTTGAATCAACTATTAAAAATAACTTAGATAATACAGATATAATCTTTATTACTGTAGGAACACCAACAAGAAGATTGGAGGATGAGGCTGATTTAAGTTTTGTTTATCAAGTTGCTGAAGAAATTGCTGATAGCATAAAAAAATATTCTTTAGTTGTAACTAAGTCTACTATTCCAGTTGGAACTACTAGGGAGGTTAAAAAAATTATTTCAAATAAAATAGATCAAAAACTTTTTGATGTCGTATCCAATCCAGAATTTCTTCGAGAGGGATCTGCAATCAATGATTTCATTAGGCCAGATAGAGTTGTGATAGGAACAGATAATCAAAAATCTGAAAATATAATGAAAGAACTTTATAGACCATTATTTCTCAAAGAAACTCCAATCGTTGCCACATCAATAGAAACTTCAGAAATAATTAAATATGCATCAAATAGTTTTCTAGCAACTAAAATAGCCTTTATCAATGAAGTTGCTGATTTATGTGAAGTAGTAGGAGCTGACGTTCAGCAAGTTGCACATGCAATGGGGATAGATAAACGTATTGGTTCTAAATTTTTAAATGCGGGACCGGGATTTGGTGGTTCATGTTTTCCAAAAGATGTTAAGGCATTTGCTTCAACTGCTAAAAACAAAAATATTAATTTATCAATTATTAATGCTGTTAACAAATCTAACGAAGATCGTATAAAAAAAATTACAGGTAAAATAGTTTCCAATATTAAAAATAAATCTACTATTTGTTTTTTGGGTTTAAGTTTCAAGCCTAATACTGACGATGTTAGGGATTCTACTTCTATGAAAATTGCATCTAACTTATTTGAAAAAGGATATAGTGTTCAATGTTATGATCCCAAAGCAATGAATAATGCCAAAAAAGAAAATTCAAATCTTATTTTTTTCAATTCTGCTTATGAAGCTTGTGAAGGAGCATCGGCAATTATTATTGGAACAGAGTGGAATGAATTTAGGGCATTAAATTTCAAAAAAATATCAAAAAATTTAAAAGAAAAAATAATTTTTGATCTAAGAAATATTTATATCCCTGAAGATTTAAAAGAATTGGATTTTAAGTACTATGGAACTGGAAAATAAATTGAAAATTGAAAATTTTGATCAAGAGGTCCTCAGAGAGTATGACATCAGAGGAGTAGTTGGAGATAATATTAATCAAAATACGGCATATACAATAGGAAGAACATTTGGATACACTGTAATTAATCGATTAAAATCTAATAAAATAGCTACTGGCTATGATGGAAGATTAACATCACCAGATTTACATAAAGCACTTTGCGAAGGTTTAAAAGACTCAGGGGCTAAAGTTATTAATATTGGTATGGGTCCTACGCCAATGACTTACTTTGCCCATTTTCACCTTAAATCAGACGCAGTTATAATGGTAACAGGGTCTCACAATCCTTCGGAATACAATGGCTTTAAAATGGTTTTAAATAAGCATTCTTTTTATGCCGAAGACATTCAAAGTCTTCAAAAATTAATTGATCAAAATGATTTAAAATTAATCGAAGGTGAAATTATTAATGAAGACATTAAAATTGAATATACCAAAAGATTATTACAAAATATTAATCTCAATAAAAAAATTAAGATTGCTTGGGATATTGGTAATGGTGCGATGGGAGCTGTTATTAAGAAAGTTACAAATAATTTAAATAATTCTGAAAACATATTAATTAATGAAGAAGTTGATGGAAATTTCCCTAATCATCATCCAGATCCAACTGTTCCAAAAAATATGGAGCAATTGATTAAGGCAGTCAAAGATAACAGTTGTGACATAGGTCTAGCTTTTGATGGAGATGGAGATCGTTTGGGTGTTGTAGACAACTTAGGGAATTTAGTTTGGGCAGATCAGTACATGTTATTACTATGCACAGAAATTACTAACCTATACGATAACCCAAAAATAATTATGGATGTTAAATGTAGTAAAGTTTTTTTTGATGAAGCAAAAAAAATTAATTGTGATCCTATTATGTCTAAAACTGGCCATTCACCTATAAAAGAAAAAATGAAAGAATTGAATTCTCCATTATCTGGAGAGATGAGTGGTCATGTTTGTTATGCTGATGATTTTTATGGGTATGATGATGCTATGTATGTTGCATTACGACTATTAAGAATATTATGTAATCAGGAAAAAACTTTAAATGAATTAATTAATTTTTATCCTAAAACATTTTCAACACCTGAAACAAGATTCGATGTTGATGAAACAAAAAAATTTTTAATTATTGAAGAAATTAAAGACAGGATAAAAAATACTGAGGGTAAATTAATTGACATAGATGGCATTAGAGTTGAAAATGATAATGGATGGTTTCTAATGAGAGCTAGTAACACTCAAAACCAATTAACATGTAGAGCAGAGTCAACTTCTCAAGAAGGTCTTATATCTTTAATTGAAATTATCGAAAATCAATTATCCTTAAGTGGTGTAAATTATAAATTTACAATCTAACAAAACAATCACGGTTATATTTTTTTAATCTTTTACACGCTGTATATGCTTCTTTTTTAGAAAAGTTTTCAAATCTAGATTCATAAAGTTGTTTGCCGTTAACTTTTATGAGAACGACATTTGAATTTTTATCTTTTGTAGAAACTGGATATTTACTTTTAATTAATTTAATCTGTTTTTCAGCATTATTTCTGTAATTAAATGTTCCAACAACAATTGAGTAATTATTTTTTTTAACCTCTTTTACTTCTACTTCCTTTTTAACAATTTCTTTTTTATTATCATTTATTTTTATATTTAATTCAGCGAATTCTTTATCCATTATAATTTTAAGAGATTTATTTCTTTGGCTCCCAGTATCGCCTCCAAAAATTATACCGATGAGTCTTTTATTGTCCCTTACAGCTGAAAAAGCTAATTGAAAACCAGATGCCTTTATATACCCCGTTTTAATTCCATCAGCCCCCTCGTAACTGAGCATTAATTTATTATGAGTTTTGTATGTTTTACCTTTGTAAGAAAACTTTGTATTACTGAACAATTTATATTCATTTGGAAAATTTGTAATAAGCTTATGACATAGTTTTGAAATATCTCTTGCAGTTGTTAATTGAGCTCTATTAGGAAGACCAGATGCATTCTTAAATGTCGTATTGCTCATACCAAGATTTTTTGCATATTGAGTCATAAGTTTTGCAAATTCTTTTTCAGTTCCTGCTATGTTTTCTGCTACCACAGTAGCTACATCATTTGCCGATTTAATTATAAGTGCATTAACAGCATCTCTTACTTTAATACTTGAACCTTCTTCTAAATATAACTTGCTTGGTGATCTTGATGCAGCAACGCTTGATACACTCAATTGACTATCGTAGTTTAGCTTTCCTTTTTTGATGTAATCAAATACAATGTATAAAGTCATTATTTTTGTAAGGGATGCTGGATAATTTCTGGTATCAGCATTGACTTCAAATAAAACTTCTTCAGTATCAAAATCGATTACTATAGCTGCTTTTTTGGCAAATATATTTGATGAAAAACTTAATATGAAAAAACTATTTAAAATTATGATTAATAATAAATTTTTTTTCATTTTTCTTTGCTTAACATAAGATTTTCGATGCTTTCAAACATAAAAATACTTTAAAATATTTCAAAACATATTATTTAATAAATATGGCAATTGAGGATGAAAATAACAATAATAATGAGGATTTTCAAAGGGGTCTATTATTAGATACTAAACCAAAAACAAAAAAACCTTCTATGTATAATGTCCTATTACTAAATGATGATTATACTCCAATGGAATTTGTTGTAATGGTTTTAGAAAAAATATTTAATAAAAAACAAGAAGAGGCAACGCAAATTATGCTACATGTGCATAAAAATGGTATTGGAGTGTGTGGAACATTTACTTATGAAGTAGCGGAGTCTAAATGTAAATCGGTAATGGATATGGCAAAAAAAAATGAACATCCTTTACAATGTACAATGGAAAAAAGTTAATGCTGTCACAAAATTTAGAAAAAACATTAAGAGAAGCATATCAATTAGCAACTAACTATAAGCATGAGTATGTCACTCTAGAGCATCTTTTATACTCTCTTTTGGAAGATCAAGATGCTATTAGTGTACTTAAAGCATGTGCTGTTGATATTTCAAATTTAAAAGAAAATGTTGAAAAATTTATCATTAATGATTTAGAAAATCTTAAAGAAAATTTTACAGGAGAGCCAAAATTAACAAATGGTTTTCAAAGAGTTTTACAAAGAGCTGCTATACACGTGCAATCGAGTGGAAGAGAGAGTGTTACAGGAGCTAACATGATTGTAGCTTTATTTTCTGAGAAAGAAAGTCATGCTGTATATTTTCTTCATCAACAAAATATGAGTAGATTAGATGCGGTTCAATATATTTCACATGGTATTTCAAAAGCTAACGAAAGTTTTGAAAATGAAGAATTTGTAGATAGTCAAACAAATGACAATAATTCACAACAAAAACCTAAAAGTGCTTTAGGTCAATTTTGTATAAATCTTAATGAAAAATCAAAAGATGGTAAAATTGATAAGCTAATCGGAAGAAGCAAAGAATTAGATAGAACAATTCAAATTTTATGCAGAAGACAAAAAAATAATCCTTTATTTGTCGGAGACCCTGGTGTTGGAAAAACAGCAATAGCTGAAGGTTTAGCAAAAAGAATTACAGAAAAAAAAGTACCTAAAATTATGGAAGACGCTGTAATTTATTCTTTAGATATGGGCGCATTACTAGCAGGTACAAGATACAGAGGTGATTTTGAAGAAAGATTAAAAGCTGTTCTTAAAGAATTACAAAAGAAAGATAAAGCCGTTCTATTTATCGATGAAATACACACAGTTATAGGGGCAGGAGCAACTAGTGGAGGCTCAATGGATGCAAGTAATTTATTAAAACCGTCTCTAGGAAATGGTACTCTTAAATGTATTGGATCAACAACATATAAGGAATTTAAAAATTATTTTGAGAAAGACAGAGCTTTAGTAAGAAGATTCCAAAAAATTGATGTTAAGGAACCATCAAAAGATGAGACTGTAAAAATTCTTGAGGGCTTAAAAACGTACTATGAAGAACACCATAATATTAAATATTCGCCAGAAGCAATTATTAGTGCCGTTGAGTTATCGAATAAATATATAGGTGATAGAAAGCTACCAGATAAAGCTATTGATGTTATCGATGAAGCAGGAGCCTCTCAATATTTATTACCAGAAGAAAAGAGAAAAAAAATTATACTTTCCAAAGATATTGAAGCAGTAGTTGCCTTAATGGCTAGAATTCCAACAAAATCTGTTAATCAAAGTGATAAGAACAGTTTAAAAAATTTAGAGAGAGATTTGAAAAATTTCGTATTTGGTCAAGACAAGGCCATCGAAGAATTATCATCTTCCATTAAGTTGGCAAGAGCAGGACTAAGAGAAGATGGAAAGCCAATTGGCTCATATCTATTTTCTGGGCCTACAGGAGTAGGGAAGACTGAGGTAGCTAAACAATTAAGTAATACGCTTGGTATTAAACTTCTTAGATTTGATATGTCAGAATATATGGAGCGTCATACAGTAAGCAGACTTATTGGAGCTCCTCCTGGTTACGTAGGTTTCGACCAAGGTGGATTATTAACAGATGGAGTCGATCAAAATCCTCATTGTGTATTGCTTTTGGATGAAATTGAAAAAGCCCACTATGATTTATTCAACATTCTCTTACAAGTAATGGATTATGGAAAACTAACCGATCACAATGGTAAGACGATAGATTTCAGAAACGTTATATTAATTATGACAACTAATGCCGGTGCAATTGATGTATCTAAAAACAAAATTGGTTTTAATGCAAAAAGATCTAACGATGATAGTAGTGATGCAATAAATAGAATTTTTTCACCAGAATTTAGAAATCGTATCGACTCAATTATTCATTTTAATCATTTATCTAAAAATATTGTACTTTCGATAGTAGATAAATTTATTATAGAAATTGAAGCACAACTCGAAGATAAAGGAGTTTCATTATCAATTAATAAAGAAGCAAAAGAATTTTTAGCTGAAGAGGGTTATGATGAAGTATACGGTGCTAGGGAATTAGGTAGAGTCATACAAGAAAAAGTTAAAAAACCGATGGCTGAAGAACTTATCTTTGGTAAACTAGCTAAAGGTGGACATGTTGAAATTACATGTAAAGATAAAAAAATTAACTTTGAATTTTCTAATAAACAAGAAGTAAAAAAAGAATTAGCCTAATTTTTGAAAGGAAGATAATCTTCTAATTTTTCTTTTTGATTGTCAATGAGTTGACTTTCGTTATCAAGAAAATTTTGAATAGCTTTACTAAATTCTTGATCTTTAATCCAGTGAGCACTCCATGTTTTTGTAGGCGCATAACCTCTTTGTAATTTATGCTCACCTTGAGCGCCTGCTTCTACAATTTGAATCTTATTTTTAATTGCGTATTCAATTGCTTGATAATAACAGAGTTCAAAATGTAAAAATGGCACTTCATATTTTGATCCCCATAATCGTCCATACAAATGAGTTTTACTTAGAAAATTAATTGCAGAAGCAACCATTTTATCTTGTTGATAAGCCATTATAAGCAATATTTTATTTTTAAAATTCTGTAATATTTCAAAGAAAAATTCTTTAGTTAAATAAGTAGAACCCCATTTTCTTCCTGTTGTATCTAAATAACAATCGTAAAAAAAATTTATATGCTCTTCTCTAATATCATCTCCATTAAGTAATTTTACAGTTAAATTATTATTTTCAATACATTGTCTTTCTCGCCTAATAATTTTTCTTTTTCTTGAGGATAAGTCATTTAAGAATTCATTAAAATTTTTGTATTCATTATTGTTCCAATGAAATTGTATTCCTGATCTAACCATAATATTATCAATACCATTCCAATTTGATGCATCATTGATAAAATTAAAATGGAGAGAAGAAACATTTATTTTTTTTGCCTCTTGTATAATATTATTAATTACCTGAACTTGCTTTCCCTTTTTATCTTTTACCGATTTGTTTAAAACAATTCTATCACCAGTTACTGGTGTAAACGGTATTGCAGATTGAAGTTTTGGATAATAGTTTATTCCATATCGATGATAAGCATCAGCCCAAGAATGATCAAAAATATATTCTCCAAAAGAATGGTTCTTTATATAAAGAGGACATAATGAGATAATTTTATCATTTTCTCGTTCAATATAATGATATGGCTGCCAACCTGTTTTGGTATTTGCACTATTACTTTTTTCTAAAGCATGAAGAAATTCATATTGTAAGAATGGATGATCATTTCCAACACATTCATTCCATTCAGAACTTTTGATGTTACTTAGCGAAGAGCAAAAAAAATGTTCACTCATTTTGAGTAAGCTATTTAATTTTAATTATTGCGTCTATTTCAACAGAAATATTGAGTGGAAGAGCATTTGATCCAACTGCGAACCGTGCATGTCTTCCTTTATCACCAAAAATATTAACTAATAAATCTGATGCTCCATTTATAATTTTAGGTTGATCAGTAAAGTTGTCATTACAATTAACAAAACCCCCAAGTTTCAAAAAGGTGTCTAATCTATCCCAATCTCCTTTTATTGATGTTTTTAAAGCTGCGATAATGTTAATGCAGCAAATTTCAGCGGCTTTTATTCCTTCTTCTTCAGAAATATCTACACCAACTTTTCCACTATATAAAATTTTACCATCTATTACAGGTCCTTGACCTGATACATAAACGGTACTATCTGAAACTTTATAAGGAACGTAATTTGCAAGTGGTGTTGGCATATCAGGAATATTTAAATCTAAATTCTTGATATTTTCTTCAAAGATGTGCATTACACATATATATATAAAACAATTTGGGTGAAGGTAAAGAAAACAAATATGATTAAATTTAAAAAACTATTTATTTTCATCTTCATTTTCTCAATATTTTTAAAAGGAGAGATTTTAATGGCTGATGAAAAAAAAGATATTATCCATATGACACTTAAAGATGGTATTGTTGTAATAGAGACAAAACCAGATGTAGCGCCAAAACATGTTAAACAAATCAAGCAACTTATAGAAGAAGGACAGTATGATGGAGTTGTTTTTCATAGAGTTATAGATGGGTTTATGGCTCAGACAGGAGATGTAGAATTTGGGAATTCAAGTAATGATAGTTTTAACTTATCAAGGGCTGGTACAGGTGGATCAAAACTTCCTGATATAGAGGCTGAATTTTCATCAGAAAACCACGGAAGAGGAGCCGTGTCAATGGCAAGAGCACAAAACCCAAATAGTGCTAATAGTCAATTTTTTATTTGTTTTAATGACTGCTCTTTTCTAGATGGTCAATATACTGTTTGGGCTCAAGTTACCGAAGGTATGGAATATGTAGATAATATCACAAGAGGTGAACCACCTGCAGATCCAGATAAAATAATTAAAATGGAGATTATTAAATAATTAAATGTTTGTAGCTGACTTGCATAATGATCTTGTGCAAAGAGTTATCGAAGGTGAAGATGTTACAAAACTTACATCGCATGGGCATACGGACATACCAAGATTATTAAAATCTGAAATTGATTTAGAAATTTTAATTATTTGGGTCTCAAGTAATTCTAAAGAACCAAATTTTTTTAAAAGAGCTGATAAAATGTATGATGAGATTGAAAGAATTTCATCACATGAAGAAATTGTCATTCCCAAAAATCTCTCAGATATAAATGATGCGATTAATAACAATAAGTTAATGTTTCCCATTTCAATGGAAGGTGGAGAAGGTTTAGAAAATGATATTAATAATTTATATCATTTTATTGAGAGAGGTCTTTTCTATTTTGGCCCAACTTGGAATCATTCTTTGGATTGGGTTTCATCAAATTATGATGAGACATACAATTCTTCAAAACTTAAAAGTCATGGTTTAAACGAATTTGGGAAAGAAGTTATTTCTATTTGCCAAGATAACAATGTGCTAGTTGATGTTTCACATATTGGAGAGAAAAGTTTTTGGGATATTGCATCAATAAGTACCAAACCTTTTATAGCCTCACATTCTAGTGTGTATAATTTGTGTCCTCATTTTCGTAATTTAAAAGATGATCAAATTGAAGCAATCAAAAAAGTAAAAGGTTTGATTGGTCTTAATCCGTACCCTTTTTTTATTGATAAATCTTTTAAAGAGAGAGAAACTAAAGAAAGAAAAAAATATCTTGATGAACTAAATTCTATTGAAAGAAAATATTCTAACAAAACTTCTCAGTGGATAGCAAAACAACATTTTCTTCAAAAAAAATTATCAGACATATGTCCAAGTATAGAAGTATTTGTTGATCATATTGAGTATGTAATTAATAAAATAGGTATTGATTATGTCGGAGTAGGTAGTGATTATGATGGTCTTGATTGTTTGCCAAATAAATGGAATGATTGTTTAAATCACATGATAATTCAAGAAAGCTTAGAAAAAAGAGGATATAAAAATTCTGAGATTGAAAAAATAATGGGAAAAAATATCTTAAGAGTTTTGGAAGAAATCTATAATTAGAAGTATACCAATTAAAACTAAAATTAATCCTGATATTTTTTGAATAATATTTTTTCTTCTTTGGAAAAAATCACCCATTCCATAACTTGTTACTACAACTGTAACTATAATATACCAAATTCCATCTATTACAGATGCAGTAATGACAAGAATTGAGTGAGAAAAAAAGGAAGCATCAATTTTTACAAATTGTGAAAATACTGCTGAAAACCATATTAGAATTTTAGGATTTAAAATTGCGATAGAAAAACCTTGTAAGAATGAATTAAAATTTTTTTGATTATTTATATGTTCAATTTCTTGATTTTTTTTGAAAAGAAATTGGAAGCCAATAAATAATAAAAATAGAATTCCAATAATTTGTATAAATTGAAATAGTATTTCATTTGTGGTTAAAATAATTATAAGCCCAGTCACTGCAAAAATTGCGTACACGCCCATACCTATCCCATGACCAACAGCAGTCATAAATCCAGCAAAGCGGTTAATTGTAATACTATTTCTTATAATTAACGCTAAACTTGGGCCAGGTGACATTGCTCCTGCAACACAGACAGTAGCAAACTGAAGCCAAAATATAAAAGTCACTTAATTATTTGTTAGGGTTAAATATTTTTTGATTGTTTCTTGTAAGCCAAATTCAAAAGTATCACATATGAGAGCATGGCCAATAGATACTTCTTTAATATTATTTATTTTATCTAAAAAAAACTTTAAATTTTCTAAATTTAAATCATGACCAGCATTTAATTCAATTTTTGGAAACTCTTTTTCTAAATAGTTTGTTACGTTTATATAATCTTTAATTGCTTTTTCCTTATTTTTATTAAAGTTATGAGCATAATCAAAAGTATAAAGTTCTACTCTATCAGTTTTTATTACTTCTAAATTTTCCAGTGTTTTTATAGATGGGTTAATAAATATTGAAACGCGAATATTATTACTCTTAAATTCACTAACTATATCTGTTAATAAAATTTTGTTAGTTTCACAGTCCCAACCAAAAGAAGAGGTAAGAGCACCAGGTGGATCTGGAACTAAAGTTACTTGATCTGGTTTAACTTCAATTACTTTTTTGACAAAAAAATCTGATGGGTATCCCTCTACATTAAATTCTTTATTTTCAAATTTTGATAATAAGTTTTTTAAAGGTTCTAGGTCAGAAAATTTTGCGTGTCTTTCATCAGGACGTGGATGTACTGTAATTCCATCAGCACCATAGTTTAAACATTTATCACTAATATCAATTAAGTTTGGTAAATCAGCTCCTCTAGCATTTCTTACTAAAGCAAACTTGTTTACATTAACACTTAAGGCTGTCATGTTTATAAATTATATAACCTTCCCATATGTTTTAATCATCCATTCATGAACTTTAGGATGATTATATACCTCTTCTCTCAATTTTTTTAACCTTTCATAAGGTTCTAATATATCGGTTGGTACACCATCCAAAAGTCCGGAGGTTAGCCAGCCAAGTAGTCTCCATATTGCCAAATCAGCAATAGAAATCTTTTTACCGACAAAAAAATCAGATTCATTATTTTTCTCAAGTAAATTTTCAAGAAACTGAAACCATTTTGGTAGATGTTTTGTTGCTAATATTTTTCTAGCCAATTCTAATCGTTCCTTCTCTTTATCTCTACTAGACAGAGTTACCAGATAGTTTATGTCTTGTGCCGTATCAATTATTTGATCAATTTGTGCTGCATCAAAATCATTATCTTTTGGATATAAGCCGGATAACTTCCCACAAAATCTGGCAATTGCTCCTGTTTGCGCAATTATTTTTCCATCAACATCTAATACCGGCAATTGTTTAAATGGAGCTATTTGTTTGTTTGGTAATAATCCAGTTGCTTTCAAGTCATCTATTTCTTTTCCTTCAACACGATAATCATTGAATGGAATGCCTCCTATAAATAAAGCTAATCTTGTAACTTCTGCTCTCCAAAAAGGGATTTTAAAATAGTATAATGTAATTTCCATATTGATTATTTAATTTTTTTACATGATACACAGTTATGTTCAAAAAAAATATAGATATTTTTATCATTATTCTAAATATTATTTTCTTTTCATACTTCGCTATTCAACTTTTAATATTCACTGATGAATTTGCTATGAACAATTTAGGTTTTTTTAATCATGCAGTAGCGGGTTTATCAGAAATTGTAGGAATAATATTTGTTACTTTTGTTTTAGCTTACATAATAATTATGTTCAGAGGAATAGAAAAACAACTACCATTTATTTTTTTAATATTTATTTTTCAAGTTTTAGTATCATTAAATTTCTGGAGATATGTTTTTACGAATAGTCCTGGTGAAACAAGTCTAAACATTATTTCAACTAATGCAATTTTCTTTTCTATATTGAGTATTTTAAATTTATTTTTTATCTTTAGAAATTTCAAAAAAATTTAACATTGATCATTTATCATTTCATTTTTTCTCATAGGCATAGAATCAATCAATTTAAATAAGCGTATAAAAATTTTTTCATTTATACTATAATCTTTAATTGAGCCGTCGTATCCGATTAACCATATTCCATATTTATTTAGAAAAGTTGGTGTTTCAAATTCCTTATTTTTGAATTTTTCAAAGTATATAAATTTCAAATTTCTATCGTTTATTGAACATTTATTTTCAGAAACAAATTTTTGAGTAAAAAGAAATATTTGATCCTCTTTTTTTTCAAAGGAAATTAAAACTATTCTTTTCTCCCAATTAAAATCAGATATTTGTTTGGCCATTATTTCAAAATGTATAAATAAAATTAGAATTATAATTGCATATTTCATTTCTATGGTGCTGATACCGAGAATCGAACTTGAATCTGACCGTTACCAACGGCCTGTAATAACCATTATACTATATCAGCAATTATGTAATATTAGCATAAGCAAAATATTTACTCAAATCATTCATAATGGACTTGATTAGCCTTTAACGCTTCCTGCCGTTAAACCTCCTACCAAATATCTTTCAAAAATAAAAAATAATAATAGCACAGGCACAGTGATCATCACAGACCCAGCCATCAAATATTGTCTTGGCACTTCTTGATCATCAAGTTGAGTATAAAGACCTCTTGGTATAGTAAAATATTCTTGATTATCTAAAAACATAAAAGCAAATAAGAATTCATTCCAAGCAATCATAAATACATACAAAGAAACAGATAAAATTGCTGGCACACTTAACGGTAATGTAATTCTTAAGATGACCCCAATACGAGAACATCCATCAATAAGAGCAGACTCTTCTAGTTCATATGGGATACCTTTGAAATATCCTTGCAACATGTAAAGTGCAACAGGAATAGTTGTTGCCGGATAAACAATCATTAGACTAAATAAGCTATTCCTAAAACCAAGCTGACTAAATATAACATAAAGTGGAATTACAAGTACAATTGCCGGAACCATATATATTATTAAAATAGATGATGATATTTTTGATCTTCCTGCAAATCTTAAGCGTGCAACTGCATATGCACCTGGAATAGAAAAAAACAAACTGACGAAAACAGTTACAAATGAGACAATAGTGCTGTTTAAAGCAAAATTTAAAAAGTTGTATTGAGTGATAACTGCAATATAACTAGAAAAAAAATCTGATATTGAATAAAAAAATGGAATACTTAAATCAGTTGGGTTTTGTAACAAAATCATTTGGCTTTTTAAGCTTGATACAAACATTAAATAAAAAGGAAAAATAATTATAAAAGAAAAAAATATTAAACTATTTGTTTTAAGAAATTTTAAAAAAGAAACTTCAAATAAAAAATTACTAAAATTTTTAGCTGTAAAATATTTTTGTAACAGTAGATTAAAAGCTATTAACACAGATAAAATAATTAATAATTGATAGGCATTAATTTCTTTATTAAGTAGAAAAAAATACGATAAAGCTAAAGATATTATAAAAATAAAAATGTTAGAGACTTGATTGGTAATTATAATTCGTATTGCAAAAAAACAAATTGCGTAGATGAAACAATATAGAAAAATATTTTTATAAATAAATATATTTTTTGAGAGAAAAATTGATATTGAAACAAAATCTCCAATTACAGCTAATAAAAATAGCGTAATTATTGAATATAAATAAATGAAAAAAAACTGATAAATATTATTTGTCATTCTTCTATATCCTTAGGTGCTATTTTTTGATGAATGAAAACAAAAACTGCCAGAAGAATAAATATAAGTACAGCTACTGAAGATGCAGTGCCCATATTTGAAAGTGCAAAAGCTTCATCGTACACCTGAACCGTTAATGTTCTAGTTCCAGCATTACCACCTGTTAATAAAAATATATCCTCAAACTTATTAAAGTTCCAAATGAAACGTAAAATGAAAAGCAGAGAAATAACTCCAAGTAATTGTGGTAATGTAATGTAAAAAAACTGTTGTATTTTTGTTGCACCATCTATGTCTGACGCCTCATAAAGATCTTTTGGAATAGCTTGTAATCTTGCTAGAATAAATAAAAAAGCCAATGGAAAATATCTCCAGCTTTCAAAAAGAATAACTATAAATAGAGTAAATGGAAACTCAAACCCAAGAAAATCAACTTTTTTTAGTCCTAAGAAAAAAATTGGCTCACTTATAAATTCGTTGTTTAATAAATAATTATTAAGAAAGCCCTTAAAAGGATCTAAAATGTAAACCCAGGTAAATGCTACTGCTATTACAGGAGAAACAAATGGAAATAAAAATAAACCTCTAAAAAATCCTTTTCCTAAAAAATTTTTTTCAAGTAATAAAGCTGCACTTATACCTAATAATAATGCTCCAATAGTAGCAAAAAAAGAATATAAAAAAGTTACCTTTATATTCTCTATTGTTTCATTTTTTTGTAATATTTTTTGAAAATTTTTAAGAGAAAATTTTAAGTTTGTTAAAATATTATCTGCATCAGCAACACCTCTTGGTTTGCTTTCTTTTGGATTGAAATTATCTATTTCAAAATTATCATTCGCTTTAAATTTAAAAATTATTTTTTCATTATATTTTGGTTTCCATTCTTCAAAATAACAACTCAATAAATTATTATTTACTGAACATCCTTCAGTAATTTCTACAGGTGAAATAAATTCTGAAATTTTATCGGTAATTTTTATATTAAATATTGGTTTTTTTTGTGAACTATTTTTGAATCTATATTCAATTAAAATATCATCTCCAGGTTCTATATCCTTAGTCTTAAGTTTTTCTTTTATGATAGGTTGTGGTGCTCTTAAATCTCCAAGTTTAACTTCTTTAAAGCTTAACCAAAAATTTCCAAAAATAGGAAATAATATAATTAAAAAAACGATACTAATTGTAGGAATTAGCATTGTGTATGCTAATTTTGCTTCTTTATTTAAGTTAAACATTAATGAAAAGGCGACAATATATGTCGCCTTTAATACGATAAAAAAAAATTTTAGTCTATATCGCTAATTTGGCTATTGATAGCAGCTACTGCATCACTAGCAGATTTGTTGCCATCTATAACTTCTCTAACCTCACGATTTATAATTTGACTATTAATTACTTTTGAAGCTGCAGATAGCTGGCCTTCTTTGACACCCCATCTTTCAGCAACATCTAGTCCTGCAACAATGTCATTAATGACTGATGCATCATATAAATCTTTAAGTGGTGCTTTTCGATCTACACCTACAGGTAAGCTACTCCAAGCTTGGACAAATTTATCTGAGTCTGAAGCATCTCCTCTACGAACTGGAAATTTACCTTCAGGAGCGATACTTAAAGTTTGAACATAACCATCGCCAACAGCATATTTAATCCATTCCTGCGCAACTTCAGTGTTAGCAGAATCTGTAATTATCATAAATCTAACGTCTGCCCATGCAGCACCGCTTGGGTTACTTGGACCAGCAAAGTTAGTAATGAAACCAGTTTTACTTGCTAATTCTGGTGAAGTTGGATCATCATTTATTGTTGGAGGAGCTGAGTCTCTAAGACCAGCTAATTCATCCATAATAAAAGGTGACCAAATAATCATAGCCGCTTTACCAGCAAAATATAATTCACGAGATTGTTGCCAGAATAAATCACCTGGAGGACTTGCCTTCGCTAATTCTTCATAAAAATCAATTGCTTCAACACAAGCACTACCCATTTCAGCAATTCCTGCAGAGTCAACAGGTGAACATCCATTTGCTAAAAGCACGTGTTCTAATACCTGACTCATAAAGTTTTCATCAGTTTTTGTTGCTGCCACAAATCCATACATATTTGGTGGATTGTGTAGTGCATCAATTGCTTTTAGAATGTTATCAAAAGTATTTGGTGCAGCTAAACCTTTTTCTTCAAAAAGATCTTTTCTGTATACTACCATTTGAGTCCAACCATCAACTGGCACACCAGCAAATTTACTATCGTAACTTGCCATGCCTAAGGCTTTTTCACCAAAAGTAGAAGCACCTAACATATTAACTACTTCGTTTGTAGCATCTACATCAATTATGCCTTCTTCAGCCCAAGGTAAAATATACTGTAAAGTAGTATAGATTACATCCGGCAAATCATCTGCAGCAAAACCAGCAACAGCTCTTTTACCCATTTCACTTTCTGAAATTGGTATAACAGTAACATTATGACCAGACGCCTTATTAAAGTCTACTGCCATTTGAACTTGCTTCATCATTCTTGCAGGCTGCTCTTCAGTAGTCCAATACTTGATAGTGTCAGCGTTTAACGAAAATGATAAAAACAAGAAGCTAATAAAAATTGATATAATTTTCATTTTTACCCCCATTTTTTAAATAAATATTTAAGTAATATGTCATAAAAGTTTCTAAAAATTATTATTAAATATTAATAACTTATTAGTTTTGGCTATCTATTTTTAAGGAAAATTTAAAAAAGGATCTAAGTTTCTAACAAAAATTAATTGATTCTATTTCTAGTATTATCCACAGCAATCAATTTTTAAAAAAATCATTTTATTTATTTAAAAAAAGCGGACGTAAACGTCCGCATCTTTATTTATGAAATGGTCTCTAAAAGTTTTTATTAAAATCTAAAACAATTAATCCCAATTAGTTTCTATAACTCTAACTAAGTTAAAGCTTTTCCAAGTTACATCATCAGTAAAATCTGTATGATCTGCCCAAACATTTTCAGAATTAAGTTTATCCTGAGCTTTTCCATAATCTGTCATGCTTTGGAAACGTGACGCAAAAGAATAGTATCCACTATCATGGCCATTGTATCTTCCAACACTGCAACCATTAGCTCCAGCATCCATCCATAACTTAAAAAAAATCTCTGATTTTTTCATTATCATATCAATATTTTTATGATGAAATGTCCAAGCTGCAAAACAATTCTTTACCCCAGGGTCTGGTTCCATTTTATGCATCATCGGTTCAGCAAAATTCATTTTTTCCCATGAGGTTATCTCAAAATAAGGATTCATTTCATTGTTAAAGTTTTCATCTTGACTTATTTTGTCATCAATTAATCCAAACTGTTCATAGTTTTCATAACCAATCATTGTACTAAATGTTCCTGTATCTGTCCCATGACTTGAGACTAATGCTGATCCAATTGCTCCATGGTTGCTAAAATGTTTTTCAATTATTTTGTAGCCATCAATTGCTTTTTGAATATTACCAGCTAACTTGTAAGTCCATTGTCCAATTACCATTTTATCTCCTTTAAATGTTTATTTGTCTCTTAAGCATTCTTAGATTATAATTTTTAATAATTCTTATTTTTGAATGATAATCTTTTATTTCATTCCAATAATTACTATTTTCCATTGTTTTATCAAAGTGCTTACCAAGTTGAGTCATGGAATCAAATCTTGCTGCAAATACGTACTGGTTTGGTCTTGGATAATCAGCTCCTGAGGTAGACATTATATTTAAGCCAGTGCATCCATTACTGTTATAATGTTTCCAATCAATTTCAAAACTATCAATAACTGCTTGTTGATCATCACATTCAAAAAGCCAAATAGACCAAACTGATAACTTATCATTTGGACCATCAATATTTCCAACAATTTTTCTCATGTACATAGTTTCAATAAGTTGAGTATTTGATCCTAAATTAGGTTCAATTAATTGATCCCATTTTCCATTTGAATTATTCCAGGCATCATCCATTAATCCATAAGATTCATAATTTTTAAAATTTACACTTATTGCAAACGATCCGTTATCAGCACCAGTTAAAACACCTAGTGTTGTAAATTCAGCACCATTTTCTTTGTGCATACCAGAAACTTTATCAAAAATATCTAGGGCGTTTGTATGATTAGTTCTAATTTTCCATTGAAGTAACATAATTTCCTCCTTTCATACTTCTTATAAATTTTATTCTAAAAATATTACAAAATAATTAAAATGTTAAAATTTAACTGTTTGTGAATTACTAGATTAGTGTTTAGAATGAATATTAATTGTAAAAATGATTTTTAAATATGTCATCAAAAATTAAGAAATTTACACTAGGTTATTGGAGTACAAAAGGCTTAGGGTCTGCTTCTAGGCAAATGGTTATATACGCGGGGATACCATTGGTTGCTAAAATTTATAAGGTACTTCCCAAAGAAGAAAATGGTGAAATAATTTATGAAGGTAGTTCTTGGCATGATAATGATAAAATACATTTAAAAAATAAAAATAGTTTAATTAATTTACCTTACTTGCAATTTATAAAAGATAATAAAGAATTTGTTATTTCACATTCTAATACATGTCTTACTTTTTTAGGAAAAGAACTAGGAATGTTTGGAGAAAATATGCACGAAGAATTAGAATGTGAACAACTACTTCAAGAAAGTGTAGATTTGCGAAATATTGTAACAAAGTTTGCCTATACTCATTTTCAATCAGAAGAAGAGGAATTGCAAGCCGCAAAAGAAGTTTTTACTTCTGCGTTTGAAAATTCTAACTCAGGAAAATTACAAAAATTTGAACATTGGTTAAATGCAAAAGATAATAATCTTGTAAAAACATTTCTTGTAGGTAACAATATTTCTGCTCCTGATTTCAATCTTTTCGATACGTTAGATTTATATAAAAAATTTTTATTGCATTATAATTTTGTTAAAGATGCAAAAGATGAAAATATTTTTGAATTAGCTGGATTTCCACTTGTATCTGACTTCTTTAATAATTTTATACAGCTTCCTAAATTGCAAAAATATTTAAATTCAGAATTATATAAACTACCTTTTACCAATAAAGGCGCAAAGTTTGGATCAGGTATGAGTGGTATTACCTGGGATCCAGTAATTGATAATGATACAACACCTGAAGAAATAATTATCGAATAAAAAAAAATAGTTTAAAAGGATTCTTTATGAAAGAAATAAATTTTTGGTTTTCTATTGGTAGTACATATACTTATTTAACAGTTAATAGATTGCATGATGTAGCAAAAAAAGAAAATATCAAATTCAATTGGCACCCTTTCAGTGTTCGAAAAATTATGATGGACATGGATAATATTCCATTTACGCCGCCAGCTAAAAAAATAAAATCAGATTACATGTGGAGAGATATAGAAAGAAGAGCAAAATTTTACGGGTTTGAAGCTAAGGTTCCTGCTCCCTATCCATTAAAAGAATTTGATTTAGCAAATCAAATTGCAATTCTTGGAATGAATGAGGGTTGGGGCGTTGATTACGTTTATAAAACATATCAAAGATGGTTTCAGCAAGGCAAAGAACCAGCTACTCAGCCAAATTTAAATGAAATTTTTCAGGAGCTTAATTTAGATCCTGATGAGACCTTAAAAAAAGCAAACGACCAGGAAATAAAAGATAAATACTTAAGCAATACTGAATATGCTTATAAAAAAGGAGTTTTTGGAAGTCCAACATTTATATACGATGGCAAAGAAGTATTCTGGGGCGATGATAGACTTGAAGATTGTATTAAATGGATTAAGTTACAAGGTGAGTAAAATATTATGAAATTTTTAAATTTTATTTTTCCTAAAGGTCAATGGTCTTTAACTAGAGTGGCAATACTGTTTGTTATATTCATGATTCTTGATTTTATTGTTGTCTATTACAAAATTATATAAGACTTTAATTCGTGGTAAGTGATTTATTATTTTCTCTTAGAGAAGTAGAAATTAAATTTGGAAAAAAGGTAATTTTTCAAGATTTAAATCTAAATTTACACAAGGGCGATATGATCGCACTAGTTGGTAAGAATGGTGTTGGAAAAACTACCTTAATGAAAACTATTTATGGTGATCAAGATTTAGATGCAGGAGAATTATGGAATTACCCTGATCTTAAAGTTGGATATTTTAATCAAAAATTTGAAAAACTAGATAATAAAACCATTGAAGAGAATTTTTCAGACTTACTTAATGAACAAAATAAACATTTTGTTGATATATTTTGTAATAAACTCAATTTAGACAAATTTTCTAATGTTGAAGATCTTTCAGGAGGTCAAAAAAGAAAAGTTTATTTAATTCGATCTTTATTAAAAGACTCCGATGTTTTGTTATTAGATGAGCCTACCAACCATTTAGATTTGCAATGCATCGAATGGCTAGAAAGTTATTTACGCAATTTAAATAAGACAATTATATGTGTCAGTCATGATAGAACTTTTCTCAGTAATTTTACTAATAAAGTTTTTTGGATAGATAGAGGAAAATTACGGGTAAGCCCAAGAGGATTTAAGGATTTTGATAAATGGTCAGAGGAGTTACTCGATCAAGAATATAGAGAATTAAGAAATAGAAAGCAATTTGTTAATATTGAACTTGAGTGGGCAAATAAAGGTGTAAAAGCCCGAGTTAAGCGAAATGAAAAAAGATTAAAAAGAGCAAAAGAATTAAAAGCGCAATTAGAAAAGGATGAAGCATCTTACAGAAGTGCAATTAAATCTTTAAGACCGCAAGTTTCTAAAAAATCTACCGATCAATCTAAATTTATTGCTGAACTTCAAGAAGTTTTTGTGAAATATCCAAATCAAAGTGAATTTGTTTTTAAAAATTTATCCATTAAAATTTCAAAAAATGATCGTATTGGTCTGTTAGGGAATAATGGAAGTGGTAAATCAACTTTTCTACGTACAATTCTTAATGAAATAAAAATTTCTAAAGGTAAAATCAAGCTGAAAAAAAATTTAGAATTTTCTTATTTTGACCAGATGCGTAATGATCTTAATGGTAGAAAATCTATTAAAGATATTTTAGTTCCCTCTGGAGGCGATTATTTAAAAGTTCAAGGAAGAGATAGGCATGTTAGTAGTTATGTTAAAGATTTTCAGTTTGATCCTAAAAATGTCAATCATACTATACAAACATTATCAGGAGGAGAGCAAAATAGATTACTTTTGGCAAAAGTATTAGCTAATCCGAAGACTGGACTTATTTTAGATGAGCCAACAAATGACCTAGATTTAGAAACATTAGATCTATTAACTGAAATGTTATCCAATTATAATGGAACGTTATTAATAGTATCGCATGATCGAGATTTTTTAGATCAAACTGTAAATAAAATTCTACATTTTAAAGAGGATGGAAATGTATCATTGTTCTTTGGCGGATACAGTGATTTTTTGAAATCTGAAAATCAACAAGTTACTAAAAATAAAGAAACTAAAAAATCATATTCAGAAAACAACAAAGTAAAAAGTTCTAAAGCCAAACTATCATATAAGTTTCAATATGAATTAGAGCAATTACCAAACCAAATAAAAAATATTCAACAAGAATTAGAAGATATTAAAAATGAATTAAAGGATACAAACCTATATTTGGAAAATTTTGAACGCTATCAAGAAATAACTTCCAAAATGGAAGTTCTTAATAGTGATCTCAATACAAAAGAAAATCGATGGTTTGAATTAATTAAAATGGAAGAGGATCTAGTTAGTAACTAAGCGACAATTAATATGCGCTAGTATTATCAGATTTAGTATCCACATCTTTCAATTCTTTTAATAAACTTTCAGCATGTGATGTCATCATTCTAAAATCAGAAAGTAAGGTGGTGAATTGAAAACCATATTCCATCATTTCTTTCATATACTTAACTGATCCATTATGGATACCTGCAATCTTTCCTTTTTCTTTTGCTTTTTTTGCAATCATTTTAATGTTTGAAAATACTGGATCTTCACGAACATCAAATTTAGGCGGTAAGCCATAAGAAGAACTCATGTCTGCAGGCCCAATATAAATGCCAGTTAAATTTGGAACTGAAAGAATGGAATCTAAATTTTCAACTGCTTGTTTCGTTTCGATCATTGCCAAACTTACAATATTATCATTTGCATGTTGATAGTAATCTGAACCATAAACTACTTGAGCCCTCATTGGACCAAAACTTCTTTGACCTATTGGAGGATAATAACAATATGAAACAAACTTTTCACAATCTTCTTTTGTATTAATCATTGGCGCAATAATTCCTTGAATACCTAAATCCAACATTTTCATAATAATACCTGGCTCGTTCCATGGTACTCTTGTCATAGGAACAGTATCACTATTTGTTAATCCTTGAACCATTGAAATAGCAGTAGAATAATCATTTTGGCCATGCTGCATATCGATAGTTACTGAATCCCAACCCATTTTACCAAAGGCTTCTGCTGTAAAAGAATTAGGTATAGAAAGCCACGCATTTATAGATGCTTTATTTTTTTTCCAAATATCAAATAATTTGTTTTTCATAATTATGATTAGAATATAATAATAATTTATAAT
>CACIQI010000007.1 GCA_902588745.1 uncultured Alphaproteobacteria bacterium | reverse complement strand
CGAAATACAAACAGAAGCTCTTCAAAATTACAAGTCCGATGAGATTAAACCACAAGTAAGAGAAGTAGAATTTCCAGATGGGAAGAAAATACTGTTACTATCAGAGGGAAGGTTAGTTAACTTAGGAAATGCCACTGGTCATCCAAGTTTTGTTATGAGTGCATCATTTACTAACCAGGTTTTAGCGCAACTGGAACTTTGGAAAAATTCTAAAAATTATGAAAATAAAGTTTATGTTTTACCAAAACATTTAGATGAAAAAGTTGCATCATTACACTTAAAGAAAGTTGGAGCAAAACTTACAGAATTAACTGATAAACAAGCAGAATATATTGGTGTTAGTAAGCAGGGTCCATTTAAAGATAATACATACAGATATTAGGAGTTAATATGAAAAGATCTTATCTATTTACTAGTGAATCAGTTTCTGAAGGCCATCCAGATAAAGTTTGTGATAGAATTTCAGATATGGTTGTCGATACTTATTTATCATCTGGTGACCCTCAAACACGCGTAGCTTGTGAGACTTTGACTACCACTAATAAAGTAGTTTTAGCTGGAGAAGTAAGGGGGCCATCAGTTTCTAAAGATCAGATTATATCTCAAGTTAGAGATTGTATTAAAGATATTGGTTATGAACAAGAAGGCTTTCATTGGAAGAATTGTGACGTTGAGAGTTTTCTTCATGAGCAATCGGCTGATATTGCTATGGGTGTTGACTCTGGTAGCAATAAGGATGAGGGTGCAGGTGATCAAGGCATCATGTTTGGTTTTGCTTGCAAAGACACTGAATCATTAATGCCAGCGCCAATACATTATTCTCATCAAATTTTATATAAAATGGCTCAAGCTCGTAAAGATGGATCTGCATCCGGCCTAGAACCTGACTCAAAAAGCCAAGTTACAATGCTTTATGAAAACGGAAAACCAAGCAAAGTTACTTCTTTAGTAATTTCTTCACAACACAAAGAAGGTTTATCTCCTGAGGACGTAAAAGAAATTGTTAAACCTTACGTATATGAGTGTATACCTAATAACTTATTAGAAGGCCTTAAAGATGAAGAATTCTATGTTAATCCTACAGGAAACTTTGTAATTGGAGGTCCTGATGGTGACTCTGGTCTAACAGGTAGAAAAATAATTGTTGATACATATGGTGGTGCAGCACCTCATGGTGGAGGAGCATTTTCAGGAAAGGATCCATCTAAAGTTGATAGATCTGCAGCATATGCAGCTAGGTACTTAGCAAAAAATGTTGTTGCAGCGGATCTAGCTGAAGAGTGTACTATACAGTTATCTTACGCAATAGGAGTATCAAAACCTTTATCGGTATACGTTAATACTAATGGGACAAATAAAGTTGATGAACAGAAAATTGAAAAATCTGTGCAAGATTTATTTGATCTAAGCCCAAGAGGAATAAGAGAACATTTAAAACTTACAAATGCAATTTATGTTCCAACTTCTGCTTATGGCCATTTTGGTAGAGAGCCTAGCGACAAGGGACATTTTACTTGGGAAAAAACTGATTTAGTGGAAGCTCTAAAAGGTATTGCATAACAAAATTTGCAAAAATTAAGTAATCAAATTTTAGATCTTCATGAACTTGAAAAACTCTCTGCTAATTTATGTAAAAACATATCTATTGGAGATATTTACTTATTTCAAGGAGAGCTAGGTGCTGGTAAAACAACATTTGTAAGATTATTAATTAATAATCTTTTTGTATTAAATAATTTACCAAAACCATCTTCTATTACCAGTCCAACATTCCCTATTTTGATAACCTATGAATTGAATTCATCACAAATCTATCATTATGATCTTTATAGAGTAAAGAGCCTAAAGGAATTAGAGGAATTAGATTTCTACGAAAATTTAAATAATAATATTACATTTATAGAATGGCCTGAAATGTTAATTAATTTACCACTAAACAAAAATCATTATTTAATAAATTTAGATATGATTTCAGAAACTAAAAGAAATATTAATATTAGTTTTAAAGAATAGTCTAATGAATTCTGATCATAATGGTTTAGAAAAAATTGAGGACGGATTATCTAATAAATTAATTTATAGAATTACAGAAAAAGAGAATACTAAAATAATAATTGATTTTTCTAGAGATAAACAAGAGTTTAAAAATTTCCTTAATGTTTATGAAATATTAGTAAAGATTAATATATCAATCCCCAAGATATACGAAGTTAATCAAAAGCAATATAAAATTTATATGCAAGATTTTGGAAAAAATAGATTTAATAAAATATACAATAAAGATAATCTTTATAAACTTTTAAAACTAGCTGTAGATAATATAATTGCTATTCAAAATGAATCACATTTAAATAATTTAAAAAATTTAAAAGAATATACCTTTGAAGATTTAAAAATTGAACTTAAAGAGTTTGTTACTTATTATATTCCTACCAATAAAAATTCAAATTTTCCAACTTCAAAATTTTATGAATTATGGAAAAGTATATTTCATTCTCAAAATTATAATATGAAAAATTTTGTTCACAAAGATTTTGAATTTGTTAATTTATTTTTTTTAGAAAATTATGATTCCCATTTACAATGTGGAATTATTGATTTTCAAAGTGCTTTTATGGGATTTATAGGATGGGATCTACTATCATTATTAGAAAATCCAAGAATTAATTTTACAAGAGATTACAATGATAAATTAATTAAATATTTTCATGATAACACGACAATTAGTGAAAATCTCAATACTTTTCGGGAACAATATTATGTTTTGAGTTTAGCTCGACAGACGCGATTACTTGGTAGATGGAGAAAATTGCTTAGAACAAATAATGATAATCAATACTTAGATTATTTAAAAATAACTAAATCTAGAACAATAGCGATATTGAATAATATTAAAAATTATGAACTAAGATCAATTTATGAAAAGTATTTATAATTTATGAAGAATTTTACATTAATGATTTTATGTGCAGGTTTCGGATCAAGAATGTTGAATTTAACACGCAGTACCCCAAAACCTCTCTTAAAATATAAAAAAAAAGTATTATTAAAGAACACAATTGATTTCTTTACTAATATTGGATGTGATGAAATCTTAATAAATACACATTACTTACATCATAAAATTAAAAAGTATATGAACAAGAATTTCAAAAATCATCGCTTTCAGATTATCTATGAAAAAAAAATACTTGGTACAGGAGGAGGAGTAAAAAATATTTTTAATCATACAAAAAGAAATAAAATCTGTGTTGTTAATTCTGATATTTTTTGGACTAAAAAAAATAAATCACATATCAAATATTTTCTTGGTAATTATCAAGATGTTTCTCACTGTAAAATGTTATTGTCTAAAGATATTAATTTTTTAGGTTTAAAAAAAGAAAATGGCGACTTTAATTTAAAAAGAAATGTAGTCATAAATTGGAAAAGTAATAATGAGAAATTGTATTATTCTGGTCTTCAAATCGTATCTAAGAATATCTTTAATAATAGAAAAAAAATATTCTCTATGAATGAAGTTTGGACAAAATTAATAAAAAAACATCAAATCAAAGGTTATGTAATTCCGTCAAAAATTAGACATATTGGGGATAAAAAATCAATTTTAGAAAATTAGATTTAATATAGCTTGATAATAGATATATATTTCTTACATATAAATTATGTCTACTAATGTAACAAACGATCAAACCTTTGATAAAGACATCTCTAATAATGATGTGCCAGTGGTAGTTGATTTTGGTGCAGAATGGTGTGGCCCATGCAAAGTACTTGACCCAATTTTAGAAGAAATTGCTGTTGAGAACAAAGATAAAGTTAAAATATATAAAATGAATATTGATGAGAACCCTATGACACCACAAAAATACGGTATTAGGGGTATTCCTACAATAATGATTTTTAAAAAAGGAGAGTTAATCGATACTAAGGTTGGCAGTCTTCCTAAAACAGCATTAGAAACCTGGATACAATCCAATTTATAAAAGTTTTCTTCTAATTTTTCCTATCAAATACAAAGATCCAGTAATTAGATATATTTTTTGTTGATTAAATCTAAAATATTGTAAAGCATCATTTATATTATTTATTTGCTCACATTTAATAGAATGAAAATCACAAATTTCATTTATTTGTTTAGTTTTAAATGCATTTTTTTCATCTGGGATTTTTATAGCTAAAACTTTGGACACTCTTTTTTTTATTTTGTTCAAAAATAAACTTGCTTTTTTATTATTCAGCATTCCAAACAAGACTATAGGTTTTATTCTATTAGTTCGTAAAAATTCATTTAGTCTATCAGCTCCATCGATATTATGCGATCCATCAAGAATAATTTTTTTATTTTTATAATTAATAATTTCCAATCTTCCTGGCCATACCGTTTTTTTTATCGCTGAATTAATTTCTCTTGTATTTAATTTATAACCCATTCTTTTCATGATTTTTGAAAAATATATAGATATTGATGCGTTTTCTTCCTGATATTTTCCATTCAATGAAGGTTGAGTATAGAGAATTTTTTTTCCATCTACTTTCATTTCAAACTTATTTTTTAATGATTTTGTTACTTGAAATTCTTTCCCGTAAAAATATTTATTTTCAAACTTATTTAATTTTTTTTGAATGTGATCTTTTAACTCTTTTTTTTGTTTACCAACTAAAACAAAATCACAATTTTTAACTATACCCAATTTTTCATTAGCAATTTTCTTAAGTGTTTTTCCAAGAAATTCCTCATGATCAAAACTAATTGGTGTTAAAATACTACAAATCTTTTTTGGTATTACATTAGTTGCATCTAATCTTCCTCCTAATCCTGTCTCTAAAATAAGAAAGTCAGATTTTGATTGTTTAAACAATATAAATGCTGCAGCTGTCGTTATTTCAAAGAAAGTTATTGGTCTATTATTATTTATTTTTTTTACAAAAATAAGAGTTTCATAAAGTTTCTTTGTACTTACTTCCTTATTATTTAGAATTATTCTTTCATTAAATCTAGATAGATGAGGTGAGATATATGCGTCACATTTATATCCATTCTTCAACAAAATATTTCTTATAAAACTTTGTACAGAGCCTTTACCATTTGTTCCTGCGATATGGATAGTTTTTGGAAGATGATCTTGAGGATTATCTAATTTTTTTAATAATAATTTTAATCTATCTAATGAAAGATCAATATATTTGGGATGAAGTTTAACAAGTTCATCTAACAACTTTTCTGTTTTAGATTTCACTTATTAACTTATGTGATTTAATACTTTGTATAAAGTTTCTTTAAGATCTCTTCTATGAGAAACAATATCTACCATTCCATGATCTTTTAGATATTCAGCTTTTTGAAAATCTACAGGTAATTCTTCTCTGATAGTGTCTTGTATAACTCTTTTACCTGCAAAACCTATAGTAGCACCTTGTTCTGCTATTGTTATATCACCTAACATTGCAAAAGAAGCTGTCACTCCACCAGTAGTAGGCTCGGTAAGAACTACTATGTAAGGTATATTATTTTCATTTAACAAATCAACCGCTGCTATTGTTCTTGGCATTTGCATTAAGCTTACAATTCCTTCCTGCATTCTTGCTCCCCCAGATGAGGTAACAACAACATAAGGTAATTTTTTTTCTATAGCGATCTTAGCTCCTTTAACTATTGCCCCCCCAACTGCTCTACCCATAGAACCACCCATGAATTCAAAATTCATTAGTCCTGAAATAATTTCTTTATCTTTAATCTTTCCTTTAATAAGTATGAAAGCATCATCTCTGTTTGTTTTTTTTCTGTATTCTTTTAATCTATCTTTATATTTTTTCTTATCTGTGAATTTTAGTGGATCATCAGAAATCTTATCAGGGCTAATTTCACTATAATTTCCATCTTCAAAAAACAATTTTATCCTATCTTCTGCAGACATTCTAAAATGATAATTACAATTTACACAAACGTATAGATTTTCTTTTAAATCTTTATGATGAATCATATTTCCACATGAAATACAGTTATTCCATAATTTTTCTGGTACATTCCTTCTTTTTACAAGTAAGGATAGTTTAGGTTTTACAAAATTTGTTAACCAATTCATAATTTAGTTCCATCCTTCAAATCTTTTGTAAATTTTTTAATTTCTAATAACATTTTGTCTTTGTCATTTAAATTCTCTTCAATAATTTTAATTATACTCGAGCCAACAACTGCACCATCAGCTATTTTGCATATATTGTTTACATCAGTTGAGTTTTTAATACCAAATCCAGGGATAACTGGTAAGTTTGTGTGTTTTTTGATAAAAGCCACTGAATTTTCAAGATCATTAAGATCAGCAGATTTTTGTCCAGTAATTCCCATAACACTAACATAATATAAAAAACCACTAGCATTATTTAATATCAATTTTAGTCTCTCCTCGTTAGTTGTTGGAGTAATCAATCTAATCAGATCAATATGGCTTTTTTTTACTTCATTAATCAAATCATCATCTTCTTCAGGTTGTAGATCAACAATAATTAAACCATCAACCCCATTTTCTTTGCATCTTTTTACAAACTTCTCAATTCCAAAATATAGAATCAAGTTATAGTAACCCATTAAAATAATAGGGAGATCATTTTTTATTTTCTTTGCTTCAGCGGCTAAAGAGAAAATATTTTCTAAATCAATTCCTTTACTTATCGCTCTATTACTTGATAGCTGAATTGTTGGGCCATCAGCCATTGGATCAGAAAAGGGCATTCCAATTTCTACAATATCAGCCCCATTATTAATTATTGTCCTAATAATTTCTAAACTTGTATCAAAATCAGGATCACCCCCAGTAATAAATGTTACTAGTTTTTTTTCATTATTTTTAAATGTCTGACTAATTAAATTAGTCATTTAGATCTTTATATTTAATTCATCAGCTATTGTAAAAATATCTTTATCTCCTCGACCACACATATTCATTACAATAATTTTATCTTTACTATAGTTTTTTGATATTTTTTTTAATACAGCTAACGCATGCGCAGGTTCTAAGGCTGGAATTATACCTTCTAACTTGCAACAATATTGAAAGGCATCTAATGCTTCTTTGTCAGTTGCTGACATATATTTAACTCTTTTTTCTTCAAATAAAAATGAATGTTCAGGACCAATTCCTGGATAATCTAATCCTGCAGAGATAGAATGTGCTTCCTGAATCTGTCCTGTGTTTGACTGTAACAAATAGGTTTTATTACCATGCAATACACCTGGTTTTCCTCCAGTTAAACTAGCCGCATGCTTATCTGTATCTATTCCATGTCCTGCTGCTTCAACAGCAATCATTTCAACACTAGAATCATCTAAGAATTCATGGAACAACCCTAAAGCGTTTGAACCACCACCAATACAAGCCATTAATAAATCTGGAGCTCTTCCTTCCATATCTTCAAGTTGCTCACGCACTTCTTTTCCAATCACAGATTGAAAATCTCTCACCATTGCTGGATATGGATGGGGTCCTGCTGCTGTTCCTATTATATAAAAAGTATCTCTAACATTTGTAACCCAATCTCTTAGTGCTTCATTCATAGCGTCTTTCAGGGATTTTGAACCAGTAGAGACAGATCGTATTTCTGCACCAAGCAATTTCATCCTAAAGACATTCGGTGATTGTCTTTCAATATCTTTTTCTCCCATATAGACTATACAAGGTAATCCAAATAAAGCACATACCGTTGCTGTAGCAACACCGTGTTGTCCTGCTCCTGTTTCTGCTATAATTCTAGTCTTACCCATTTTTTTTGCCATTAAGATTTGACCCATACAATTATTGATTTTATGGGCACCTGTATGGTTTAATTCGTCTCTTTTAAAATAAATTTTTGGCCCTCCAAGATCATTAGTAATTCTTTCAGCTAAAAATAATGGGCTTGGTCTCCCAACATATGTTTTTAAATAATGATTGAACTCATTAATGAAATTTTTGTCATTTTTTATTTTTTCATATTCCTTTTCTACTTCAAGAATTAAAGGCATTAAAGTTTCAGATACATATCTTCCACCAAATTGACCAAAATATCCTTTTTCATTTGGATAATTTTTATATGTGTTCTTAAGCATTGTTTAATTTCCCGATAAAATTATTTATAATCTGATTATCTTTAATGCCAAGCTCTTTTTCTACTCCTGATGATAAATCTACTCCAAATGGATTTATATCATCAACTATTTGCTTAATATTATTTGTATTAATCCCTCCAGATAAAAACCACTGTTTTTTAGTTTTAAGATTTTTTAATATATTCCAATCAAAGCTCTTAGAATTCCCACCAGGTAACTCATTTTTCAAAGGCTTGTAATCAAATAAAAAATAATCAACACTTTCATATTTATCAATTTTATTTAAGTCATTATTGTTATCTATAGAAATTGATTTAATAATTTTCACATCCATCTTTTTTAAAGATTCAATATATTGCTCATCTTCTGATCCATGTAATTGTACAAATTTCAATTTTAAATTTTTTATAATTTGTTCTAATTCATCAATATTTTTATTAACAAAGACACCAACACCTTTAATTTTCAAGTCCTTAGATATATTTTGTAGCATTCTTGCATTCTCAAATGATATATTTCTTGGACTTTTTGGATAAAAAATCATACCAAAAAAATTTACTTTATTTCTTTCACAGCAAAGAAGTGTATCTTCATTTTGTATTCCACAAATTTTTATAATCATTTTTTATGATAGAGATTTATTAATTTCTTTTAAAACTTTAAGTGGATCTTTAGATTTAGTAATTGGTCTACCTATAACTAAATAATTTGCACCTAACTTAATAGCTTTTTCTGGTGTTTCAACTCGTTTTTGATCATCATTTTTTATTTGATTATATATTCTAATCCCAGGAGTTACTATTATAAAATTTTTTCCCACTTCTTTTCTGATATATTTTATTTCCTGAGGACTGCAGACTACACCATCTAATTTATTTTTTTTAGCAGCTTTTGTAAAACTTCTAACTAATTTTGTAACATTTTTTTGATTATAATATTTAGCTGTTTGTCTGCTATCCATACTTGTTAAAATTGACACACCTAAAATCTTAGTATTTTTTTTATATGAGCTAGATACTTTCATCATTTTATCACCACCCGAAACGTGTATTGTAGTAAAAAAAGGTTTCATTTTTAAGATTGCTTCTAGACCCTTTTCAACGGTATTGGGTATATCATGTAATTTTAAATCAAGAAATATTTTGGGACAAATTGAGTAAATTTTTTTATAACCCTGTAATCCAAAGCTAAAAAAAAATTGATAACCAATTTTGAATGCATATACTTCACTTTTTAAAACTCTTACTAATCTTAATGTTTTTTTTAAGTTGTTATTATCTAATGCTACAATTACTTTCTTAGAACTCATCTTCTTTATTAATATTTATTAAAGGATTAATTCTTTTATGTAATATTTTTCCAATTTTAAAATGCAATTTATAACTTTGATTTTTAAATAATTTTTCGTTAGTTTTTGGGTTTCTTACAATCTTCTCTTTATTAATCTTTCTAGTTAATGTTCCAAAGCCTCTTATTTCAATATTTCGTCCATTTTTAAGAGAGTTAACTAATTTTTTTAGAAAAATTTCAAATAAAGTATCAATATCTTCTTTGCTTAAGTTATTATGTTTTTGATGAAGTTCTTCAAGAATTTGGGACTTTAACATCAGTCCTATTTTTTAAGAACAGATCCTAAAATATCACCTAACGAAGCACCAGACGCACTTGATCCATATTTTGATAAAGCTTCTTTTTCATCCCTTATCTCTAGTTCCTTAATCGAGAGATTTAATGTTCTTGTTTTTGAATCTATTGACAAAATTATTGAATCGATGTTTTCTTCCAAAGCAAAACGTTCAGTTTTATTCTCATTTTTATCATTAGATAAGTTTGTTTTTCTAATAAAACCAAATATTTGATTTTCTTTATCGAGTTCAATTTTCAAACCCTTTTCATCAATATCAACAATTTTTCCAGTAACTTTTGACTTAACAGGATTAGATTCAATAAATGCTTGTACAGGATCGTTTTTTAAGTGTTTTATTCCAAGACTTATTCTTTCTTTCTCAACATTGATATCTAATATCTTAACTTTTACTTTCTCACCTTTTTTAAAATCTTTTATGATCGTTTCACATTCTTTTTCATCCCAGCTTAAATCCGAAATATGAACCATTCCATCAATCTCATCAAGTACTTTTACAAAAATTCCAAAGTCTACAATGTTAACTATTTCAGTTTCAAAAGTATCATTAATGTTAAATTTTTCATTGAGTTTAATCCAAGGATTTTCTTTCATTTGTTTTAAGCTGCAATTTATTCTTTTTTTATCATCATCAATCTCTAAAATTAACACCTCAATTTCTTCATTTAAGCTAACAATTTTAGATGGGTGAGGTGGTTTTTTTAACCAACTAAGTTCATTTACTGAAATTATTCCATCATATTTTTCATTAAGAATAATATTAACATTGTTGTCACTGATACTAATAACTTTACCTAAAATCTTTTCTTTTGTTCTAATATTCTCTTTAACATTATCCCATGGATTTTCTGATAACTGTTTAATTCCAAGACTTAATCTAGATAGTTCTTCATCAAATTTCAGAACTTTTACTTTGATAGTAGAGTTTAATTCAAGAACTTCTGAAGGGTTACTTATTTTTGTCCAAGAAATATCAGTTACATGAACGAGACCGTCTATACCTCCCAAATCAATAAAAGCACCATAGTCAGTAATATTTTTAACTTTGCCTTCTATAATTGAGCCTTCTTTAATATTTTTTAGAAGTTCACTTCTTTGTTCTTTGAGCTCATTTTCAGTAATAGCTTTTCTGGAAACAACAATATTTCCTCTATATTTATCCATTTTCAAAATTAACAGTTCTAGAGGTTTATTTAATAATTCTTTTGTATCTTTTATAATTTGTCTGGTTTCAATTTGACTTCCAGGAAGAAATGCAACAACACCATCTAAATCAACACTCATCCCACCTTTAACTCTATTAAAAGGTATTCCAGTTACAACTTTATTGTCATTAAAGCTTATTTGCAAATTATGCCACGCTTTTTGTTTTACAGCTTTTTCTCTTGAGAGTAATGTTTCACCATTTGCATTATCTACATTTTCTATAAATACTTCTGTTTCATCTCCAACTTCTATTTCAGATTTTTGACCTGGTCTTGAAAACTCACTCAAAGGAACTCGACCTTCACTTTTAAGACCAACGTCAATTGTAACTATTTCATTTTCAATTGATATAATTTTTCCTTTAGCAATACTTTTTTCTTTTGCTGATGAATTTTTTAATGAGTTACTTATAAGATCATCGTATTGTGAATTAGAAATTTTATTAATCGACTCTTGTTTCATTCTAAATTTTAGGTAATATTTTTTTTATTTGATTTATAGTTTCTTTAAAACTACCATTATTATCAATAATAAACGAGTTCTTCGGTATAACTAAGGGTGAATTTTTCCTCAATATATCTGTTTTATCTCTCAATTCTATATCCTTCAAAATTTTTGGGTATATAGACTTTTCACCACTATCAATCAACTGTTTATATCTTCTTTTTGCTCTAATTTCAGGATTTACGTCTATATATAGTTTTAAATCAGCTTTTTTAAAAACAACTGAGCCTATATCTCTTCCATCAATAACGAAACCTTTCTTATTTTTATTAATTTTAACGAAGTTATGTTGTAATTTATTTATAAAGTTTCTAACAAAACCGTATACAGCTATTTTTGAAGCAAATTTACTTATTTCTTGAGTTCTGATTTTTTTACTTTTTTGAAAGGATATACTGTTTATTTCTTGTAATTTGTTTTTAATTTCATTTAAATTATTAATATTAATACTGTCTTTTAGTAAAATGTAAGCTAATCTTCTATATAGTATACCTGAATCTAAATGTTTAAGTCTCCATCTTCTACTAATATATTTTGAAATCTTTTCTTTTCCTGAGGCAGCTGGACCATCAATTGTAACAATTAAATTCTTCAAAAAAAATTACCACCTAACCTATTCAACTCATCTTTAAATGTAGGAAAACTAGTATTTATAGACCCTGATTCACTAATTTCTAGCGGCCCAATTCTTGTTCCCATTATTGCAAATGACATTGCAATTCTATGGTCGAAATCAGTTTGAATAACATTATTTTTAATTTCATATTTTTCAGAAGGATAAATATAAAGATCATTATTTTCTACTTTACAATTCACTCCACAATTTTTTAAATTAACTAAAATTAATTTTAATCTATCACTCTCTTTAACTTTTAACTCATTTAATCCACGGAATATACTTGGAGAATTTGCAAAAGAAGCAGCAACAGCTAATATAGGATATTCATCTATCATTAAGTCTGCAAATTCTGGCCCAAGATCACATCCATTTAATTTGGAGTATGTAACTTCAATATCACAAATTTCTTCATCGTTAGTGATTCGTTTATTTAGTAAAGAAATTTTTGCACCCATTTTTTTTAAAGCATTGATCAATCCATTCCTTGTAGGATTATTGTTTATTTTTTTAAGAACTACATGTGAATTATGATTAATTAACGCAGACACTATAAAGAAGGCACTACTGGATAAATCATTTGGAACATCAATATTTTTAGATTTTAGTTCTTTACCTCCATTTATTTTAATTACTTTCTTAATATCAGTTTTTTTTATTTCTATATCTGCACCAAACGCTTTTAGCATTGTTTCTGTATGATCTCTTGTTACTTTATATTCAGTAATTCTAGTTTCACCTTTTGTGTTTAAACTTGCTAATAATAAACCTGATTTAATTTGAGCAGATGGTATCTCCAGATCAATTTCACATGATATTAAATTATTTCCTTTAATCTTTAGTGGCAAAGATCCATTAGTAGTTTGTATTTTTGCATTCATTTTACTTAAAGGATTTGAAATCCTCTCCATTGGTCTTTTAGATAGAGATTTATCACCTGTAATAATGGAATTAAATTTTTGAGATGACAAAAGGCCAGTTAACAATCTAGCGCTTGTTCCAGAATTACCAAGATAAATATCATCCTTTGGTTGTTTTAAGGAATTTAAACCTTTCCCATATATAATTATTTTACTGTCTTCTTCTAAGATTTTGACCCCCATAGATCTAAAAGCATTAAGTGTATGTAAAACATCTTCTGATTTTAAAAGATTATTTATTTCACAAATTCCATTTGAAATTGAAGGAATTATTATTGATCTATGAGATATAGATTTATCTCCTGGTATATTAGGTGTACCATTTATACCTTCTTTAATTGCATTACTAATCATTTAAAGTTTAAAATTTGAACCCAAATAAAATTTTTTTATTTTATCATCGTTTACAGCTGATACAGGATCTCCTTCGTAAAATATTGCTCCTTCATTAACAATATACACCCTATCAACAATCTTTAAAGTTTCTCTAACATTATGATCTGTAATTAATATTCCGATATTTCTTTCTTTTAATTTTTTAATTATAATTTTTATTTCCTCAATAGATACTGGATCAATACCTGTAAGAGGTTCATCAAGTAATAAATATTTTGGGTTGGTAGCTAGAGTTCTTGCTATTTCTAACCTTCTTCTTTCTCCACCTGATAATACAATTGATCTAGACTTCCTCACATGATTAATATCAAATTCATTAAGTAAATTTTGTAAAATTATATTTTGTTTATTTCTATCATTCTCAGTGATTTCAATTATTGAAAGAAGATTATCTTCAACATTCATACCTCTAAAAATAGAAGCTTCTTGAGGAAGATAACTTATACCAAGTTTTCCTCTTAAATAAATTGGAAGACTAGATACATCTAACTTATCTAAAACAATACTTCCACTATCTGGTTTTACTAAACCAACAATAATATAAAAAGTAGTAGTTTTTCCTGCGCCATTTGGGCCTAATAATCCAACTATTTCGTTCCTATTTATAGATATACTTACATCTCTTACAACTTTTTTGCTTCCATAAGTTTTAGAAACTTTATTTATTATTAGACCATTTTCTAATATTTTAAATTTATTGTTCATTATTTAGAATTAATGCTTTAACCTTTTTTTGGTCATTTGATTTAATTTTATACGAATTATTTTTTGTATCAAGAGTTCCATAATCACCTGTTATATTTTCACCATTACGAATTATAGTAACCGTGTCAATTAATTCAATAAGTGATGTATTATTGTCAAAATTTATTTTTTTTGCATACATTTCAGTATCATTATTCTTTGCGAACGAAATTTTATCATCAACGACATTTAATAAGGTGATTTCTTTTTTATTGGAATTTGTATTTTTAGTAAAAATTCCATCTATTGAAAATCCCTCAATAAAAATTTCTTCATTAATTAATTTCGAATTTGACCCTTTTAATGAAAATCTTCCATTTTGATTATTAACTTCAATGTAGCCATCAGAATACATTTCAATATCTTCTGTTAAAAGTTCTGAATCTAATCCTTCAATTTTAATATTTTCGAATTTGACTTCAAAATTTAACTTTTCACCACTACCCTTCATTTGAAATTCTTGAGAAACAAAATCAACATTACCTTTGGCATCAAGTATGGTAATATCATACAAACTTTTATTAAAATTGATTTTTACATCATCAGCCGTTAGAATGAAATTATCTGACTCAATTTTAACATTTTTTTTTAGTAAATAATATTTTTCATTTTGAAATACTTCAATTCCATCATCAGTAGTGATTTCAGTCTCACCTTTTTCTCTAGCTGAAATACTAATTGATAAAACTAGCAAAATTATAACTTTAAAAATTAATTTCATTTAAGAACAACAAAAGATTTACCAAAAAAGATTATCTTGTCTCCTTTATCATATATATTAAATCCATTTGAAAAAATTGTAGTATTTTTTGATTTAAAAAGTGACTTAGTTTCACTTTTTGCAGTTTGTTTATTTCTATCAAAAATAACTCTCTCAGTTTCAATACTAAAATCATTTGATTTAAATCTGACATTTTTTTTTAATAGAATTTCATCATTATTCAAAAAATTTCCTTCTTTTGCTGTAATATATATTTTTTTGGATTCATTATTTATAGCAAACTTTGGTTCTGCAATATCAGCGCTAGTTAAATTTTTTTTAATTTTTTCAACTTCAATATTTGTAAGACTAATTTGTTTTGAAAATATTATTAATAAAAAAAAAGATATAACCAGAATTCCTAAAAAAAATATTAATTTACTATTTATATGTAAAAAAAAATTCAAATTAACTCGTCAATCTTAACAAATCATGGATATGAACTATTCCTAATGGTCTTTTATTATCACAAATAAATAAACTTGTTATTTTTTTTGTATTCATTAAATTAATTGCTTCCCCTACTAACATATTCTTATTTGCCAATGTTGGTTTTTTAGTCATTATTTCTGATGCTTTTTTATCAAAAAACTTCGAATTTAATTTTCTTCTCAAGTCACCATCAGTAATTATCCCAACAATTTGATTTTTTTCATTAACTACACCAATACATCCAAAACTCTTTTTTGTCATAGTAAGAAGAGCTTTTGACATTTTTTCATTTAATTTTGCTAATGGAATTTCTTTGTTTTTATGCATGATTTCACTTAAGTTTTTTAAATCTTTACCTAGATTACCTCCAGGATGAAGACTCTTAAACTGAGTACTTTTAAATCCTCTAAGTTCCAATAAAGCTATTGCAATACAATCTCCAATTATCATAGACATTGATGTAGAACTGGTGGGAGCTAAATTTAGAGGACATGCTTCTATTGGTTTTTTGTAAACAATACTTACGTTTGAATTCTTATTTAAAGTACTTTTTGAATTACTAGTAATACTAATCAGTTTAATATTAAATCTTTTTGTAAATTGAATAATATTATTTAACTCAGATGTTTCACCAGAGTTGGAAATTGCAATAACACAGTCTTCTTTTTTAATACTTCCTAAATCACCATGACTAGCCTCAGTTGCATGTACAAAATAAGAAGGTGTACCAGTAGATGTAAGTGTGGCTGAAAATTTATTACCAATATGTGCACTCTTGCCCACACCTGTTACAACAATTTTACCTTTAGTATTATAAATTAAATTTATAGCTTTACAAAAATTACTATTAAATACAGACTTTAAATTTTTAATACTATTGAGTTCCCGATTTAAAGTTCTTTTTGCACTATCAATTATTTTTTTATTATAATTCTTCATTAATGCTTAAAAATATCCTGATCAGCCCAACCACTATTATCTAGATCTGTTCTATATTGAATAAAGTCAAAACAAGCTTTGGCAAGTTTTATTCTTTTTTCTCTTAATAACATTCTATCAAGATGATCTTTTATTTTATGTAAATAAAGAACATCAGTTGCGGCATATTGTTGTTGATCTTTAGTTAATTCTCCACCCCAATCAGAAGATTGTTCAGTTTTTGAAATTGATTTACCTAATAATTCACTACAAAGATCTTTATATCCATGTTTATCTGTATAGGTTCTGACAAGTTTTGATGCAATTTTAGTACAATAAATATTTTTTATATTTATTTTGAAATTATGTTTAAAAACTGCAACATCAAATCTAGCATAATGAAATATTTTTTGTATTTTATTATTTTTAAGAATTTTAATTAAATTTACAGGTTTTTTATTTAATAAATCAATTGTCACCAGATGACATATTTCATCTCCATTCGAAATCTGTATTAAACATAGTTTATCTCTTTTAGGATTTAAACCCATTGTTTCGCTATCTAAAGCAACAATACTAGCAGCTTTAAAACTTTCTGGGAGATCTCCATGATAGACATTTATTTTCATTTTGATTATATTAACTGTTTAATTTATATTTTTTCCTCTATATCATTTATTTAATTAAAGGCCATGAAATCAATAGTAATTTTTGGAGGTGCAGGTTTTGTTGGAAAACATATAATAAGAAGACTTTCCAAAAAAGGGTATAAAATTATTGTTCCATATCAAAGATCAGTACAAGAAGCTAAAATCCGACTCTTAGGTGTTACAGGACAGGTAGTTCCTTTTCGTTATTCTTCATTAGAAGAAAAAAGGCTTAAATCTGTTTTAAATAATGCAGATGTATGCATTAATTTGAAAACTACATACGATCAAAAGAAAGGTGATTTTAATAATACAATATTTAAGTTTAATCAGAAACTTATTAGAATTTTAAAATCTAGTAAGCAATTAAAACAATTCATTTTTTTTTCTGGTCTTGGTGTAGATATTGATAGAAATTCAACAAGAAGTATTGCAGTATATAAATCTGAAAAGGAAGCTTTTAAACAACTAGATAATGTAATTATTATTAGACCTGGTGTTATTATAGGTGGTGGCGATATCTTCATGAAAAGACTTTTGCCAATATTTAAAGCTTCTTTTTTTGTGCCACTTTTTGGAGATGGTTCAACAAAATTCCAACCCGTATTTATTGATGATGTTTCTTTAGCCGTTGATGAAATAATTAATTCCAATATTAAGGGGAAAAATATTTACGAACTTGCTGGCCCTAGGATTTATTCTTACAAAGAATTTTTTAATCATATTTCTAATTTTTTAAACAAAACTCGAGTTTTAGTTCCTGTTCCTATGGCATTTATGAAACCTATGATAAATATTGCTGAAAAAACTCCAATTTCTCCTCTTACCTCAGAACAGTTAATATTATTTGAAAAGGATAATATTCTCGTAAATGTCGATAAATCGTTCCAAAATCTTGATATTAATCCACAGGATACACTACAAATACTTAAAAATATTGTTGTGAATTAAGGGTTTTCTCAGTTTTAGTACATAGATGGTACTATTATTACAAAATTATTGTTTCTTTTTTCATCTTGAATGTGTATTTGGTTCGATCTAGATAAAATAGTAAACAAATGATAACTAAATGCTAAAATTTACAAAAATAAACAAAGAAAATCCTAGTAAAATATCTGCCAAAGAGAGGGTTAAATCATTTGATGAAATTTATGCTAAATATGCTTCACAAAAGGCAGAAGAACAAGCTTCCAGATGTTCTCAATGCGGTGTTCCTTTCTGCCAAGTTCATTGTCCTTTACACAATAATATTCCAGATTGGTTAAAACTAACTGCTGAGGATAGAATGCAGGAGGCATTTGAAATTTCCAGCTCTACAAATAACATGCCTGAAATTTGTGGTCGTATATGTCCCCAAGATCGTTTGTGTGAAGGTAACTGTGTAATTGAACAATCTGGCCACGGTACTGTTACTATTGGATCGATAGAAAAATATATTACGGATAAAGCTTGGGAAGAAGGTTGGGTTCAAAATATAGAACCAGTTGAAGAAAGAAATCAAAGTGTTGGAATTATTGGTTCTGGTCCTGCTGGATTAGCTGCAGCAGAAGAACTTCGTAAAAAAGGATTTCAAGTTACAATATATGATCGCTACGATAGACCAGGAGGTCTTTTAATTTATGGTATTCCAAATTTTAAACTAGAAAAAGATATTGTTATAAGAAGAACAAATCGACTTAAAGAAAGTGGAATTAAGTTTGAGTTAAACTGCGATATCGGAAAAGACATTACTTTTGAAGATATTAAAAATAAGCATGATGCAGTTCTTATAGCAACCGGGGTTTACAAATTTAGAGAAATAAATCTAAATACATCCAATTTTAATAATGTTGTACCAGCTTTAGATTTCCTAATAGCGAGTAACAAGACTGGTTTAAAAGATAAAGTTGAAGATTTCACAAATGGAAGATTAAACGCAAATGGAAAAAATGTAGTTGTCATTGGTGGCGGTGATACCGCTATGGATTGCGTTAGAACGGCTGTAAGACAAGGAGCAAAATCTGTTAAGTGTCTTTACAGACGTGATAAGACAAATATGCCTGGTTCGCAAAGAGAAGTTCAAAATGCAATAGAAGAGGGCGTCGACTTTCAATGGTTGACTTTACCAACTGAGTATTCGGGAAACGGCTCATTGAAAAATGTCAGAACTGTTTTAATGCAACTTGGAGAACCTGATGAGTCAGGTAGAAGGAAGCCAGAGCCAAAAGAAGGTACGGAAAAAGAGCTAGATGTTGATTTAGCTATAGAAGCTTTGGGTTTTGAACCTGAAAATTTACCTAAGCTTTTTGATTATAATGACCTGACAGTTACAAGATGGGGTACGCTAAAAATTAATTATAAAAATATGATGACATCAATTGATGGAGTATTTGCTGCTGGAGATATTGTTCGCGGTGCAAGTTTAGTTGTTTGGGGAATCAAAGATGGTCGTGATGCAGCAAAAAATATTAATGAATATTTAGAAAATAATTTTTCTGATCAAAATAATATTAATAAGAAAGCAGTAAATGCCTAATCACTTTATTGAAAAGTATAAAAAGGATAAAAAATTCTTAGAAGAAAATCATGTTTATAATGAACAAGATGAACATTCATCATGTGGTGTTGGATTAATAGCATCTTTAGATGGCTCTGAGACAAGAGAAATAGTCGAGCTAGGAGTTCAAGCTTTAAGAGTTTTGTATCACCGGGGAGCAGTTGATGCTGATGGTAAAACAGGTGATGGTGCAGGAATACAGTTATCCATACCAAAGAATTTTTTTACTCAACAAATAGAAAGAACTGGCCACACTCCTAATGATTTACCTTTCGGGGTCGGCATGATTTTTTTACCACGTACAGATTTTGCCGCTCAAGAAAACGCTCGTACAATTGTTGAATCTGAAATAATTAAAGAAGGTTTGAAAATATATGGTTGGAGACACGTTCCAATTAATTCATCGATTATTGGTGATAAAGCAAAAGCAACAAGGCCTGAAATAGAACAAATACTAATTTGTAATGAAGAACTAGAAGATGAAAAAGAATTTGATAATAAACTTTATATAATTAGAAAAAGAATAGAAAAAGAAATTAGAAATCAAAATATTTCAGACTTTTATATTTGCTCACTATCTTGTCAGTCCATTGTTTATAAAGGTATGTTTTTAGCAGAACAGCTTTCCAATTTTTATCCAGACATCCAAAATGAGAATTTTATTTCTAAGTATGCAGTTTATCACCAGCGCTATTCAACCAATACATTTCCCACTTGGTCTTTAGCACAGCCTTTTAGAGTGATTGCTCATAATGGTGAAATAAATACACTTAAAGGTAATAAAAATTGGATGGCTGCGCACGAGCCAAGAATGGAACATAAAAATTTTGGCAATAATGTAGATGATTTAAAACCCATAATTGATGCTAAAGCGTCTGACTCTGCTGCATTAGATTCAACAATAGAGTTATTAGTTAAAGCTAATCGTTCTTTACCTATGGCTAAAATAATAACAATTCCAGAAGCTTGGTCACACAGAAGAGATTTTCCAAAAAAAATAAAAGATTTATACGCTTATGGTGGAGCAGTTATGGAGCCATGGGATGGTCCAGCAGCAATATGTGGCGCGTACGGTGATTGGGCCATTGCTGGAATGGATAGAAATGGCCTTAGACCTATAAGATATACTCTGACAAAAAATCTTCTCATTGCTGGTTCTGAAACTGGAATGGTTGATATTAAAGAAAATGAAATAGTAGAAAGAGGTAGGGTAGGACCAGGTCAATTAATAGCAGTCAACTTTAAAGAGAAAAAATTTTTTAAAGATCATGAGATAAAAAAGTATTTAGCAGAAACTAAACCATTTGGTGATTGGACTAAAAAAATTACGTATATTGATAAACTTGTTCAATCTGTTGATGAGGAATTTAGAGATTTAGACTCTGGAGATCTAAGAAAAAGAATGGCATGCTTTGCCTGGTCAGTAGAAGACATAGAATTAATACTTCATCCTATGATTGCTGAAAAAAAAGAAGCAACGGGATCGATGGGAGATGACACTCCACTAGCTGTGCTCTCAAATAAATATAGAGGACTTCATCACTTTTTTAGACAAAATTTTAGTCAAGTTACAAATCCACCAATTGATTCATTAAGAGAAAGAGTTGTTATGAGTCTTCGAACTAGGATTGGAAACTTAAGTAATATTCTTGATGAAGATGAAGATCAATGCGATCATTTACAATTGAACTCTCCTGTTCTTTCAATTGAGCAATTCAAATCTATGCGAAGATATATGAAAGATAGTGTGAAGATCATTAACACAACAATGGATAAAACAAATCCTGAAAATAATTTTGAGATAGAAATTTCAAGAATAAACCGAGAAGCAGAACAAGCTGTTAGAGAGGGGTATGTTCATATAATTTTAAGTGACAAAGAAATGTCTAAAACAAGAATAGCTCTTCCTATGATATTAGTTACAAGTTCTGTTCATCATCATTTAATTAAACAAAATCTTCGAACTTTTATTTCCTTAAATGTTCAATCTGCAGAATGTTTAGATGTACAATATTTTGCAGTGCTTATCGGAGTTGGAGCAACAAGTGTGAATGCATATATGGCACAACAAGCTATAGCGGAAAGACATAAAAAAGGATTATTTAAAAATCTCTCATATGAAGAATGTGTAGAGAGATTTATTAATTCTATAAATAATGGTTTGCTTAAGACTATGAGTAAGATGGGAATATCAGTGATTAATTCATATCGAGGTGGTTGTAATTTTGAAGCGATTGGACTCAGTAGAAATTTAATGAGCAAATATTTCCCTTCTATGAGTTCTAAAATATCCGGTATCGGTATCAGCGGTATTGAAAGAAGATCAAGATTAGCTCATGATAATGCTTATGAAGAAAGTGTTATTACGCTGCCGATTGGAGGAAACTATCGCTATAGATTTGGTGGTGAAAAACATGCTTTTGAAGCAAGATCAATTCACATGCTTCAAACTGCAGTAACTTCTAATAATTATTCTTTATTTAAAAAATATTCTTCGATGATTGATGAAATGGATCCTATAAATATTCGTGATCTTTTAGACTTCAAAAAAAATAACAATAATAGTAACTCTAACACAGTAGAACCTTCTCAAGAAATTAGAAAAAGGCTAGTTGCGCCAGGAATATCACTTGGAGCCCTGAGTCCAGAAGCGCATGAAACTCTTTCTGTAGCAATGAATAGGATAGGAGCTAAATCTGATTCAGGTGAAGGTGGTGAAGATCCGATTAGATTTAAACCTAAGCCAAATGGAGATAATGCATCATCAAAAATTAAACAAATTGCAAGTGGACGATTTGGTGTAACAGCGGAATATTTAAATAATTGTGAAGAAATTGAAATTAAAGTTGCACAAGGTGCAAAACCTGGTGAGGGTGGACAATTGCCAGGAGGAAAAGTTACAGAATTAATTGCTAAACTAAGACATTCAACCGAAGGTGTGACGCTTATTAGTCCTCCTCCTCATCATGATATTTATTCTATTGAAGATTTAGCTCAGCTTATTTACGATTTGAAACAAATTAATCCAAGAGCTAAAGTATGCGTTAAGTTAGTTGCTCAGTCAGGGATTGGAACAGTCGCAGCTGGTGTTGCAAAAGCAAAAGCTGATACGATACTCATTTCTGGTCACAATGGTGGAACTGGAGCAAGCCCACAAACAAGCATTAAGTATGCAGGACTTCCTTGGGAACTCGGATTAAGTGAAGTACATCAAGTTCTATCTCTAAATAACTTAAGAGATAAAGTTGTTCTTAGAACTGATGGGGGTTTGAAAACAGGAAAAGATATTGTTATTGCGGCTATGCTTGGGGCAGAAGAATATGGAATTGGTACAGCAAGTTTAGTTGCTATGGGCTGTATCATGGTTAGACAATGTCATTCAAATACTTGTCCCGTTGGAGTTTGCTCACAAGATGAAAAACTTAGAGAAAAATTTACCGGAACACCAGAAAAAGTAATTAATCTTTTTAGTTTTATTGCTGATGAAGTTAGAGAAATTTTAGGATCACTAGGCTTTTCTTCTCTTGATGAAGTAGTTGGAAGATCTGATCTTTTGTATCAAGTTAGTAGAGGAAGTTCTGATCTTGATGATTTAGATTTAAATCCAATTATTCAAACCATTGATTCATCAGTTGGAGAATTTGACATAAAGAAAAATACAATTAATAAAGTTAGCGATAGCCTTGATATTAAAATCATAGGGGACGCTAAGTCTTTCTTTGAAACAGATCAAAAAATTGAACTAAACTATAATATCAAAAATACTGATAGAGCTATTGGTACAAGACTTGCATCAGAAATTACTACTACAAAAGGAATGAGTTCTCTTCCAGAGGATTTCTTTACAGTTAATTTTCATGGTTCTGCTGGGCAATCTTTTGGAGCATGGAGCGTGCAAGGAACTACTCTTAAAGTCTTTGGTGACGCTAACGATTATGTTGCAAAAGGATTATCAGGGGGTAAAATTGTTATACAACCAAGCTCATCTTCACAACTAAAAACAAACAAAAATGTTATCATTGGGAATACTGTCTTATATGGAGCAACGCGTGGTAAACTTTTTGCAGCTGGAACTGCTGGTGATAGATTTGCTGTTAGAAACTCTGGCGCACACGCTGTTATTGAAGGATGTGGTGATAATGGATGTGAATATATGACTGGAGGAAGTGCAGTTATTCTTGGCGAAGTAGGAAATAATTTTGGAGCTGGAATGACTGGAGGTATGGCATTTGTGTACGATAAAGAAGGAACTCTACCACTTCGAATTAATCTTGAGGATATTTTCTATCAACAACAAATGACAACTTATTGGGAAAAAGTTTTATATCAAAAAATTGAAGAACATATCAAGGAAACAAATTCAATGTATGCAAAAAATTTACTCGAAAATTGGGAAAATGAGAAATTACTCTTCTGGCAGATTGTTCCAAAAGAAATGATCAATAAATTTGATCAACCTGTATTAATTCAAGAAGAAAAATCTGCTTAGTTTTTTATTATTGATTGAATAGAATCATTCATTATTTTTAAATCAAATGGATCGGATAATCTATGATCACTATTTTTTAATAATTTTATTTGTATTTGCTTTCCTTTAATTTTTTTTACTATTTTTTCTGGAACATCTGGAGTGACAACATTATCTTTTAGTCCTTGTATTAAAATTAAGGGCTTATTCCATTTGAATTCTTTATTTAAAATTTTATTTTTTCTACCTTCAATAATGTATTTCTTTTTTATAAGATAACTAAACCCGTAGGAGGAATATTTAATAATTCCTTTTTTCTTCATTTCTTGTTTTTTCTTTAAAGGGAGTTTTTTGTAAAACCCATCGATATAATCAGGTGCTGCCGCTAGGCCAATTAATCCAGCAATTCTTTTTGGTCTTGCTTTGGCTGCTAAAAACATTAACCATCCACCCATACTGCTACCAACCAGAATTTGTGGTCCTTTTGCAATATTATCAATGATATCAATTAAGTCTTTCTTCCAATCTGAAATTGTAAAATCTTCGAATTTTCCATCAGATTTACCATGACCACGGCATTCAAAACGGATAAACTGCAATTTATTTTTTCGCGCAAATCTTTCTAAAGACAAAGCTTTTTGACCACTCATATCTGAGTTAAGGCCATGGATAAAGATGATACCAGGCCCCTTACCCTTTATAGATTTATAGCGAATTCTTTCTTTTTTCTTATTAATAAAGTAAGGCATCTTTGATAAAATACTTATATTTTAATAAAATGTCATCATTTAATGTCGCTCAAATTCTTCCCTCTTTAGATTCTGGTGGTGTCGAAAGAGGCACTATTGAAGTTGCAAATTATTTATCTGAATTAAATTTAAAAAATAATATTATTTCAAATGGAGGGCGTTTAATTAAGGAAATTGATAAAAATTATACTGATCATTTTCATTTACCAGTTAACTCAAAAAATTTTTTTATTTATCCATTAATTGCTAATCAATTAAAAAAATTAATTTTTAATCAAAATATTAATGTTGTTCATTTACGATCAAGAGCACCAGCATGGATTTTAAGTTTTATAAAAAATAGAAACTTCAAAACAATATCTACATTTCATAATGTGTATAGTGGTAATTCTTATTTTAAAAAAATCTATAATAAGCAATTATCCAAAGTTGATCAGATTGTTGCTATTTCAAATTATGTAAAAAATGAAATTAGTAAAAAATACAATTTGGATTCAAATAAAATTAAAGTGATTAATAGAGGAGTTGATGTTAAATATTTTGAAAAACCAATTTTAGATTCTCAAATAGAAAATATAATAAATAAGTATCAAATTGATACCTCAAAAAATATTATTCTATATCCTGCAAGGCTAACAAACTGGAAAGGTCAAATTGAGTTTTTAGATATATTTAATAAGATGCAAAATGATAATTTTTTACTTTATTTTGCAGGTGATACAAAAAATCAATCTTATACAGAGAAATTACAAAATAAAATTCAAAGTTTTAACCTTGGTCATAAATGTAAGATTATAGGCAATCTACCAAGAGATGATTTGAAAACTTTATATTACCTATCATCAATTATTACCTCTTTTCCTTTACAGGCTGAAGGCTTTGGAAGAATTATAAGCGAAGCATTAATAATGAAAAAAAGGGTACTAGCCTTTAACTATGGTGGTGTTAAAGATCAGCTCAATAAATTAGATGATATTTATAAAGTAGATCCTCATAAATATAATGAAATAAACATAAAACTTCAAAATATTATCAAAATAGATAAAGAAAAATATTCTAATATTTCATTAGAAAGTAAAGACTATATATCAAAAACATTTTCAAAATACCAAATGGTACAAAGTTACGTAGACTTATATGAACAGCAGTCAATTTAACAAAATACTAGTTGTAAAGCATGGATCACTTGGGGATATTGCATTTTCTTTACTTGCTATGGCATCAATTAAGCAATTTTTTAGTAATGCCACTATTGACTTGCTCACTGAAGAAAAATACGCAAATTTTTTAAGCAATTCAAATTATTTTAATTCGATTTTTAAAGATAATAGAAAAGGAATAATTGATTCAGTTAAGGTTATATTAAAAATTAATCAAAATAAATACGATCTAATCATAGATTTACAGAATTCTAAAAGAACAAATAATTATTGGTCATTCTTAAAATTTATTTCAGATGTAAAAATTAACGGATCTCGTTCTAATTGTGATATTCAATATGTAATTCCTCCACAAGGAACTGAATCTCCACAACAAGGTTTATACAATCAACTAAAGTTACTTGGAATAAATGAAATTTATCAAAATATAGATTGGCTTTCCAGAGATATTACGGCAATTAATGAAGATAAAATAATCTTAATAATACCTGGTGTTTCTAAATCAGGCAAGGACAAGCAATGGTCACCAGATAAATTTGCAATACTTGCAAGTACTCTAGAAAAAAAAGGATATCATATTTGTGTTATTGGGCAAAAATCAGATATACAAACAGTAGAAGCGATCAATAATGCATGTCAGAAGGTTATTGATTTAAGCGATAAATCACCTCCTGAAATTATCTATTCCATAGCTAAAAAAAGTGATTTTATAATTAGTAATGATACTGGCCCAGGTCATATAGCAGCTCTAAGTAATTCACCTATTCTTTTTTTAGCTAAAGATAATGTTATCTCAAAATCAAACTTATCTGAATATAAAAATGCTCATACAATTCTAACCGATACAATGGACTCAATTTCAGTAAAACAAGTTTTAGATTTTTTACACGATAGTAAATTAACTAATAAATGAAATTAATTCTTTTTCTAAATTTTGGTTATTAGAGAATAGTTTAGTATATTTTTTGTTCCAGGGTGCATATTCTTCTGCAATCATACTTGGAAGATTATCCGAATCATAAATAACACAAAGTTTTGTTTCAGAAAGTGATGCAATATGTGTGCATCCACATTCAGGTGTAATTACATATGTTGAAGAGTTTATTATTGATGTCCAATTATCAAAATTTAATTGATTTAAGATTAAAATATTATTTATACTTTTAAGATTTTCAAACTCTTCATTAGTAATAATTTCATATTTTTTAAATATTTCATAGAATACATGTTTTGATGTTCCATCAGTTGTCATTACAATATTGATTTTCAAATTTTTAAGATTGTCTAATAGATTAATAAAGTTTTCTTCAGAAAAATATTTATTGATCCATTTTGAAGATAAATGAATTAAGCATAATTTTTTAGAACTTATTTCTATTTTATTAAATCCTAATTCATTCTTAATCTCTGCAGTATTATTACAACTTAATCCACTTTTAGTAACTAACTCCATCATAATTTCTGTTTGATGAATTGGGATTTTTTTGGAATATCTTAATTGGCGATCAATTATTAAGCAGTGAGTAAAAAAGATTTTACCCAAAATTCTATCAAAAAATTTACTCATATAATTATTTTTGTATCGAGATTTAAAAATTAACAATGACTTTATTTTACTTTTAGAAAACATTGATATTAATATACTGAATAGACCAGGACTAAATGTGAAAATATAATCATAATCTTCATTTCTTAATTTTGAAATTATTTTTAAGACTTGATAAAATTTATTTTGAAGTAAAAAAATTTTGTTAATAGATTTATAGTTTTTACATATTTTTTGATTTTTTTTAGAACATACAATATCAATTTTACAATCCTGATTAGCTTGTTTTAGTCCTTGAACAATTGGAAGAGTAAGGATCATATCTCCCATTTTATCGTTTCTAACTAAACAAATTTTCATAAAGTGTATTTAATAACTTAAAAAACAGTTTATATTTTTTAAATCAGCCCTTGAATTTAAATTCATTTGAGATTATATCCTAACAAAATATGACAAAAGACTTAATTTCCTAATATGCTATTAAATAATAGCTTTAACTCAATCTCTATATAATTTTGGCTGTAAATTTCAAAACAAAGAAAGATACTGGTCCAAGAATCAATGAGCAGATTACTGCAAGTGAAGTCAGATTAATATCTAGTAGTGGCAAACAAATGGGGATCTTAAGCATTCGTGAAGCTTTAATTCAAGCAGAAGATGAAGGTTTTGATTTAGTAGAAGTGTCTCCTGAAGCTAATCCACCAGTTTGTAAAATTATAGATTATGGAAAATTAAAATATAGAGAGCAAAAAAGTAAAAAAGAAGCAAAAAAGAAACAAAAAACAATTGAAGTTAAAGAGATTAAAATGAGACCTGGCATTGATACCCACGATTACAATGTTAAAATTAAAGCACTTTCAAAGTTTATAGGCGGTGGTAATAAAGTTAAAGTCTCTATGCGTTTCAGAGGACGTGAAATGGAGCATCAAAATTTAGGCTTTGATCTTCTAAAAAAACTAACTTCAGAAGTTGAGGAATATGCAAAAGTTGAAGTAGCTCCTAAGTTTGAGGGAAGACAAATAATGATGATACTTGTTCCTCAAGTTGCTAAATAATTCTACATATTGCAAAATACTCAATTATCAGTATAAGCCTTCAAAACTTGTTATGGCCTGCAGGGCAGCCTAACGGGTAAACTTATAATATAGGAGATAGTAATGCCCAAGCTTAAAACTAAGAGCAGTTTAAAAAAAAGATTTTCAAGAACAGGTACTGGTAAAATTAAATTTAAACCTGCTGGAAAGAGACATGGAATGAGTAAACGTTCCAATAAATTTATTCGTAACACTAAAAGATCTGCAATTATGTCACCAGGTGACTCTGCTTTGATTGATCATATGTTACCATACAACAAGTAAGGGGAAATCAATGGCAAGAGTATCACGAGGTGTTACAGCAAGAGCTAGACACAAAAAAGTAATTAAAAGAGCAAAAGGTTATTACGGTAGAAGAAAAAATGTTTTTCGAGTTGCTGTGCAAGCTGTCGAAAGAGGCATGCAATATGCTTATAGAGATCGTAAAAAAAGAAAAAGTGATTTTAGGGGTTTATGGATTCAAAGAATCAATGCTGGTGTTCGACTGCATGGTTTAACATATTCGCAATTTATATCTGGTCTTAAAAAATCATCTATTGAAATAGATAGAAAGATTTTAGCGGATCTTGCAGTTAACCAGCCAGAAGCTTTTAAAGCTTTAGTTGATAAAGCTCAATCTGCTAGATAATTTCAATTAATAAAATATAATAGATATTGATGGCATTTGCTGAAAATAAAATTGATGTTCTAAAAAAAATTAAAGCTTCAAAATCCTTCGAAGATTTAGAAAAACTTCGATTATATTATTTAGGTAAAAAAGGATTAATACCTGAAGCTTTAAAAGGATTAGGTTCTTTGTCGATTGAAGAAAAAAAATCGAAAGGACAGGAATTAAATATTATTAAAAAAGAAATTGAAGAAGGTATTAAAAACCAAAGAACAGAGATTGAAAATATTGAAATCTCAAACAGGATTAATTTAGAATCTATTGATGTTACTTTACCACCTAATATTTCTGAAAAAGGAAAAATACACCCAATTAGTCAAACAATATTTAATATTATAGAAATTTTTGGAAATTTAAATTATGCAGTGGAAACAGGTCCAGATATAGAAACAGATTTTAATAATTTTACAGCTTTAAATATACCAGAACATCACCCAGCAAGAGAAATGCAGGATACTTTTTATATTCAGGATAACGGAGACAAAAATGTTCTTCGCACCCATACTAGCCCTGTTCAAGTGAGAACTATGCTCAACACAAAACCACCTATTAAAATTATTGTGCCTGGCAGAACTTATAGAAGTGACTCAGATGCTACACATGCTCCTATGTTTCATCAGGTAGAAGGTTTAGTCGTTGATACAAGTTCTACTATGGTTGATTTAAAATCAACACTCGTTTCATTCTTAGAAGAATTTTTTGAAGTAAAAAACTTACAATACCGTTTTCGCCCTAGTTACTTTCCTTTTACTGAGCCCAGTGCAGAAATGGATGTAGCTTATACTAAAGTTAATAATAAAATAAAAATTGGTGAAGGAGATAAATGGTTAGAAATATTGGGTTGTGGAATGGTCAATCCTATAGTTTTAGATAATTGTAATATTGATTCAAAACAGTATCAGGGTTTTGCTTTTGGAATGGGAATCGAACGTTTATCGATGCTTAAATATGGTATTACAGATTTAAGAAGTTTTTTTGATCCAAATTATAGATGGCTGGATCATTATGGTTTTAGTATTTTGGATAACCAAACACGATCAGGACTATAAATGAAATTTACACTAGACTGGCTAAAAGATCATTTAGATACTTCTGAAAATTTAAATACCATAACAGATACTTTAACCAATATTGGTTTAGAGATTGAAAGTGTAGAAGATAAATCAGAAATATTTAAGAATTTTACAGTCGCTAAAGTTTTAAAAGCAGAAAAACATCCAGATGCAGATAAGCTTAAAGTATGTCAGGTTGAAACAATAAATGGAAATTATCAAGTTGTGTGTGGTGCTCCAAATGCAAGAGAAGGCATGCTTGGAATTTTTGCACCAGAAAATAGTTACATTCCTGGAACTGACTTACATTTAAAAAAAACTAAAATTAGAGGAGTTGAGTCTTGCGGAATGCTTGTCTCAGAAAGAGAGATGGGTATTTCTAATGAACACGATGGAATTATTGAAATAAAAGATAATTATAAAATTGGTGATTTATTTAGTAAAATCTTTGCAATAGATGAACCTATTATAGAAATTAATTTAACACCAAATAGATCTGACTGTTTATCAGTTAGAGGTATTGCAAGGGATTTAGCAGCAGCAGGAATTGGTAAATTAAAAAATTTAAATTATAAAAAATCTAAAGAAACATTTAAAAGCCCAATTACGTGGAAAAAAGATTTTCAAAATAATAATCTATGTCCCGGAGTAGCAGGTCGATATTTCAAAAATGTCAAAAATGTAGAAAGTCCTAAATGGCTTCAAGATAGATTAACTGCAATCGGATTAAGACCCATTTCAGCGCTTGTTGACATTACAAATTACATTACTTTTGACTTAGGAAGACCGCTACATGTTTATGATGCTGATAAAGTGTCAGGCAATTTAACAATGCGATTAGCCAATAAAAATGAAGAGTGTTTAGCACTTAATGAGATTAATTATAAATGTGACAGTGACATGATTGTAATTTCTGACGATGAAAAAAAGCTTCATGGAATTGGTGGAGTTATGGGTGGTCTCGATAGTGGTTGTAGTTTGGAGACTAAAAATGTCTTTCTAGAAGTTGCGTTATTTGATCCGATTTCTGTCACTAAAACTGGAAGAAAACTAAATCTTCAAAGTGATGCACGTTACCGTTTTGAAAGAGGGATTGATACTGATTCTATCTATTGGGGTGTCGATGCAGCAACTCAAATGATTTTGAAATTATGTGGAGGAGAAGTAAGTGAGTTCGTTTCTTCAGAAATTAATATAGAAAAAAATAAACCATTTATGTTTGACACAAATAAAATAAAGACTTTTGGAGGAATCGAAATCAATAATAAGGAACAGAAAAAAATTTTAGCTTCACTTGGTTTTTCTGTTAATGAAAAAAATTCAAAATTTGAAATTCAAAGCCCTACTTTTAGACCAGATATTATTGGTGAGGCAGATATCGTCGAAGAAATAGTTAGAATTTATGGTTATAATAAAATTCCTCTAAAAAAAGTAACTAATCAAGAAGAAAAAAAGCAGATTTTAAATAATATAACAAAAACCTTTTATAAAAGCAAAAAAACTATAGCCCTTAATGGATATTCTGAAGTTGTAACATGGTCATTTATGGATGAAAAAAAAGCAAAAATTATTTCAGATGAAATAATTAGTTTAAAAAATCCAATAAGTGCCGATTTAAGTACAATGAGACCATCAACGCTTCCAAATTTGTTAGAGGCAATTAATCAAAATAAAGCTAGAATGTATTTGAGAGCTAAAATATTTGAAGTAGGTCCAAATTTTTCTAAATCATTACCAGACCAACAAGAAAATGTTGCTACTGCTATAGCTTATGGCTCGTCTGATGAACAAAACTGGTTATCAAATAAAAAAAACATTGATGTCTTTAGTATAAAGGCTGATTTATTTTCTATTTTAGCAAACTTAAATGTGCCAATAGATAATTTGTTATATGAAAAACTTGAAGGTCAAATCTATCATCCTGGTAAATCATCTTCTTTAAGACTTGGTAAAAATAAAATAGCTAATTTTGGAGAGTTGCATCCAATTCTATTAAAAACAATTGACGTTAATTTCAAGGTATTTGGTTTTGAAATATATTTGGAGAATATTTCACAATTTCAAGAAAATAAATCTTCCTCTAAAGGTGGTTTTGCCAATAATCCTTATCAAATGGTTGAAAGAGATTTTGCCTTTCTGTTTCCAAAAGATGTTAAGGCTACTGAGATAATTAAAAAAGTAAAAAAAATAGATAAAAATATAATTCAAAATGTAACAATATTTGATGTTTATGAGGGTGATAAACTTCCAGAAAATAAAAAAAGTATTGCTTTTAGGGTTTTACTACAACCTCAAGATAAAACCTTCAACGATCAAGAAATTGAAGAATTATCACAAAAAATAATTGATGAAATATCTCAATCGCTTGATGGTTCTATAAGAAACTAATGACAGAACTTAGTTCTATTCGTAATTTCTCAATTGTTGCTCATATTGATCATGGAAAATCAACATTAGCCGATAGGCTCATACAGTTTTGTGGAGGTTTAACTGATAGAGAGATGAAAGAGCAGGTTTTAGATTCTATGGAATTAGAAAGAGAAAGAGGTATTACGATTAAAGCTCAAACAGTTAGACTTTCTTACAAATCAAATGACGGCACGACCTACATACTTAATATTATGGACACTCCAGGGCATGTTGATTTCTCGTATGAGGTATCAAGATCTTTAGCAGCATGTGAGGGATCTTTATTAATAGTTGATTCTACACAAGGTGTTGAAGCTCAAACATTAGCTAATGCGTATCAGGCAATTAATAATGATCATGAAATTTTGCCTGTCCTAAATAAAATTGACCTTCCTTCTTCTGAGCCAGATAAAATAAAATCACAAATTGAAGATGTGCTAGGTATTGAAACTAACAATGCTTCTCTTGTTTCAGCTAAAACAGGTGTTGGGATAGAAGATTTATTAAATAAAATCATAACACTGCTTCCATCGCCATCAGGTGAAATAAGTAAAGAATTGAAATGTATGTTAGTTGATAGTTGGTATGATAGTTATCTCGGTGTTGTAGTACTTGTAAGAGTTATAAATGGAGAGCTAAAAAAAGGTCAAAAAATAAGATTTATGGCAACAGGTGCCACATATACAATTGATAGAGTAGGTGTATTTTCTCCTAAGGCAACTGAAGTTGACAAACTTGGGCCTGGAGAAATTGGTTTCATTAATTCTGGTATTAAAAGTGTTTCTGATTGTAAAGTTGGTGACACAATAACAGATGATAAATTTCCAACAGAAGAAGTTCTTCCAGGTTTTAAACCATCACAACCAGTAGTTTTTTGTGGAATGTTTCCTGTCGACTCAGATGATTATGAACACATGCGGGATAGTATGGCTAAGCTTGCATTAAATGATTCTAGTTTTTCTTATGAGCCAGAAGTAAGTCCTGCACTAGGTTATGGTTTTCGCTGTGGTTTTTTAGGTTTGTTGCATTTAGAAATTATAAGAGATCGGTTTGAAAGAGAATTTAATTTAGAGCTTGTAACTACTGCCCCATCAGTTGTTTATAAAATCTTAATGAAAGATGGATCAACTATAAATCTTCATAATCCAACTGATATGCCAGATCCAGTAAAAGTGGAAAATATTTCAGAGCCTTGGATAAAGGCAACAATTATTGTACCCGAAGAATTTTTGGGGTCAGTATTAGAATTATGTACTTCAAAAAGAGGTATTCAACTAAATATGAGTTATGCAGGAAATAGACCTTTAGTTGAGTATAAACTTCCACTTAATGAAGTTGTTTTTGATTTTTATGATAGATTAAAATCAATTACAAAAGGTTATGCAAGCTTTGATTATGAAATTACTGGATATGAGATAAATAATTTAGTTAAGGTGGGGATACTTATCAATGGCGATCCTGTAGATGCTCTATCTTTAATTGTTCACAAAGATAGATCTGAGCAAAGAGGTAGAGCACTTTGTGAAAGATTAAAAGATTTAATTCCAAGACAACAATTTAAAGTTGCAATTCAAGCAGCAATTGGAGGCAAAGTAATTGCCCGTGAAACTGTAGCATCATTTAGAAAAGACGTAACACAAAAACTTTATGGTGGAGATGTTACAAGAAAGAATAAACTTTTAGATAAACAAAAAAAAGGTAAAAAAAGAATGAGGCAGTTTGGAAAGGTTGATATTCCACAAAACACTTTTTTAAATGCTTTGAAAATGAATGATAACTAAATTTAGGAGAGATGTGAGAGTGGTTTAATCAGCACGCTTGGAAAGCGTGTGTAGTAGCAATACTACCGAGGGTTCGAATCCCTCTCTCTCCGCCATAACTAATTATTTAAATTTTCTTACACCAAAACTGGTACATACCTGAAAAGATTCTTGAGTTATTTTTTTCAAAATCTTCCCATTTATCTAGATCATATAGATCATTTGTTTGACCATATTTTTTTTTAAATTGATTTAAAACATATGTGTCTTCAAATCCTAAAAAAATTAATCCTAATTTATTCATATGACTTCTTATTTTTTTAATTGTAAATCTATGCTCCTGTACATGAAATAACAAATCTCTGACTCCACTTATTGAATAAAAATCTGGACTATATTTAACATTATCCCATTTTGTAATATTATTTTCGAAAATATCTTTTCTAAAATTAATAATATTTTTTTTTGTAGTTTTGATTCTAAAACTTTTTATATTTTCTCTTATATTTGCAATATTTTCTCTAGCTTTTTCGCTATATAAACCAATTAACATTAAAGAATCTTTTTTTAAACAATCAGTTAAGCATTCCCATCCTGCTAGTGGATCTGCCATATGATGTAGAACGCCAACAGATTCTATAATATCGAATTTTTTGTCTAATTTTCTTAAGTCTAATAAATCTCCTTGGATAAAATTTATATTTTCACAATTTAATTCTTTAGCTTTTCTTTTTGCATAGGCTAAGCTATTAAAACTTAAGTCTAAGGCAAAAATTTTTGCATTTTTGTATTTAGAAGCTGTAGTTATTGCGTGTTGACCAGTACCACATCCAGCAATTAAAATTTCTGTATTCTTAGAAAAGTGTAATTTTTTTAAATCTACATCTAAATTTATATCTTCAATTACTTCTTTTATAACTCTAGGTTCAATACTTAAACCAAGATTAGTCCATCTAGGATATGGATTCTCTTCATATTGATTTTTGACTTTTATTGAAATTTTATCATTAATCTCTGAAATTGATTTTATTTTTTGAGTATATTTTTTTTCTTCATTATAATTTCTATATTGTAATATAAATGTCTCTTCAATTTGACTTGAAGGATTTATTTTCTTACACCAATCAAAGCTATATAACGGAGAGTAACAAGATAAAATAAGAATTTCTAAATCATTTATTTCTTTTGTATTAACATTATTCCTAATTCTTTCATTAATTTTATTGATCTTAAATTTTTCTTCATCTGTCTCATAATACACGTATTCATTTAAAAAACATTGGGCTGATAAAGAAATTAAGAATTTCAAATAAATTTTTTTAAAATTTAAATTATAAATCTGATTTAAAATTTCATTTCTAATTTTTTTGAAATTTTTTTCAAAATAATAATTAGGAATAGGACAAACTTTCATAAATTGTAACAAAAGTTTATTCTCGTTTAACAATTCAATAATTTTATTAAAATTTTTTGGATAGATGTTATTTTCTAATAATGAAAAATTATCTTTTACATTAGTATTTAAAAATAAACCATTTATTACATTTGTGGCTATAGCATTTGGTCTAACAATTATTTTTTTTTCAAGAAGATACAATAAAAACTTGTTTATGTGTTTATTCTTCTCGTCTAATATGTAATGCTGAAGAACTCCGGCTAAATTATAAAATCCTCTAATATAATTTGGATTTATGGTCAGTGTTAATATATAATATTCAAGAGCTTTTTTATTTAAATTTCTTTTTCTAAATATATTTCCTAAGTTATTGTAAGCCTTATAATAACTCTTATCTAATTCTATAACTTTTTCATAATTTTTGATTGCATTGTCTTCTTCACCAAGTTTGTTATAAATATTTGCTAGATTGTAAAAACCATCGTTGTATTTTGGATTTAAATTTACAACTTTAATAAATAAATCTCTTGCTTGAGTGTAATTTTTAAGCTCAGTATGAATTACTCCTAAAATATTATTAATTAAGATTGAATTAGGGTATTCACTGATAATCTTATTAGATAAATCAAGAGCTTCTAAATATTTTTTTTCATTAAATAACAATATTACTTTATCAATTAATTTTTTATCAGGTTCTTGTTTAATCATTTATATAACTGAAGATATTAGTTTCTTTGTATATTCTGATTTAGGTGAATTAAAAATATCTCTACTATAATTTTCTTCAACAATTAAGCCATCTTTTAAAACAATTATTTTATTAGCAATGGCTCTTATGACTCGCATATCATGACTTATAAAAATATAACTTAAATCTAATTCTTTTTGTAAATTATTTAATAAACTTAATATTTGATTCTGAATTGTTACATCCAAAGCAGAGGTTGGTTCATCTAAAATTAGTATCTTAGGTTCTAAAATCAAAGCTCTAGCAATTGCAATTCTTTGTCGTTGACCACCAGAAAATTCATGAGGATATTTTTCTATTGTATTTTCATATTCTAAACCAACTTTTTCCAAAATATTTTTTAATTTTTTTCTTTTGTCTACTAGGCCAATATTGGGATAATGCACCATTAAACCTTCTGATATAATATCTTCGACATTCATTCTAGGACTTAGGGATGAGAACGGATCTTGAAATACAACTTGAATATCTTTTCTTAAATCTAAAAGCTCTTTTTTACTTAACTTATTTAAATTTTTTTTATTTATTATTATTTCTCCTCTGGATTGAATTAATTTTAGAATTGCCAAAATAAGTGAAGTTTTTCCTGAGCCAGATTCACCCACAATTCCAACCGTTTCTCCAATTTTTAAATTAAAGCTAACATTGTTAATTGCTTTTACATGATCAATTGTTCTTTTAAGCAATCCTTTTTTTATGGGATACCAAACGTTTAGATCCTTAATTTTTATTATAGATTCACTTTTTTGACTGTTATTTTTTTTAATATTACTTTGATTGGATACTAATTCTTTAGTATATTCATTTTTAGGATTGTTAAATATTTTTTCTTTTGTCCCAAATTCAATTACTTTTCCATTTTTCATTACATATATGTAATCTGATAATTTTTTCACAACAGAGAGATCATGGCTTATAAAAACCATAGACATACCCATTTTTTTTTGAATATTTTGAAGTAACTCTAAGATTTGTAACTGTATTGTTACATCTAAAGCTGTAGTCGGTTCATCAGCTATTAACAAATCTGGTTCATTTGCAATACTCATTGCAATCATAGCTCTTTGTCTCTGTCCACCAGATAATTCATATGGATATATTTTTGGTCTTGATGAAATATCACTAAGACCAACTTCATTTAGTAATTTTATAGTTCTTTTTTTAGTCTCTTTTTTACTTAATATATTATGCGTTGTAATAATTTCTTCAATTTGCTTATTTATTGTATGCAGAGGGTTTAAACTTGTCATTGGCTCTTGAAATATTGTTGAAATTTTATTTCCTCTTATATTTTGGATTTCTTTTTGACTTAAATTTAATAAATTTTTATTATTGTACTCTATTTTTCCTGTCTTAATGCTAGCCCCATTCGGTAATAATTTTAATATGCTTAGAGCTGATAATGTTTTGCCTGACCCAGATTCCCCAACTATTGCTGTAGTTTTACCTTTTACTACATCAATATTTACATTTTTAACTACGTCAGAATATTTATTAAACGCTATACTTAAGTTACTTATTGATATTATTTTCTCCATTTTAATTAAAAGTCTTTCTTGGATCCAATGAGTCTCTTATAGCTTCACCAACAAATACTAAAAGGCCTAACATTAAACCTAAAGTTAAGAAACTCGTAATTCCAAGCCAAGGAGCTTGTAAATTATTTCTTCCTTGGTTAACCATTTCCCCCAAGGATGCAGATCCTGGTGGTAACCCAAAACCTAAAAAATCAAGACCAGATAATGCTGTGACAGAAGCACTTAAACTAAATGGAAGAAAAGTAACTGTAGCTATAGTTGCATTAGGTAACATATGTCTTATAATAATTTTTGTATTTGACACTCCTAATGCTCTTGCTGCTCTTATATAGTCAAAATTCCTTGCTCTTAAAAATTCTGCACGAACTACGCCAACATAACCCATCCAACTAAAAAGTAATAAAATGATTAGTAGCCACCAAAAATTTGGTTGAATTACGCTAGCTAAAATAATTAACACATATAGAGTTGGTATTGCTGACCAAACCTCCATAAATCTTTGGAAAAATAAATCAGTCTTTCCTCCAAAATAACCTTGTATTGCTCCAGCAGAGACTCCTATAATCATTGAAAAAAATGTTAAGGTAAACCCAAATAATATGGATATTCGGAAACCATAAATTAATCTTGATAGAACATCCCTAGCTTGATCATCAGTACCAAGCCAATTTTTATTTGAAGGCGGTGAAGGTGCTGGAGCGGATAAATCTCTAATTATGGTATTATATGAATATGGAATTATAGGCATAATCATCCATCCATTTTCCTCAATTAAATTTTTAACATATGGATCTTTATAATCTGCCTCTGTTTCAAAATCTCCTCCAAATGTTGTTTCTGAATAGAAAGAAAATATTGGATAATAAAAATTTGAGTTATATTGTACTAATAATGGTTTTTCATTAGCAATAAAATTAGCAAACAAAGAAATAATAAATAAAAAACTAAATATCCAAAAAGAATAATAACCTCTCTTGTTGCTCTTAAAATTATTTAATCTTCTTTGATTTAATTTTGATAATTTTTTCATTGTCTGGATTCAAAATCTATACGGGGATCAATAACTGAGTACATAAAATCGCCAATTATTCCCATAACCAAACCAAGTAGTGAGAAAAAATAAAGTGTTGCAAATATAACTGGATAATCTCTAGTCAGAGCTGCTTCGTACCCCAGTAATCCCAATCCATCTAATGAAAAAATAACCTCAATGAACAGAGAACTTGAAAAAAGAATTCCAATAAATGCTGATGGAAATCCAGCAATAACTATTAACATTGCATTTCTAAAAACATGACCATAAAGAACCTTTCTTTCAGTCAAACCTTTTGATCGAGCTGTAATTACATATTGTTGATTTACCTGATCAAGAAATGAATTTTTTGTTAAAAATGTTAAACCTGCAAATCCGCTCACAAGCATAGCAATTAGAGGCAAAGCTAAATGCCAAAAATAATCTATCATTTTTTGAAACAAAGTTAATTCATCAAAATTTTCAGAAAATAAACCGCGTAAGGGAAAAATATCATAAAATCTTCCACCTGCGAAAAATACAATTAATATTACAGCAAATAAAAAATTTGGAATTGCATAACCTATTGTTACAATAGAACTTGATACAATATCGAATTTTGATCCGTCTTTAATTGCTTTTCTAATACCTAAAGGTATGGAGATTAAATACACTAATAAAGTTGTCCATAAACCAAGTGATATTGAAACTGGCATTTTATCTAAAACAATAGAGGTAACTTTTTGATCTCTAAAAAAACTTTCACCAAAATCAAATGTTAGATAATCTCTAAGCATTTTAATAAATCGTTCATGGGCTGGTTTGTCCATTCCATACATCTTTTCTATTTCCTTTATAACATCTGGATCTAGGCCTTGTGCTCCTCTATATTTGCTATCATTAACTGATGCAGAATTATCTCGATTAAACTCTAAAGTTTCACCCTCGCCACCACCAGAAAATCGAGCTGTTGACTCAACAGCTGTCCCAGTCATTTGTGCAATCATTTGTTCTACTGGGCCTCCTGGAACAATTTGAATGATTGCAAAATTTATAACCATTATCCCAAAAAGAGTTGGGATAATTAAAAGAAGTCTTTTTATTAAGTAAGCACCCATATTGTGCTATTTTATATTATTTCTAATAAACTTTAATAACTAGTTTGATGTTCTATTAGATTGGATTGTTTCAAATTTATTCTGATTAATCCACCATGTATCAAAGCCTAGTGAATATTTTGGCTTTATTTTTGGTTGATCAAAAAAATCCCAATATAGAACTCTGTATGAGGAGATATGCCATTGTGGAATAACATAATAATTCCATAGAAGAACTCGATCTAAAGCTTTGGTTATTGTAATTAATTCTTCTCTATCACTAGCATTAATTAGACTTTCAATTAATCCATCTACAGCATAATTTTTTATACCAACAACATTTCTGGAGCCATCAGTATCTGCTGCATCAGAACCCCAAAAATTTCTTTGCTCGTTACCTGGAGATAAAGATTGACCAAAGGTTTGCACAACCATATCAAAATCAAATGTTTCCATTCTTTTTTGATATTGTGCACTATCAATCGTTCTTACTTCGGCAATTATTCCTAATTTTTCAAGATTATCTTTAAATGGGAAAACTATTCTCTCAAACGCTGGTGATCGTAGTAAGATTTCAAATTCAAAAGGTTCTTTAGTACTAGAATGTAGAAGCTTACCATCAACTAATTCCCATCCAGATTCTTCTAAAAGTTTTGAAGCTTCTTGCAGTTGCATCCTCATATAACCTGAACCATCTGTGACTGGATTAGTGTATTTTTCTGTAAATACTTCCTTTGGCAGTACATCAAAATATGGATTTAAATAGTTTAATTCTTCTTTTGAAGGTAGACCAGACGAAGCAAGTTCTGAATTTTCAAAAAAACTATCTGTTCTTTTATATGCATCAAAGAATAAATTTTTATTAGACCATTCAAAATCAAAAGCATAAGAAAGAGCCTTTCTTACTCTTCTATCTTTAAATTTATCTTTTCTTATATTAAATGCAAAACCTTGCATACCTTGTGGATTTTCATGACTTATTAATTCTTTTTTAATTAGGCCTTCATTCACTGCGTTTATATCATACGCGGTTGCCCATTCTTTTGATGAATTTTCAGAAAAGAAATCAATCTCACCAGATTTAAAAGCTTCTCTTTCAATACCTCTGTCTTTGTAATAATCATATCTGATTGTGCCGAAGTTATCTTTACCAATTTTAATTGGTATTGATGCACCAAAACCCCAATAATTCTGATCTAGTTCGTAAGTAATTGATCTTCCACTATCAAATGATTTAATTTTATATGGACCACTTCCAATTGGTATTTCCAGAGATGTTTCTTCAAAGTTTTTATTTACCCAATAATGTTTTGGCAGTACAGGTAATTGACCAACAATTAATACTAATTCTTTATTCGTGTTTGTTGTAAAATTAAATCTAACTTTATTTTCTTGTTCTTTAACTACTTCTTTTACATCTCCATAGTAGTATTTATAAAATGGGTGACCTTTCTCCATTAGAGTATTAAATGTCCAAACAACATCGTCAGCTGTAATTTTTTTCCCATCGTGCCAATACGCTTCGTTTCTTAATGTAAATGAAACCCAAGATCTATCATCTGGCCATTCAATCGTTTCTGCCAATAAGCCGTATTCCGTAAATGCTTCATCACTCGATCCCGTTGTTAATGTTTCATACAATCCTCCAATTCCAGCTGCCGAGGTACCTTTTAAAATAAATGGATTAAAACTATCATAGGTTCCAATGGCACTTCTTACTATTGATCCACCTTTGATTGAGTTTGGATTAATGTATTCAACGTTTTCAAATTCTTTTGAGTATTTTGGCTCACCATGCATTGCAATTGCATGAGATATATTAGTATTTGCTTGTGCTTTTAATTGAAAAACTAGAGTAAATGTAAAGATCAAAGTGAGTATTTTCATACTTGTAATATATGTCTATTTATTAAAAATTAAAATAAATTTTAGTTTATTAATTTAATTATTTCATCATGAAGAGAGCCTGTACTGGATGCAACTAAACTGCCATCTGAGTCTAAAGATATATCTTGTCCAAACTTATCAGTAATTACTCCACCAGCTCCTTCAATTACATTTACAAGAGCCATATAGTCGTGCACTTTTAATGTATCTTCTAAAACAATATCAATTAGACCTGAGGCTAACATTCCATACATGTAACAATCACCACCAAGTCTATAGTATCGTGATTTTTCTTTTAGTAATTCTAATCCTTTTCTGATTTGAGGTTCATCAAAATATAATCCAGATGTAAAAAGATAGGCATCTTTAATTTGTTTAATTGCACTAGTTTGAACATCTTTTCCATTACATTTTGTCTTTTGATTTTTAATTCCCATCCATCGCTCACCATGTGCAGGGCAATTAATAATTCCTAAAACTGGTTTTTTATTATGAAGTAAAGCAATTAAATTACCAAAATCTTTATGTCCAGCTATATAGCTTCTTGTGCCATCTATAGGGTCTAATACCCATATAAATTCAGCGTCTATTTTTTCATTTTCATACTCTTCACCTAAAATTCCATGATCTGGATATTTTTTTTTTATTCTCTCTCTTAATACTTGTTCTGTTTCTTTATCTGCTAGAGTCACAGGACTTTCATCGTCTTTAATTTCTATTTCAATTTTGTTTCTAAAATAATGCATTGAAGTTTTAGATGCATCATCGGCTAAAGAGTTTGCAAATTTTGAAAACTCTTCTGTATCTAAGATCATTACTTTAGTTTATGGAAGTGGTGCTGGGTTATCTGAGTGTTCTCTTAGGAAATAAACTAAGTCTGCTCTATCTTTTACTTTTTTTAAACCTGCAAAGTTCATTTTTGTACCTTTTATATATTTTTTTGGTTTGTATAAAAATTCTGCTAATTCTTCATATCCCCATTCTCCACCATATTCAGCTAGAGCTTTAGAATAAGCAAAACCTTCAACATTTGCCTTTGGTCTGTTTATGATATTCCATAAGTGTGGACCTACTTTATTTGCACTACCTTTCTCATAATTATGGCATGTTGCACATTTTTTGAATAATTTTTCCCCATTATCGAGAGAAGCACTTGCTAGTAATATTGAAATTGGTTCAATTATTTCTTCTTTTTTTTCTACAACTCCTACACCAGCAGAATCTTCAGGAACGTCTATTTTATAAGCTGTTTCTTTTTTATCATCATGCTCAATATTAATGACTAAATCTCCAAAATGCCCAATTAGGGTAACAATTAATACTGCTAGTATAATTGATGCTAAAATTTTATTAACTTCAAGCCCAGACATGTATAAGTACATATACAGATTTTTTAGAAGAAAGAATATATTTGTCGTAAGTATGAAATTTAAATTCTCTTGCTTAATTGTCGCATAAATTATGAAAAGCGTAGTTATTATACCTTCACGAATGGCCTCCACTAGACTGCCAGGCAAACCATTAATGGCTATAGATGGTATTCCAATGATACAACGAGTATGGCAACAGGCAATTGAATCAAATATTGGAGAAGTATTTGTTGCTTGTTCTGAAATTGAAGTTCATGATTTAATTGTAAGTAATGGTGGTAAAGCTATTATGACAGATCCAAATCTCCCCTCTGGAACTGATAGAGTTCATTCCGCTTTTTTAAAGATAAAAAATAACAAAGACATTGATGTAATAATCAATCTACAAGGTGATATGCCTCTTATAAATCCAGACCATATTCTTAAAGCCATTGATCCAATAAAAAAAAATTTTACTATTGGCACACTTGCAACAAACTTAAATGATAATGAATTAAATAATCCCAATGTAACAAAAGTTGAAGTTGATTTTAAAAAAAATGAAATTGCGCAGGCGTTAAGTTTTTATAGAGAAGTTACTATAGAAAATAAAAACTTATACCATCATGTTGGTATCTACAGTTATACTCCAGATTCAATAAATACATTTATCAATCTTCCTAAATCAAAAAATGAAATAGATCTAAGTTTAGAACAAATGAGAGCTATGGACTCTAATATTCCAATTGGAGTTACATATGTTCCTGAAGTTCCAATAAGTGTAGATACAAAAGAGGATTTAATAAATATTCAAACTAATATAAGAGAGCACAATGATTAAAGTTAACAGTTTTTCATTTCAAGGTGTAGGTGGTGCTTATAGCGAACAAGCAGGAAAAAATATTTTTCCAAACGCAACAGGTATGCCGTGTGCAACTTTTGAAGATATGTTTGAACATGTTAGATCAGGAAAATCAGAAGCAGCAATGGTTCCAATAGAAAACTCTCTTGCAGGAAGAGTAGCGGATACTCAAAGATTGATACCCGACTCTGATTTAAAAATAACTTATGAATATTTTCATGAAGTAAATCATAACTTACTTGGAATTAGAGGTGCGAAAATCTCAGATATCAAAAGAATAAGAAGTCATGAACAGGGAATTGCTCAATGTCGAAACAAAATTTTAAAATTAGATAAGCAAATGATTGTTGAAGCTGATACAGCTGGATCTGCTAAATTAATTTCAGAGTTAAATAATATCGAAGATGCAGCTATCGCATCTGAACTTGCTGCTAATATATATGATCTTGATATATTGGAAAAAAATTTTCAAGATACCCAAAATAACGTAACCCGATTTCTTGTTATGCAAAAAAATTTATTAGATATAAATCCAGAAACAAATGATATTCTTACAACATTAGTATTTACAGTTAGAAGTATTCCAGCAGTTTTATATAAATGTCTTGGTGGATTTGCTAGTAATGGTGTTAATATAACTAAGCTTGAGAGTTATATTCACCCACAGGGTTTTGATGTTGCACAATTTTATGTAGATTTTGAGGGACATCCTGAAAATACATCTGTAAAATTAGCATTAGAAGAGATGAAATTTTTTTGTAAGAAGATAGAAATCCTTGGGGTATATGAGAAATCTTCATTCAGGAAAAAATAGTATTTTTTGAAAAGTCTATTTATATTTTATTTACATTAATGTTATATTGCTACAGGGAGGATTGAGGGCAAATAAATTGCTAATCCAGTCAGATCTGAAAAGAAGCAGCTGTAACAATCTTGTTTGGGTCTCAACTCCTTCCATTAATTATAATGACAGAAGAAAAAAAATATAAAGTTTTAGCTAGAAAATACAGACCTCAAAAATTTGAAGATTTAATTGGTCAAGAATTATTAGTAAAAATTTTATCAAACGCTATTAATAATGACCGATTAGCTCACGCATATATTCTAACAGGTGTTAGAGGTGTTGGAAAAACCACAACTGCTAGACTTATAGCTATGAGTATTAATTGTAAGAATAGAGATAAAAAAAATTGTGAACCATGTGGAAATTGTGATTCATGCAAATCAACGACTTTGGATAGTAATCTTGATGTTATTGAGATTGATGCAGCTTCTAATACTGGCGTTGATGACATTAGAGAAATAATTGACAATGTAAAATATAAACCTGTTATCGGTGATTATAAAATATTTATCATTGATGAAGTTCATATGCTTTCAAAAAGTGCATTCAATGCCCTGCTTAAAACTTTAGAAGAACCACCAGAACATGTTAAATTTATTTTTGCCACAACAGAAATTAAAAAAGTGCCAATAACTGTTTTATCAAGGTGTCAGAGATTTGATTTACATAGAATAGAAAACAAAATTTTATCAGATCATTTACTAAAAATTTCCAAACTAGAAAATATCGCTATAGATTTAGATGCTATCTCTTTACTTGTAAGATCAGCAGATGGATCTGTAAGAGATGGTCTTAGTCTATTAGATCAAGCAATAACTAGTCCAAATGAAAAAGTTGACTCGCAAACTGTAATAAGCATGCTGGGATTAGCTGATAGAGAAAAAATATTTAACTTAATTGAAATTATTTTAGAAGGAGATGCTCTTGGTGCAATTAATAAATATAAAGAGTTGTATGAGTTAGGGGCAGATATAGCAATGATATTTGATGAACTATTAAACGTAGTACATTTTCTTGTTCAAATAAAGATAGCACCAGATTTAAAAGATGACATTTACATTCCTGAATTTGAAAGAAATAAAGGAGCTGAATTGTCATCAAAAATGACATTAAATAATTTGAATATTATATGGCAAATTTTATTTAAAGGTTATCAAGAATTACAAAATAGCTCTCATTTATACCAACATGGAGAAATGATTATTTTAAGAATTATTTATTTACATAATGGTCCAAGCCCAGAAGATCTAATTAAAAAAATGGACAAAGAAGTCGTAGAAAAAGAATCCTTAGAAAAAAATCTTAAAATACAAAATGAAACTAATGAAAGTAACAAAGTTTTAAACTTTAATGAAAATAAAAAAGAAATTTTACCAAAAGAAAATGTAAATATAAAACATATTCAAGACTTCAGACATTTTGTCGATATGTTTTTTAAAAATAGAGAAGGATTACTTCACACTAAATTATACAATGATGTGCAGTTAGTCTCTTTTAAAGAAGGAGAAGTTACCCTAAACACATCTAAAATTAATGACACTGGCTTCAATAGAACTGTTGCAAAATTAATCTCTAAATGGACTGGAAGAATATGGCAGATACATTCATCTACAAGCAATCTTGGAAAAAGTTTGCATGATGAAGATATTATTAACCAACAAAAAGAAATTGAAATAATGAAAAATCATCCAGAGATAAAAAAAATATTAAAAGAATTTCCTGAAAGTAAAATTCACGCTATTACAGAACTCGGTGAAATAAATGATGATGACACGGATATAAATCAACCAAAGATGAAAAAGGAGAAATAATGGTTAATTTAGGTAATATGATGAAGCAAGCTCAACAGTTGCAAAAGAAAATGGCTGAAGCACAGAATAAATTAAATGATATTGAAGTTGAAGGTACTTCTGGAGGAGGTCTTATTAAAGTAACAGCTACAGCAAAAGGTATTTTTAAAAGAATTTCGATTGATGATAGCTTAATCAAGCAAGAGGAGAAAGAAATACTTGAAGATCTGATTGTAGCTGCAATAAATGATGCCAAAGAAAAAGGAGAAGCTGCAGCTCAAGAAGAAATGAAAAATCTCACAGGTGGTCTACCATTACCTCCAGGAATGAAACTTCCTTTCTAAAAATGGAGCAATCCCCAATAGATAAACTAATAAACGATATTTCAAAACTTCCAGGATTAGGAAGAAGATCGGCTCAAAGAATTGCTCTTTTTTTATTAAAAAATAAAGATAAAAATTTATCTCCTTTAATTGAGAGTTTAAACTTATCTTATAATAAAATTATTGAGTGTTCAGAATGTGGAAATATAGACATGGTAAATCCATGCAATATTTGTGCAAATCCTAAAAGAGATAAAGCAACTATTTGTGTTGTTGAGGATGTGTCAGATTTGTGGACATTAGAAAAAGTAGGATTTTATCGTGGCCTCTATAATGTTTTAGGTGGTTCATTATCAGCAATACAAGGTATAGGAACTGATGAATTGAAAATAGAACATCTACTAAAGAGAATTGAAACAAACAATGTTAAAGAAATTATTCTTGCCTTAAGTACAACTATGGAAGGACAAACAACATCTTTTGTTATTGCAGATAAGCTGGAAAAATTTAAAGATTTAAATGTAACAAGACTTGCACAAGGAATCCCTATGGGTGGAGAAGTACACTACTTAGATGAAAACACATTAAATACAGCATTCCAATCTAGAAAAAAAATTACATAAATAAAAATGGATAAATTACTTTACGTACCAAATCCATTATTACGCCAAAAAGCAGATAAAATTCAGTCTGTTGGAATTAAGGAAAAAGAAATTGCCAAAAAAATGATGCAAATAATGATAAAAGCACCAGGTGTAGGTTTAGCAGCAAATCAAATTGGAATTCTAAAACAAATTGTGACTATATTTTTTGTAGATCAAGAGACTAAAAAAGAAAAACAATATACATTGTTTAACCCAAATATTGTTTCATACTCTCAAGAAAAAATTGTCATGGAAGAGGGTTGTTTATCTCTTCCTGAACAATTTGCAGAAATTGAGAGACCTCAAAATATAGTAGTCGAGTACTTGGATGAAAATAACAAACAAATAACAAAAGAAGTTAGTGGAGTGGAGTCAAGAATTTTACAACATGAAATTGATCATCTTTCTGGAAAATTATTTGTAGATTATCTTTCTTCATTAAAAAGGAATATAATGATCAAAAAGGTACAAAAATTTTTAAAAAACAAAAAATAATGAATAATAAGAAAATAATTTTTATGGGTTCACCAAAAATAGCCTCTGACTATCTTGAGGCTTTAATTAAAAGTAATTTCATAATTACCGCTGTATTTTCACAACCCCCAAAAAAGAAATCTAGAGGAATGAAAATAATTGAATCTGATGTCCATCAACTTGCTAATAAAAATAACATTGAAGTTTTTTGTCCAAATATATTTGATAAAAATACTATTGAGACAGTGAAAGAATTAAATCCTGATTTAATTATTGTCATGGCATACGGTAAAATATTGCCAAAAGATATTTTAGATTTACCACCATTTGGTTGTATCAATATCCATGTCTCTTTGTTGCCTAGATGGAGGGGTGCAGCCCCAATAGAGCATTCTTTAATGAATGGTGATAAAGAGACAGGTATATCAATAATACAGCTAATCGAAAAATTAGATGCTGGACCAATTATTAAGCAAAAAAAAGTAGATATAGAAGATGATTGTAATAAAAATGAATTAAGTCAAAAATTAACAGACGTTGGAATAAAATTATTAATAGAAACTATTCCTCTTATATTTGACAAAAAAATTTCTTATTCTGACCAGGATGATAATGATGCAACGTATGCAAATAAAATTTCTTCAATAAACAGAAAAATTAATTTTAATAAATCTGTAAATGAAGTTTTAAATCTTATAAGAGCACATTCTCCTAAACCTGGTGCTTGGTTTACTATACAAAATGAAAGAATTAAGATCATTAAAGCAAGAAAATCAAATTCTATTGGTAATGCATCGACAATTCTTAACGAGACCTTTGATATTGGTTGCAATGATGGAAGTATTGAACCACTAATTTTACAAAGAGAAGGCAAAAATGCTATTTCTAAAGATGATTTTCTTCGAGGTTATAGCCTTAAGATTAATGATATAATAAATGCCTAACTACAAGATAATATTAGAATATGACGGGACTAATTATGTTGGTTGGCAACGTCAAGAAAATGGTTCTTCTATTCAACAATTGGTTGAAGAGGCAATAGCAAAACTATCAAAACAAAAAATAATACTTTTTGGTGCTGGTCGAACAGATGCAGGCGTTCATGCAAGAGGGCAGGTAGCTAATTTTGAATTAGAGCAAAATTTTGATACCGATACTATTAGAGATGGCATTAATCATTATCTAAGACCCCAGCCCATATCTATTTTACATGCTGAAAAAGTAGATAAAGATTTTAATTCTAGATTTTCAGCAAAATTAAGATGGTATGAATACAAGATCTTAAATAGAAGGTCACCAATTACGTTAGAGCAAAACAAAGTTTGGTGTGTACATAAAAAAATAGATGCTGAAAAAATAATAAAACAATCACAACAATTTATAGGAAAATTTGATTTGTCTGCTTTTAGGTCAATAAATTGCCAATCGAAATCACCAATTAAATCTATTAATTCATTGGATATAAATTTTAATCATGATGAAATAAATTTTTTAATATCAGCTAAATCCTTTTTACATTCTCAAGTTAGAATCATGGTTGGTACACTGGTTGATATAGGACTTAGTAAAATAGAAAAATCAATTACAGAAATTATTCAATCCAAAAAAAGAGAATTTGCTGGGGTTACTGCGCCACCCGAAGGATTGTATTTATTGAAAATAGATTATTAATAAAAGCCAATCTCTGATAAACAAATATCTGCTTGAAAATCTTTAAATCCAGCAACCAGACCTAATGTCTTGATATTCTGACCAACTAATTTTTTAGGTTGATATGCATTTGATTTTTTAAATTCACTAAAGGGTGCTTTTATTACTTTCCACTCAGAATTAGTTTTAAAACTATATTTATAATATTGCCATGGAGCCATCGTTAGAGCGGTTCTTACATGAATTGAATACTCTTCATTATTACCAAACACTTTAAAATAAATACCCTCAAACTCTTCTGTTGATATTGAAGGTTTTAATTGATTTCTTATTTGTATAAAGCCACCGTTATTTTCAGTCGTGACATCTCCTGTCATATGATAACAATTAACATCATTAACTTTTGAGATGATCGCTTTACCTTGGGATAATCCACCCATTACTCCGTCAGTAAAAAAAGCCCAATTTTGACCTTGAGAAGAAATTCCAGGTGTTTCTAAGTTATCAAGTATCATTTTATTTTGAGATTGAAGATTGAATGAAAAAAATAAAATAAAAATAAAAATTATTAAACTTTTCAATTTTTACGATTTTCTGCTAATTTTTTCTTAATAAGAGATAAACCTGTTTCAACCTTAGATTTATAAGATTCTTCAAATGCCTCTAACTGCCAATCTGATAATCTAGATTTTAGTTCAGATAAATTATTTTGTTTCCATTCATTTGAAGTATTTTCATCTTTCCAAATAGCTTTCTCTTCATTAGTTCTTCCACAGCCATAGCAATACCCCGAGATTGGGTCAGTTTTACATACGCTAATGCAAGGCGAAGTTACTTTGTTCTGTTCCATGATAATATACATATATTTTTTTTTAGTTTATTCCATTAAAACGATGTAAAACTTTAAAATTATGACTGATTTTAGCTATTTAAATGTTGATAATGCTTATAAATTAATCAATCAAAAGGTAACAAAAACTCCTTTGGTAACTAATGATTATATAAATAATCTTTTAGAAGCAGAAATTTATTTTAAACTTGAAAATTTACAAAATACTGGATCATTTAAACTACGTGGAGCTACACATAAAATTACAAAATTAATAGAAAATGTAAAAGACTCAGGTGTAGTGGCATATTCATCAGGTAATCATGCACAAGCTGTTGCTTATGCATCTATGATTAATAACATTAGTGCAAAAATAATAATGCCTAAAACTGCACCTAAAATAAAAATTGAAAATACAAAAAAATATGGAGCAGAGGTGATATTATATGACACTTATTTTCAAAGCAGAGAACAGATAGGAAATGAAATTCAAAAGAAGGATAATAGAGCTCTAATTAAACCTTATGATGATGAAGATGTAATTGCTGGTCAGGGAACTGCAGCTATAGAAATTGTAAATGATTTGAAAGAGCAATCAATTGAACCTGATTTTTATTTATGTTGTTGTGGAGGTGGAGGGCTTATTGCAGGAACATCAACATACTTAAAACATATCTACCCAAATATAAAATCATATTCTGTAGAGCCTGACGAATTTGATGATACTAAAAGATCTTTAGAAGCTGGTAAACTTATTGAAAATAAAAAAAATGCTAAATCATTTTGTGATGCACTATTAGCACCACAACCTGGAAATATAACCTTTCAAATTAATTCAAATAATCTTGAAGGAGGATTAAGTGTATCTGATAAAGAAGTAACAGAGACCATAATTTTACTAGCTGAACAACTTAAAATAGTAGTCGAACCAGGAGGAGCTGTTGCTGCAGCTGCAGTACTAAACAATAAAATTGATGTGAAAAATAAAAAGATTATCGTTATGATTTCTGGTGGTAATATTGATTTAAATTTATTTAATAAATTATGATCAATCAATCAAATTTAGAAAAATTACAAAAACTATTAAAAGAAAAAGATATCGATATATTTGTCATTAATAGAAGTGATGAATATTTAAATGAATATATTTCTCCAAATGCAGAAAGATTAAATTTTATAACAAACTTTTCTGGTTCTGCAGGAAGAGCAATTATAACGCCAACAGATGCCTTCTTGTATGTTGATGGACGATATACATTTCAAGCAAACACTCAAATTAATGCCAAACAAATTCAAGCAAAACATTTAAAAAGCTTTTGGACAGATTTAGAAAAAATTTTATTAGAAGAAGAACATAAAATTGCATTAGATCCAACTCTTCATTCAATTGTAGAAATTGAAAAAGTGGAGAAAATGTTAGAGAATTCAAAATCTAAACTTCAATTAATAGATAAAAATTTTGTTGATTTAATATGGGAAAATCAACCAAAAACTCAGTATACAGATATATTCGACCACTCAACAAGTTTTGCTGGTCAGGGAAGACGTGAAAAATTAGACATTTTAAAAAAATTTTTAGATAAAAATGAAATTGATCATTATTTTATTTCTGGGCTTGATAATATTGCTTGGGTATTAAATTTGAGAGCAGATGATATTAAATATACACCGCTGCTTTATTCCTATCTTCTAATTTCAAAAAATAATAAACATTCTTTCTATATTAAAAAGTCTGCAATGCCAGAAATACTAAAAAAGGAAATCCAAACACTAATAAATATTAATAATATTGAAAACATAGGATCAATTTTCAATAACATTAATGCATCTGAATCAATTGGTTTAGATTTTAATTCAACAACATATTATTTTTTGGATCTTCTAAAAAAACAAAAAATAAAAACTAAAAATTTAGAAAATCCATGTATTTTGTTAAAAGCTATAAAAAATGAAATTGAACTAGAAGGAGCTAAAAAAGCAAATATAAGAGATGGTGTTAGTATAACTAAATATATTTATTGGTTAAAAAATATAATGGATCCTAAATCAAATGATGAAATAAGTGTTGCACATCATTTAGAAAATCTTCGAAAAAAAAATGAATTATTTCATTCTCTATCTTTTGATACAATATCAGCAATTGATAAAAATGCAGCCCTTCCCCATTACCGTGTTACTGAAGAAGGAAAGTCATCTTTCTCAGATAATAATATTTATCTTGTTGACTCAGGAGGGCAATATTTAGATGGAACAACAGATATAACTAGAACTATAATTTTAGGACAAGCAACAACAGAACAAAAAGATAGATTTACGAGAGTTCTTAAAGGTCATATTGCTCTATCAAATCATGTTTTTGACAAAGGAACAAAAGGCACTGATATTGATTATCTGGCAAGAAAAAGCTTGCAAGAAATTAATTTAGATTATGATCATGGGACTGGTCACGGTATTGGAAGTTTTTTAAGTGTTCATGAAGCCCCACAACGTATTGCAAAAAAATCAATGTTTGATAACGTTGAGTTACTTCCAGGAATGATTTTATCCAATGAACCTGGATATTATAAAGAAAATGAATATGGGATAAGAACTGAAAACTTAGTTGTTATTAATGAAAATGCTAATAAAAAATTATACTTTGAAACCATTTCTTGGTGTCCAATTGATTCAGATCTTATTGATAGCACTCTATTAAATGAAATTGAGAAGGAGTGGCTAAATAAATATCACTCACAGGTGTATGAAAAATTAGAGTCTTTCCTTGAAGAAGAAGAGAGAAATTGGCTTAAGAGAGTAACTGTGAAAATTTAAGTTAAGCCGCCGATTATGCGGCTTTCTTATTTATATCAAATTCAGTTTTTAAAAGATGTTTATCTAATTCTATTTTCCATTCCTTTCCATATTCAGATTTAAAATATTTTATTAAATCCTGATCACTATTGTAGTTTTTCTCACTTAAATCTTCATATACTTTGTTAAAAAAATTAAAAACATTAATCATATAAAATTCCTTTCATGTTTTATATAATAACTTTTATATGCAATAACAGTATAAATTTCTGAATTTTGATATGCATAAAATGCATATAAGAAATATATATATAATTTTATAGAATATCAAAAATACAGATTTTTAATTAATTTTTACTATTAAAGTTTAAGTTTAAATAAATTAGAGAAATTAAATTCGTTCATTATTGACTTTATATTTTAAATACGGTTCAATCTTTTGATAATCATTTTAATGGAGGGTAAAATGAAAAAAAAGATCTCTAGGAGAAAGTTTATTAACCATACAGGTTCTGCTGCTCTTGCAGGTACTCTATTATCGCAAGTTGGTATGAAGTATGCATTTGCTGCTAACACTAAACCAGTTAGTCTTTTGCTTGGTTCACATATGGATTATTTGCAAGCTTTAGCTCCTGCTTATGCAGAAAAATATGGTGTTACACCAAGTATAGAAACAGTAACAACACCAGATCTATCTGTTAAATTAAATTCAGCGTATATTGCACGAAAAAGTGTAGGTGATGCAATATTTGTGACTGCTTCAGAAATTGCTGGTTTAGCTGATAAGGGTTGGTTGATGGATATGAGTGATTTTGTAAATGATACATTAAAACCAAATGGCGTTATGGAAAACAGTCTAACTGCCGCAACTTACAAAGGCAAAGTCTATGCTGCCCCAATTACGATTGGTTGCCCAGTACTGCACTGGAATAAAAATTTACTTAAAAATGCAGGATTGGATACAGAAGCGCCTAATAATTGGCATCGTACAAAAAATTCTTGGAACGAACTTATTCGTTTTGCTAAAGAAATTAACGATCCTGATAATGATATATATGGTATTGTTGATGCTTGGGCAGGTACTCATAGTTTTTGGACTTTTGGAGCTTTACTTCAAGCGAATGGAGGAAGTTTCTTAGATGAAAATCTAGATCCGATCATGAATAGTGATGCGGGTGTTGAAGCTTTAAATATGATGGTTGATCTTTTACATAAAGATAAAATCATTGACCCAGCTACGCCTACTTACACTTGGGTATTTGATGCATCTCCAAGCTATATGGCAGGGAAAAGAGGATTTTTCTTAACATGGCCATTTATTAGTGGAATTGCAAATTTCACAGAAGATTCTGCAGTGCAAGGGATGAGTGGTATAGCACCACTTCCTGCATTAGAAACTTCTGCATCTGTGGATGGATCAGAATTTTTAGCAATACCTAAATATTCAGATAATCCTGAGGCAGGAATGCAATTTATTGAAATGGCTTTAAGTCCTGACAATCAGATATTGCAAGGTTCAACGTCGCCTTGGGCACCATCTTTAGAACCTGCTCTAGATCATCCAGATGTTCTGAAAAATATATCAATGGCAGGTGTTATTAAAGACTCATATCTATATCCTGTAGACGCAGGTTTTTCTGCAGATAGAAATCAATGGGTTGAATTATTATCAAATGAAGTTTCATTAGCATTGACTCAAAAGAAAAGTGCTAAAGATGCTTTAAATGATGCTGTTAAGCAAATTAATGCGAGCAGATCATAAATAATAAAATACACAAATTATGAAAGTTAATTTGGGTAATTATACATGGGAGGAAGTTAAGGACTTATCAGATAAAGATCCGGTAGTTCTTCTTCCTCTTGGTGCATTCGAGCAGCATGGAAAACATTTACCGCTCAAAGTAGATGAATTTATGGTTAATAATATTGCCAATGAGTCTGTAAAAAAATCTCACCAAAAGAATATTTATGCAGTTGTGGCACCAGTTATTTGGTCAGGTTATTCACCACATCATATGGATTTTCCTGGTACAATTTCTATTAAGGATGAAACATTAACAAACGTTATATTGGATATAGTTGAGAGTTTGGTAAAAAATAAATTAGAGAGAATACTTATTTTGAATGGGCATGGAGGCAATATTGCTATTCTTAAAAATGTTGGACAAAAGTTAAAATACGATAAAAATATTTATATAGCTACAGCATCATATTGGGATTTTGCCATGAAAGAAATTAATGAGTGGAGAGATTCTGATCTTGGTGGAATAAATCATGCATGTGAAATGGAAACAGCACTTATGTTACATATGCAAGAGGAGATAGTTAAAAAAGATAAAATTGTCGACAACCCATTAAAAAGATCTTCATATACAGGAGTTGACCTTTTATCAGGCGGTTCAGTTGGAGTAAGTGCAAGCTTTAAAGAGCTTTCAGATCATGGAGTTATTGGCTCACCAAGTCTTGCTTCCAAAAAGAAAGGCACTGAACTTTATGAGATAATAACAGATAAAGTTTCAGACTTTATTGAAGATTTTTCAAAATGGAAAAAACCTTTAAATGGTAAAAATGAATAAAAAAGATTTAGCCTTATTTTGTTATCCCTGGGACGTAATTGATGAAGGTTATGATGCAATTATTGATGCAGTAAAGAGAAGTGGACTTAATGCAATTTATATTACTGTAAATTATCACTCAGGAATGTTTTTTTTACCTCATAGTAAAAAAAGAAAAATATATTTTCCTGAACCTGGGGCTTTATACTTCAATCCAAGTAGTTGGCATAATAATCATAGTTTTCAATCCCCTATAAGTAATCTTACTGAGAATTGGAGTCAGTTTTGGGAAGAATTATCAAATCAATGTAAAAAAAATAATATCAAATTATGCGCATGGATGCTTGGTACTCATAATTCTGGAATTGGAAATAATTATCCCAATACATCTGTATATAATGCTTGGGGTGATCCGATCACACACTCTCTATGTCCCTTTAATTCGGATGTAGTTGATCATTTTGTAAATTTATCAAGAGATGTAGTAAATCTAGGTGTATTTGATAAAATTCTAATTGAATCTCTTGAATATCTTCCATTAAGACACGGACATCACCATGAAGTAATTGGAGTAGATTTTTCAGCTGATATCGATTTTATTATGTCACTTAACTTTAGTAATAAATGTTTAGAGACTTTGAAGCAAAAAAATATTGATGGTGAAATGATTAGAAACTGGGTTAAAAAAACTACAGATGATTATTTTAATCAAAAAACAAATAAAGAAGTTATGAATTGGTCTGATTTTCAAAGTATTCTTGATGGTGAGTTTTGGAATTACTATTTGGCAAGAGAAGAAAGTATCACAAACATCAATACTTTGGTAGTCAATGAATTACGAAAAGATAAAAATTTAAAAATTGGTTTAGTTGACTTTGGTCCATTATATCCACTTGGTCCTAATAATCAGAGATGGCAAAATGGTGTAAATTTAAATTCTCTATTGCCCTTGATTGATGAAATTCATCCAACTTTTTATTTTGCAGATTTAGATCTTATAAAAGAAAAATATGATGTTTATAAAAAAGTATTAAATAACAAAGTTGAAATGATACCTGCAATGAGAACAATCCTCCCACAAGTTTCTAATCAATTAGATCTTAAAAACCAACTTCAAGTATTTAATAAAGATGCATCAGGATTTAGCTTCTATAACTACTCATTTATGAATTATGAAAACTTAGACTGGATTAATCAAAGTCTGTCTGAAAATGGAGATATTTGAGAATGAATACTACTGTTGATATTTTAATAAATCCCGTAACTTTAAGATTTAGTTATCACAATAGCGAATTAATTTATATGTTTGCTTCACATCCAGAACAACAACTTGATGAGATGGAAAAGCTTATGGGTGTAACTACTGATGATGGACCAATTTTTGATACAAATGTTGGTTTTTTACCAGTAGCCTCAACTACACTAATTAGAGGTGAGAAAAATATTTTAGTTGATCCTGGTAATTATCATATCGGTTTTTATTCTATATTAAAGAGAGCACTGGCTTCAAAAAATTTAACATATGAAGATATCGATATAGTAGCTACTACTCATACACATTCTGATCATGCAGCTTCTATTGTTCATTTTAGAAATAAACCTTGGATTATTGGAAGCAAAGAATTTGATGATATGGTTGCTATTGAGGGGAAAGAAATTGTAGATGCTAAAAAATCAATGATGGGAGAAATCATTGAAATCTCAGATGATAATGAGACAAAAATTATGGAAAATGTCTATGCAATAACCACTCCGGGACATACAAATGGCCATATATCTTTTATAGTTAAAAGTAATGATGAAACTATTTTAATTGCTGGTGATCAAACTATGACAAAGGAAGAGTATTGTGAAAGAAAATTTTCTAGATGGTATCCAGAAGCAAATTTAAAACAATTAAACGAATCACTAGATAAAGCACAAAGCTATAAACCAGATCTTGTAATTCCAGGACATGACAGATCTTTTAAATCAACCAAGTAATTCTCAATTCAAATTTTCAAGAGAAAAAATTCTTGCTTTCACACTAATACTTCCTTCTTTAATTCTAGTTTTTATAACTTATTTATATCCAGCTATATTTACTTTTGTAATAAGTTTTGCCGAATATGATATAATTCGCTTAAAAATAAAAAAATTTATTCAATTTAAAAACTTTGAATTTTTAATAAGTAATTATTTTTTTACAAGTTCTGTCTTAAGAACTATTTACTTCGGGTTTTTGATCTGCGTGTGTACAACAATACTTTCTTTCTTGATCGCACTTCTTTTAAATGAAAAATTTATTGGAAAAGCATTTTTAAGAGTCATGATTGTATTACCGTGGGCAGTGCCATCTGTTGTTTCTGGTGTACTGTGGGGACAAATGTTTCATGCTGATACTGGGTTTTTAAATGCTTTATTATATCAATTAGGGGTCATATCAGGTTACAAAATTTGGTTAGCAGATCCATTAGTAGCCCTTCATGTAATAGCTATTGCTGAAATCTGGAAAGCAATTCCTTTCATGACATTATTTTTTTTATCAGGACTTCAAAGTTTACCCTCGGAAGTTTTTGAGGCTGCTGCTGTTGATGGAGCAAATGTATTTCAAAGGTTCTCTAACATTTTATTTCCTTTAATGTTACCAATTGCGATACCACTTTTCTTGATACAATTTGTTTTAGCAATGAAATCATTTGATACAATTTTTGTTCTTACAAGAGGGGGGCCAGGGGGTGGAACAACAACATTAAATTATTTTATTTATCAAGAAGCATTTGAAACTTTTAATCTAGGCCGAGCTTCAGCAGCAGCCTATGTTTTGCTAATAATTACTTTAGCTGTTGTATTAATTCCAACTATTTCAAGATTTTTAATAAAATTTTTTTGGGGTAATAAATGAAAAAAAATTTGATTCTAAAAAATTTTTTTATTTATTTTTCTGCTCTCATAGTATTTTTGATAATGTTTTTTCCACTATACGGTTTAATATTAACAAGCATACAACCTGAAAATATAATTAGATCTAGAAATTTGTCTTTTTTTCCAACAGAAATTATATTTACTCATTTTGCTGAGGTTTTGAAACCTAATCATATATCTAATATTTATGAGGGTATTAAAAATAGTCTTATTGTTTCATTCCTCACGTCTTTTTTATGCATAATTTTAGCTTTTCCGGCATCATACTCACTTGCAAGATTAAATTTACCAGCTAAAAATATTATTCTTGGAACTTTAATTTCTATTTATTTTCTTCCAACAATACTTTTTGTAATTCCCTTATTTGTTATATTAGTTTCATATCAACTAGATGACACTATTTTAAGTCTAGTTGTTCCGTATACTGCCTTTACATTACCTTTTGTTATTTGGATTTTAAAATCATTTATTGATAAACTACCTGTTGAGGTGGAGGAGGCTGCAAAAATTGATGGTTGTTCTACTCTACAACTTTTAATTCACATCATTTTCCCTTTATTGAGACCTGGTTTAATAGCAGCCTTCATATTTGCATTTATTTTATCTTGGGTTGAATTTTTAACACCTTTAATATTTACTAATAATTTGAAAATTTCTACAGTAGCTCTTGGATTGTTTAGGAGCACTATAGACATTAAAATTGGTCAACAAGCTGCAGCAGCAATAATTACTTTAATTCCAGTCACAATACTAATGATTTTTTTCCAACAATATATTACAAAAGTAGTATTATCGGGAAGTGATAAATAATGAGTAAATTAAAAATTGCAGTTATTGGAACTGGTCTAGTTGGTACATTTCATGCAGAAGCTTTTTTTAGAAATCCTAATTCTGAGCTTGTAGCTGTTTGTGATGTTGATAAAGAAAAGGTTAATTCTGTTGCACAATCATTTAATTGTAAAGCTTATGAAGATTTTACAAAATTAATAAACACTGAGACATTAGATGCTATTAGTATTGCTACACCTGAACAAATCAGAATAGAGCCTGCTGTTATGTCAGTAAAAAGAGGTTTAAAAATTTTACTAGAAAAACCTCTCGGTAGAAATTTGGAAAAAATACATGAGTTAGTTGATAAAATAAAAGATCATAAAAAAATTATTTCTGTAAATTTTATTCTTCATGAAGATCCGCGATATAAATTAATGAAAGAAAAAGTTAAAAATGATGAAATTGGCAATATCGTATCTTGTTTTGCACGAAGAAGGGGTAACAGGTTTGGAATTGAAATTTATGCTCCATGGACTGACCTTTTATCCTCAACTTTGATTCATGATATTCAAATGACTATGTCCATTAATAAATCAAAGCCAGTAAGAGTTTTTGCAGAGGCAGTTATTAGAGAATGTAAGGAATATGACTCGCATGATGCTGTAATGGCAATCATGAAATTTGATGATGGAAGTTTAGCATCCTTTGAAACATCTTGGGTTTTGCCTAAAAATCAACCTGAACCACTAGACCCAGCACTTCATGTTATAGGTGATAAAGGATCAATTATTATAGAAGGATCATCAATGGGTTTGCAGATGCAAACAGAAACAAATTATATGAAGCCAGATATTGCTAATTGGCCAACTATAGATTCAAAAGTTGATGGGTGCTTAAAGAGAGGCTTAGATAAATTTATTGAGGATTGCGTTTTTGATCAAAAACCAGCAGTAAATTTACAGGCTGCTTTAGAAGCAGAAAGAGTCGTATTTGCGATGAAGGAATCAATTGCTAAAGGTACTCCAATCGATATTAATATATCGTAATTTTAAATTCTTTAAATTTTAATGATAATTATATTAACACAATGTTTTCCATCAAGAGTTGGAGGGATAGAAACCCTAATGTACAATTTAGCATTGCATCTAAGTCGTTTCAAAGATGTAATTGTATTAGCAGATCAACAAAATTTTAAAGAAGATAATATTTTTGATCAAAATGAAATAAATTTTTCTACAAAAAGATTTCGAGGTATAAAGTTTTTAAGAAATAGAAAAAAATTTAATGAACTTAAAAAAATACATGTTTCATCAAAAATTGATGCAGTAATTAGTGATAGTTGGAAAAGCCTTGAAGTAGCAATAGATTTTCTTAAGAAAAATAAAATACCAGTTATCAGTTTAGCTCATGGTAATGAAATAATAATTAAAAACGATAAACATCATAAACGTGTAAAAAAAATATTAGAACAAGTAAATGCAATAGTAGTAAATTCAAGCTACACGAAAAATTTACTAAATAAATTAAGTAATAATTTTAAAAATGTTAAAATAATATACCCAGGTATAAATATTAAAAAAAATTATATTGAAGAAAATATAAATTTAAATCAAGGCTCACCAACATTACTTACTCTTGCAAGACTTGAAAAGAGAAAAGGTCATGCTTTAATCTTAAAATCTATAATGAACTTAAAAAAATATTTTCCTGATATTCAATACATAATTGCTGGTGAAGGTGACGAGCTAGATAGTATTAAAAATAAAATTAAAGAATACAATCTTCAAGATCATGTAAATTTAGTTGGTACAGTAAATGAAAACCAAAAAAATTATATATTCTCTAATACTGATTTAATGATAATGCCAACTCTAGATGAGAGTTCAGCGAAATCAATTGAAGGATTTGGTATAGCCTACATAGAGGCAGCAAATTTCAAAATACCATCAATAGCATCTAATATAGGTGGTACTCCTGAAGCAGTAATACACAATAAAACAGGCTTAATAATAAAAGATATTGATGAATTAGATGAAGCAATAAAAAGCTTAATAGATAATAAAGAAAACAGATTAAAACTTGGTCAAAATGCTAAAATTAGAGCAGAAAATGAACTTAACTGGGATATTCAAATCAAAAAATACAATGATTTAATTAAAGAAATTCAATGACAATATTATTTCATAATACAACATTTGATAAAATAGATGTTTGGAAAAAAACAATAAAAAAATATTTTAAAAAAGAAAAAATAATTTCTATAAAAGATTATAAAAAATTTAATGATGTAAACTGTGCTATAATTTGGAATCTGCCAGATGATATTCTTTCAAGACTAAAAAATCTTAAAGTTATTTTTTCTATGGGTGCTGGTGTAGATCATATTTTAAAACTAAAGAATTATAATAAGAAAATTCCTATAATCAGAATAAAAGATGAGGAAATGGGTGAGAGAATAGCTAATTATTCTCTAGCTCAAATACTAAATTATCAATTAAATTTTAAAATTTTTCAAAATTCTCAAAGTAAACATTACTGGTCTGGAGAAAGGACACCAATTGATAATAAAAATTTAACAGTAGGTATTTTAGGTCTAGGCTTTCTTGGTAATCATATTGCAAGATTACTAAATAAATTAAATTATAATGTTATAGCGTATAAAAAAAATCAAAAAAAAGTAAAAAACATAAAAATATATACCGGTAAAAATATTATAAGTTTTATTAAAAGCTCTGATGTTATTGTGTCTATTTTACCATCAACACCTCAAACGAATAATATAATAGATAAAAAGTTTTTAAAGAATATGAAAAAAAATTCTTGCTTAATAAATATAGGTAGAGGTAATGTAATTCAAGAGAATGACCTTTTAAATCATTTAAAGAAAAACAAAAATTTTTATGCTTATTTGGATGTCTTTAAAAATGAACCTTTAAAATCAAGTAGTCAATTTTGGAAATTACCAAATGTAACAATTACACCACATGTAGCAGGTGTAACCGCGATAGAGCCTTCTGTTAAATACATGCACTCCAAATATAAAAAACTAAGGAAAAATAAAAACGTAAAATCAGATGTTAATCCATCTAATGGATATTAATTGACATCAAAATAATTTTCTAAAATTCTAAAATAAATACTTTCTAGTTTAATAATATCTTCAACAAAAACAAATTCATCTACTTTATGAAGAGTTTGATTTCTTAGACCTAGCTCTACTACTTCACAATAGTTCTTTATATATCTTGCATCAGAAGTACCACCATCGGTTGCTTGTTCAGGCGGGCTATTTCTGCCTGTAACATCAGAAATTGATTTTGAAATAATATTATATAAATCACCCGCTTTATTCAAAAATGACTCAGCTGTTGCATCATATGTATAAGTGCAACTAGCGTTTTCCAGTTTAGAGAAAATCTTTTCTATTTTATTATCAATCCATTTAATAAGTGAGTCTGATGAGTGCATATCATTAAATCTAATATTAACTGTTGCTTTAGCTAATTCTGGAATTACGTTTTGAACAGGATTGCCAATATCAATAGTAGCAATTTGAACTGATGTTGGTAAAAAATTTTTATTACCTTCATCTAGCGGCTCTTCTAATATACTATTTAATAAATTCACTAAGTGATGTGAAGAATTTTCAGCTAAATGAGAATTCGCCGTATGTCCTTGAATACCTTTTACCTGAAAAAAGAAACTAACTGATCCTCTTCTTCCAATTTTAACTTTATCGCCGACCTCATTTTTAGAAGTTGGTTCACCAACAAGGCAATGATCAAATTTATAATTTTGTTTACTTGCCCATTCTAGAATTCTTGGTGTGCCATTTACAGAATCTCTTTCTTCATCACCTGTAATAATAAAGGAAATCTTTCCTGGAAAATTTTTATATTTTTCTACAAATCTTTTAGTGGCACTGATGAAACAAGCAACACTGCTTTTCATATCTTCGCTACCTCTTCCATAAAGTTTGCCTCCATCTATTTGTGCAGAAAAAGGAGGGTATTTCCATGAACTTTCATTACCTACAGGAACTACATCTGTATGACCAGCATAAGCAAAATGTTTTCCTTCATTTCCTACTGTTGCAAATAAATTATTTACTTCATAAGAATTGTTTCCAGAGAAAGTTAATGGATGACATTCACATCCTATAGCATTTAGATGATTTGCAACGACTGTTAAAGCACCCTCATCTTTTGGAGTTACACTTGCGCATTCAACTAAGGATTGTGTAAGAGTAACTGGATCAAAATTAATTTCTGACATTAATCTCTTAAAAGATCATTGATTGATGTTTTGCTTCTAGTTTTTTCATCAACTCTTTTAACAATAACAGCACAGTATAAAGAAGGATTAATATCCCCCTCTTTTTTTCCTGGTAACGCACCTGGTACCACAACTGAATACGCTGGAACTTTTCCCATATGAATTTCTCCAGTTGATCGATCAACTATTTTTGTAGATGCTCCAATAAATACACCCATTGATAAAACCGCACCTTCACCAATAATAACACCTTCAGCCACTTCACTTCTTGCTCCAATAAAACAATTGTCTTCAATAATCACAGGATTTGCTTGAAGAGGTTCAAGTACACCGCCAATACCAGCGCCTCCAGAAATATGACAGTTTTTACCTATTTGTGCACATGAGCCAACTGTTGCCCAAGTATCAATCATTGTTCCTTCATCAACATATGCACCAAGATTTACAAAGGAGGGCATTAAAACAACACCTTTAGCAATAAATGCAGATTTTCTTACAACAGCGTCTGGTACATATCGAAATCCTGCTTTCAGATGATCATCTTTAGTCCAATTTGCAGTTTTACTTTCTACTTTGTCAAACCAAGTGGCATGCGATGCTTTAATAATTTCATTATCATTTAATCTGAAACTTAAAAGAATTGCCTTTTTAATCCATTGATTAACTTGCCATTCATTATTAATTTTTTCACAAACCCTTAAGCTTCCACTATCAAGTTTGTTTAAAGTTTCATCTACTGCATTTCTAATATCACCTGTAGTATTGACATTAATATTATCTCTATCCTCAAAGGCATCATTTATAATTTTTTCGAGATCACTCATATTTTACCCTCATTTACATCTTTTAAAAATAAACTCAAATCTCTTGTTTGAAAATCTAAATATTCTTTAGATGCTTCAATATCATCGGAAAAATTCTCATAACCAGCATCAACCCAGACAGGTGTAAAACCAACTTTTTTTGCTGGAACTAAATTTTTTGCGATATCATCAAACATTGCTGATTTATTTGGTTCTATATTAAATAAGTCGATAATTTTTTCATAGGGAGAAATTTCTGGCTTAGGAATATAATCAGCCATTTTAATATCATATATTTCATCAAAAAAATTTGTTAGATTTATTTTTTCTAATACATCTAAGACATGTTGCTTATTTGCATTTGTATAAATAATTTTTCTTCCCTCAAGTTTATATAATTCATCATTAAGATTTTGATTTGGATCAACAATTGAGTAATCTAACTTATGAACTTCTTCTAAAAAATAATCAGGATCTACGCCATGGTTATCCATCATACCTCTTAGAGTTGTGCCATGTTGCTTGTAATATTTTGCTTGTAGTTTTTTTGCTTCAGCTAATTCCATATTTAAATTTTTAGCTACAAATTCACCCATTAACTTATGTACTTGCTGAAAAATTCCACTGTCAGCAGAGTAAAGTGTGTTGTCTAGATCAAATATCCAGGTATTGATGTTATCTTTAAAGCTCATTTAATTACTTGTTATTTGTGTACCAATTCCATGTTCAGTGAATAACTCTAATATTACTGAATGAGGAATTCTTCCATCTAAAATAGTAGATTTTTTAACACCTTTTTTCATTGCATCAATACATGTATTAATTTTCGGCTTCATACCTCCAGAAATATATTCTTTATTAGCAATACTTTTAGCTTCTTCTAAAGTTATTGATGAGATTAATTTTTCATCTTTGTCTAAAATTCCAGGTACATCGGTTAGTAATAATAATTTACTTGCCTGTAACTCACCTGCTATAAAACCCGCAACAGTGTCAGCATTAATATTATATGTAAAATTATTTTCATCCTTACCTAAAGGAGATATGACTGGTATTTGACCATTTTTTATAATGTTAGTTAGCATATCTTTGTTTAATTTTATTGGTTGTCCAACAAAACCAATATCAATTATCTTTTCAATATTTGAATCACTATTTTTAATTTCCACGTTCAATTTAGTTGCAGTGACTAAGTTATCATTACCAGATACTCCTATCGCTTTTCCTCCTGAGGCACTTATAGATTCTACAATTTCTGAATTGATATCCTTAGATAATACTTCTTCAACTACCTTAATTGTTTCTTTATCAGTAACTCGTAATCCTTCAACAAATTGTGTTGATATATTTTTTGATTTAAGTCTCTCGCCAATTTGAGGTCCTCCACCATGAATAATAATTGGTGACACACCTACTTCTTTTAATAATCCAATATCTCTTGAAAAACTCTCAGACAGTTTTTTATCTCCCATTGCATGTCCACCGTATTTTATTACAATGGTATCACCACTATGTTCTCGAATGTATGGAAGAGCTTCAACTAAGGTTGAGGCTTTATGTATAAAATAAGCCTGATCACTCTCTGATAAAAAATCAAATTTCATATTTATTGTGATAACCCGTATATAGATCTTTGAATCTCTGTAATACCATTATTTTTTTTGGTCTCAGATTGATATATTTTCGTAAATGATTTTTTATAATTTTGCATTAAACTTAAAATTGATTTTTTTTGATATTCTAAATGGTTATTAGATATTTTATCTATTTTAGTTAAAATTATGGAAAATTTTCTTGAGCAATCGCTCAATAAATCCAACATATCAATATCAGAATTTTTGATACCAACTTTTGAGTCAATGAGTAAAAAAACATGATCAAGTGTATCTCTATTTTCTATATATTCTTCAATCAAGATCATTAAATTTTCTCGTGCAACTTTTGATACTTTGGCAAAACCATAACCGGGTAAATCAATCATATTTATTTTTTCACTAATTAAAAAAACATTTATAGCCTGTGTTCTTCCTGGAGTTTTACTAGTTTTCGCTAGTTTTTTTGTTTTAGTTAACGAATTTATTAAACTAGATTTTCCAACATTAGATCTACCTATAAAACAACATTCTTTTTTTATACCTGAATAAGGAATGTCTTTAAATGACTGAAAGGAACCCAAAAACTTATTATTATTAAAAAAGTTATTTAAATTTTTATTTAAGCTAGCCATTTTTGGCTAAAATTCTTCTTTGAATATACCATTGCTGCGCAATTGATAAAATATTGTTCACTGACCAATATAAAACTAAACCAGCTGCAAAACCAGCTAGTACAAAAGTAAATACAAATGGAAGTAATGCAAAAATTCTAGCCTGTGTTGGATCAGCGGGAGCAGGATTTAGTTTTTGTTGTAACCACATAGTGAATCCCATAATGATAGGAAGAATACCAATATCAATTATTGAAAGTATAGGTGGAACATCCCAAGGAACTAATCCAAATATTGTCATTAAGCCTAATGGGTCTGGTGCAGAAAGATCATGAATCCATCCATAAAAAGGAGCGTGATACATCTCTATCGTAACAAACAACACTTTATATAAAGAGAAGAAAATTGGTATTTGTACTAAAATTGGTAGACAACCCGCGACAGGATTAGCTCCCTCTCTTTTATACAAGGCCATTAGTTCTTGCTGCATTTTTTGTCTGTCATTTGGATATGTTTCTTTTAATCTTTGCATATCAGGCTGAAGTTTTTTCATCTTTGCCATAGATTTAAAAGATGCTTGTGCCAGTGGGAATAAAATTAAACGCATTAAAATGGTAAAGGCAATTATTGCTAGACCAAAATTACCTGCATAACCAAAAAACCAATTAATGGCATATGAAACAGGTTTAGTTAAAAAACTAAACCAGCCCCAGTCAATTGCATCAGTAAATCTTGGTATAGAGAGATTTTCGTCATAAGCACTTAAGACATTTAATTTTTTTGCACCCACAAATAATTTTCCACCGTAAGATATATTTTCACCCGAGTTAATTTTATATATCTGTCCAACATAACCTGCCCTATAGCTATCACGTCCATTATTACCATACCTATAATTGACGTTAATGGATTGGTCAGCATCAGGAATTAAAGCAGACATCCAATATTTGTCTGTAAAACCTAACCAACCTCCTTGTGTTTTATTATCGCAAAACTCTTTTTTTGTTTGCATTGATGAATTACAATCATCGGCAATATCATCATAATTTTTTTCCAATAATTCGTCGTTTATTAGACTAATTAAACCCTCGTGAAGTATA
>CACIQI010000006.1 GCA_902588745.1 uncultured Alphaproteobacteria bacterium | reverse complement strand
TTACAATAGAGTGATTTATTTTGATCAACAACTATTTCTCTGATTAATCCTAACGTGGTAAATTGTTTTAAGGTGTTGTAAATAGTAGCCATAGAAATTTTTCTATCTTCTTTTTTTACTTCATCAAAAAGATTTTCAGCAGATATATGCCTGTCACCTTTTTCAAAAATTAACTTAGCTAAAATTCTTCTTTGTTTTGTAGGTCTAATACCACTTTCCTCTATTTTTTTCAGTGCACGGCTATATGGACTTAGAGGATCAATTACTTTGTTTTCTGTTCTCATAATATTATAATAACTAATGAATTACATTTTTTCTGCAATTTTTCTATATTTTTTTTTAGGTTTTCTCCTGTATATCTTTCAAAGAAGGATTGTTTTTAATAAATCCGGTCATCCAGGCGCACCAAAGGATTATAACTTGGATAATACAGAAGAAGTTTATATTAAAACTGAGGATAACTTAAAGCTGTTATCATGGTATCATAAAGGAAATAAATCACTCCCTTTTCTAGTTTATTTTCATGGTAATTCTTTTCATATCGGGGATAGAGCCTACAGAATCCAGAGGTATATCGAAAAAAATTGGAGCGTGCTTTTAGTTTCCTGGAGAGGTTTTGGAGGTAACGAAGGAAATCCAACAGAAAAAAATTTATATAAAGATGCAGAAGCGGTATTAAAATGGATTAAAAATAATACTGAATTTAAATTCAAAGAATTAGTGATTTATGGAGAATCACTCGGATCTGGTGCTGCAGTAGAAATGGGCACAAAGTACGAATTTTTATCTATTGTTTTAGAAGCGCCATTTACATCTATCAATGATATTGCAAAAAAAAGATATAAAATATTTCCAACAAAATATTTAGTTAAAGATAAATTCGATAACTTCAGTAAAATTGATAAAATAACCTCGCCATTACTTATCATTAGTGGAAAAAAGGATGAAATTGTACCACATGAACACAGTATTAAGCTTTATGATAAAGCAAAAGTAATAAAAAAGAGTGTTTTTATTGACGAAGCAATACACAATAATCTATATGATTTCGGGATTGAAAAAGACGTAATTGGCTTTAATTTAAAATTATGGAAATAGATCTAACAACATCATATGTAGGCATTTTAAGCCTTATTGTATTTGTTCTTGCATATGCTGTTGTAATGGCTGAAGAATTTAGCCATTTAAGAAAATCTAAACCAGTTATTATTTCAGCTGCTGTAATATGGGGCATTATAGCTTTCCATTTTTCTTCTGATAAGCAATATGCCAAAGAAATTGAGTATGCTTTAGAGCATAATATCTTAGAATTTGCAGAACTTTTCCTATTTCTTCTCGTTGCTATGACTTACATCAATGCTTTAGAAGAAAGAAAAGTTTTTGATGTAGTCAGATACCAATTAACATCAAGGGGATTTAGCTTTAGACAATTATTTATTTTCACAGGTATAATTACTTTTTTCCTATCTCCTATAGCTGATAACTTAACAACTGCACTAGTCATGTGCTCTGTAGTAATGGCCTGTGGTAAAGGTAATACTAAATTTATATCGATTGGTTGTATTAATATAGTTGTTGCAGCAAATGCAGGTGGTGCTTTTAGTCCATTTGGAGATATAACTACCTTAATGGTTTGGCAGGCTGGTATTGTCGAATTTTTTACATTTTTTAAAATATTTTTTCCTTCTGTAGTTAATTACATAATTCCTGCAGCAGTTATGTATTTCTTTATTCCAAATGAAAAACCACAAATTAGTTCTGATAGAGAATATATGAAAAGAGGCGGACGAGTAATTATCTTTTTAGGTTTGCTTACAATTTTTAGTGCTGTAAACTTTCATAATATTCTTCACTTGCCTCCAATGCTTGGCATGATGTTTGGTCTTGGTCTTCTTGGATTATATTCTTTTTATTTACAAATTACACATGATCCATCTGTTGAAGACGAAAAATTTGATTTCTTTAGAAAAGTTTCAAGAGCTGAATGGGACACTTTATTATTTTTCTTTGGAGTTATTTTAAGCGTAGGTGGTTTAGGATTTATAGGCTACTTAACTGTCGTTTCAGAATTCTTATATATTGGTCTTGGCCCAACAATGGCAAATTCTATAGTAGGTGTTCTTTCAGCTATCGTAGATAATATACCAGTGATGTTTGCTGTAATTACTATGAGACCGGAAATGTCAATTGATCAGTGGTTACTGGTTACATTAACAACAGGAGTGGGTGGTAGCCTATTGTCAATTGGTTCAGCTGCAGGCGTAGCACTTATGGGACAAGCTAGAGGATATTATACATTTTTTGGACATTTAAAATGGACTCCAGTTATATTTATCGGTTATGTAGCAAGTATTTATCTTCACGTTTTAATGGCTGACTTGCCTTGGTAATTTAAATTATCAATTAATAGAAAAATAATCATACTTAGTATTAAAATCACACCAGCAACAAAAGAAGCTTCGTTAAATTTATAAACACTAATCAATTTATATAAGTAAGATGGCAAGGTATCAAAGTTTTGATCTTTAAAAAATGATATTACTGTAAAATCACCAAAAGTAATAACCGTCGAAAATGCAAAAACAAAAATAATATTTTTCTTAATCATTGGGAGCAAGATAATAAAATAATTTCTTATGCTTATTCTGAAAGTTTGCTGAAAATTTTCAAAATTTAAAAATATATTTTTCAGATTATTAAAAATTATTAATATAGAAAAGGGTAATAAGAAAAGACAATTTATCAAAACTATCACAAAATATCTAAAAAATTGCAGATATCTTAATTCACCTAATACAATAAAATAACCAAGACTAAATATAATTGGAGAAATAATTATTATTGAAGAGCTTATTAAAAAAATTGATTGCTGAAAAATCATATTTTTATAATTTATTACAAGTATAGATGAAATTATAAATCCAGATATACTAACAATTATTCCTGTAGTAATTGAAATAATAAAAGAATTAAAAAAAGATTCTAAGAATTTTTCATTAATTAAAGATAAATAAAAACCATTATTTATAAAATGATAAATTACAGAAAGTATTGGAGAAAAAAGAAAAATCGAAAAAAATACAATTATTAAAAAATCTATAATTTTTATAGTTTTGTATTCTTTATGAGGATGAATAAAATTAATTTGATCTATTTCAAAAAAATTTGAACCTTTTAATTTGTAAAAACCAACAAATAAAAAAAACAAACAGATAAAAATTTGTAAAAAACTGAGTAAAATCGCTTTATTAAAATTTAGTTCAAAAAGTGCATATTGATAAATTGCCACCTCAATTGTTGAATACATAGGCCCACCACCTAATGCCATTACTATTGCAAAACTTAAAAAACAAAGAGAGAATATTATTGAGAACACAGTAAAAAAATTTTGTCTTATATAAGGTATTTCTAATTTAAGAAGATTTCCAAAAAAAGTAATGTTTAGAGAGCTAGATATTTCATAATATTTTAAAGGAATACTATTTAAGGATTGAAAAAATAATCGGGTAGCAAATGGTGTATTGAGAAGTATATGGGCAATTAAAATTCCTTTTATTCCAAAAATTGTCTCTATTGATAAATTCTCGTACAAATTAAAATAGGAGTTATAAAAACCATTATTTCCAAATAGCTTAATCACTGCGAACACTATTAAGATTGTCGGTATTACGAAGCAAAAACCACAAAGAGAAATGATAAATTTAATAATTTTTAAATTCTTATTTCTATTTAATGCTAATGCGAATGGAATAGCTAAAAAACAACTTAATAGCGCTGAAAGAAAAGCTTGATATAGTGAGAAATAAATTAGACGATGTGTATAAGAATTTTGAAAAAAATTATAAATTACGTCTAAATCAAAGTTAATTTTTGAAAAAATACCTATGAAAGGCAATAGGATTATTAATCCAAAAAAAAATAATACCGAATAATTATATTTATAATACAATTTTTTTATGAAGCATTAAGCCACTCATCAATCCATTTTTCTTTATTCTTATTAATTTCTTTTGGATCCATTTGAATAAAGTTAGGAACATCTAGTTGATCAAACGCCTCAGGTAAATCTTTTATATTTGTAATTGGATACATAATATTTGTTGATGGTATTACTGATTGAAATTCTTCTGATAACATAAAGTTAAGAAATTTATTTGCTAAATCTTTATTTTGTGAATTATTTAAAATGCCTGCAAATTCAATTGTTATATAATTTCCCTCTTCAAAAGTTGTAGCAAGAATATCATACCTTTCTTCAAACATTATATGTGCGGCTGGAGATGTAGTATAACTTAATACCATGTCAGCTTCTCCTGCCATAAAAAAATTATAATATGCATCTGTCCATCCTTTGGTAACTGAAATAATTTTTTTATTCAATTTTTTCCATTCATCTCCAGCTTTATCTCCATATAATGCTTTCATCCAAGTTAATAATCCTAAACCAGGAGTAGATGTTCTCGGGTCTTGAATTACAATTCTAGCATTTGTAGAATTAATTAATTCATCCATGGATTTTGGAGGTATTGCTAAATTTGCTTCATTATACACAAAAGAAAAGTATCCATAATTATATGGAACAAATTTATTACTTTCCCATTTTAATGGTAAATTAATTAAGTTGTTTATGTCATTGATATTATGAGTTGTAAAAAGCTCAGATTGTTCGGCTAAATCAAATAAATTCATATCAAGGCCTAAAACTATATCTGCCTTGGAAGTATCACCTTCTAAAATAACTTTATTCAATAATGTTGCTGCACTGTCTACAGCAACAAATTCTACATCCGCATTATGTTTTTCTTCAAATATTTTTTCAATTATGGGTCCTGGACCCCATTCTGATACAAAAGAGTCGTATGTATAAATGGTTAGTTTCTCTGCATAGATTGAGAAAGAAATAAATAAGGTAGTTAAAAAAATTAGTATTGTTTTCATGTTTCCTCCGCTGGCATTATCCAGATCAGGTTAAAAGGGTATAAATCTCAGCATTTAAGCACCCCTAAATTAATTATAATAAATATTATTTTAGAAAACAAACATAAAAGATTGTTTTTAGGTTATTTATGAATATAACAAATTTTTTCGGGGAGTAGCGCAGCCTGGTAGCGCACCTGGTTTGGGACCAGGGGGTCGAAGGTTCGAATCCTTTCTCCCCGACCATAGATAAATGTTTAACTTTCATTCAACAGCTAGCTTGATTTTTGGTAATGAAACAGCAGTTAAATCAAGTGATCAAATTCTAAATTTGTTAGGAAAAAATATTTTTGTAATAACTGATGAAGGATTAACAGAATTAGGATTGTACGATAAAACAATTAAAAAACTTCAATCATACTCCAATATAAATATATTTAATAAAGTTGAATCTGATCCTTCAAAATCTACTTTATTAAAAGCATTTGAAGAAGCAAAAGATTTTAAATCAACTGGAGTTTTAGGTTTTGGAGGCGGTTCATCTATGGATGTTGCAAAACTTATATCTTTACTTCTTGGGTCTAATCAGGATATCGATACAATATGGGGGGTTAATAATGCAAAAGGTCCAAGAATACCACTTGTACTAATTCCTACAACAGCAGGAACTGGTTCAGAAGTTACACCAATTTCAATAATTACGATGGATGACAAAGAAAAAAAAGGTGTTTCTTCAAAACTTATTTTACCTGATCTTGCTATTTTAGATCCATTATTAACTATTAATCTACCTCCAAATATAACTGCATCAACTGGAATAGATGCTATGGTTCATGCAATCGAAGCTTACACTTCTATAAATCCTAACAATAATCCTATTTCAAAAATGTTATCTATAGAAGCACTTAAGTTTATCGGATCATCAATTAAAACTGCTGTATTTGAGGGATATAATATAAATGCCAGATCAAATATGCTATTTGGATCAATGTTAGCAGGTAAAGCTTTTGCAAATTCACCAGTAGCAGCAGTACATGCATTGGCATATCCTATAGGAGGTCTATTTAATATATCTCATGGACTTTCAAATTCTTTAGTTCTTCCAAGTGTTATGAAATTCAATTCCATAAACAAAGAAACAAAAAAAAATTACGCTAATCTTGCACCATTTGTATTTAAAGATTTAGATAATAGCAAAAGTGATGAGATTGTGTGTAATAATTTTATAGATAGTTTAGAAAGTTTGTCTAAGGAACTTAAATTACCTTATAGGTTAAGAGATCTAGAAATTCCTGAGGAAGCTTGCCAATTGATGGCTAGTGAAGCAATGAAACAAACTAGATTATTAGTTAATAATCCGCGTAAAATTGAAGAATCTGACGCCTTTAATATATACAAATCTGTTTGGTAGATTTTGTTTACTTATAACTTAATTTACCTATTTAAATTAAATAGACCTTAATGATAAAATCAACAGTTAATCAATTTGCAAATTCTCTTGGGTTAAACAAAGATGAATATATTCCAGAGGGCAGAGCTTCCTTTTCACTATTTAAAATCGAAATTCTATCTGGATTAACAGTTGCAATCGCCCTAGTTCCAGAAGCAATAGCATTCGCTTTTGTAGCAGGTGTAGCACCTCTTTCAGGATTGTACGCAGCTTTTATTGTAGGATTAGTAACTGCAATTTTTGGTGGGAGACCTGGAATGATTTCGGGAGCAACAGGAGCATTGGCTGTTGTTATGGTTTCATTAGTATCGGAACATGGAGTTCAATACTTATTTGCCACTGTAATACTGATGGGAATTTTACAATTTCTTGCAGGAATTTTTAAATTAGGAAAATTTATGAGAATGGTTCCTCAACCTGTAATGCTAGGTTTTGTAAACGGTTTAGCTATAGTAATTGGTTTATCACAATTACATCAATTTCAAATATATAACTTTGATGGAACATTTACATGGATGTCAGGGGAATTGCTTACATATTCTTTAGTATTAGTTTTCTTAACCATGTTAATCATATGGTACTTACCAAGGGTTACTAAATTTATACCATCTACATTAGCTGCAATTCTTCTTGTTACTTTTCTAGTTTTACTTTTAGATTTACCTGTTCCAAGAGTAGGGGATTTAGCAAGTGTAGCAGGAGGGCTTCCCAATTTTTCTATTCCAACAGTCCCACTTAATTTAGATACTTTTTTCATTATTTTTCCTTATGCAATTATTTTGGCAGCGATTGGATTAATTGAAAGTCTCCTAACTCTTAATCTAGTAGGAGAAATAACAAACAAAAAGGGTGGGACAAGGCAAGAATGTTTAGCGCAAGGTGTTGCTAATGGTATCACAGGCTTTTTTGGTGGTATGGGTGGTTGCGCTATGATTGGTCAATCAATGATAAATGTAAAATCTGGAGGTAGAACAAGAATTGCTGGCATATCAGCAGCAATTTTTTTACTAATTTTCATTCTTTATACTTCAAATTTAATTGAACTTATTCCTATTGCATCATTAGTAGGGGTTATGTTTATGGTCGTAATCGGAACATTTGCTTGGAATTCACTAAAATTATTATTTGTAGTTCCTCGTTCGGATGCATTGGTAATTGTTTTAGTTACTTTAATAACTGTATTAGAAGATTTAGCAGTTGCTGTAGTTGCTGGTGTTATTATTAACGCACTAGTATTTGCGTGGAAATCTGCTTCAAGAATTAGAGCAATTGAGAGACAATCAAGAACAGAAAAGGGTGCTAAGGTATATGAAATTGAAGGACCACTTTTTTTTAGTTCCACTAATAGTTTTTTAGATATTTTTAAACCTTCCGAAGATCCTAATTTAGTAATAATAGATTTTGCAAATTCAAAAGTTATTGATCAATCTGCTTTAAAAGCAATCGAGGATATTGCAGAAAAATATTCCAAATTAGGAAAACAAGTAAAGTTAAGACATCTTACAAAGGACTGTCACAGCCTTTTAAGAAAAACAGGTCAATTGATAGTTGATAGTGATGATGATCCTGATTATGGAATTGCTGTTGACTACGGTGTTAAATTAGGAATTTTTGGTAAATAATTAAAACTCTAATGATCCTTCAACAGAATACTGTAAAATATTTACAATCTCATCAACGTTTTTTGTAACAGCAAGTGCTGCTGCATCTACTTCTTTTAAAGCATGCTGATGTTCATCGTTATGCATTATTATGAGAGATTTATTCAAGGCTGATGCATAACCTGCATCAAAAGCAGCATTCCATTGTTTATATTTCTCACCAAAACGTACTACAACTATATCTGCTTTTTCAATCGAATTTCTAGTTCGTATAGCATTTATTTTAGCTCCTTTGTTATCGTGCCAAAATTTTTTTTCTTCTTCACCAAGTATTTTTACACCAACATCATCTGATAATTCATGATTAGTAGTCGGGCTTGAAAATTCTATTTCTAAATTCTTAGATTTACATTTATCTATAATCTCATCTCGCCAATTAGTATGAATTTCACCAGATAAATAAACTTTTAATTTCATTTTTTAAATTAACCTAAATATGCCGCAGTTAATACTGGAAAACTTGTAAATCCGAAATTACCTACTTTTTCAGATTTATTTAATTGTTTTTTCCAATCATCTACTTTGTCTTCTGAAACACCTTGGCTTAAAGCAAACTTACTTAACATAGTTTCATAAAAAATTGCTGGTGAATTATTATTTCTATTTGTAATTAAATACGATAAATTTTGAGAGCTTATATTTTTATATCCAAGTTTTTTTAATTTACCATTTAAATCGAGTGGAAGCATTTGATGAAAACAATGTGCTCTAAATGCCTCATGAATAAGATCATTAATTTCTTTTTCTGGTCCATAAAATCTAAAATAGTCCCAGAGAATTGAGACATTAACAAATTTAGAATTAGTTTTAGAAATTCTTTTTATCTCCTTTAAGGATGTATCTATATCTTCTATATATTCTAATGTTTGAGTAGCTGTAATTTTATCACATGAAGCATCTTCTATATTGATATCATCGGCTGTAGTACAAATAAGTTCCACATTATTTTGATCTTTACATTTATCGCTTGCGACATCTAACTGATCTTGACTTGGATCAATTCCTATTACTTTGCCTTGTTCTCCTACAGATAATGATATTTCTTCGACTAAATGACCACCGCCACAACCAATATCAATAACAGTTTCATTAGTTTCTAAATTTAAGGCATTTACAATAGCTAGTCTTCGTGAAACTCCAGCATAACCATTAGCTATTTTTTGCTGAATAATACTTGTTTCGTTATCAAATTTCATTTTGTAAATTTTTTATTTGATATTATTTATTATATATAAATTTAGATATACTATAAATACAATCAAAATATATATTTAATTAGATGAATGATAAAAAAGTAATAAGAAAGATTGCAGCTATTTTTGTTACAGATGTTGTTAATTATAGCACTCTAATGGAAAAGGATGAAAATAGTACAATTCAAAACTTAAATTCTTGTAAATCAATCTTAGAAAATTTATTCAAAGAACATGGTGGAAAAATTTTCAATACAGCTGGAGATTCAATCTTAGCTGAATTTCAAAGTGCAGTATCTTCAGTAATTTGTGCTTCTGAATTTCAAAAATTAATAAAAGAAAGAAATAAAAATATAGATGAAGATAAAAAAATGGAATTTAGAATAGGCCTTAATATGGGCGATGTTATAGTAGAAGGCACAAACTTATATGGAGAGGGTGTGAATGTAGCTTCAAGATTAGAAGCTCTTGCTACTCCTGGTGGTGTATGTTTATCAAAAACTATATATGATTTAGTAGCACAAAAAACTGATTTAATATTTAATGAACTTGGTCATCAAAAAGTAAAAAATACTGATTTAAACGCATATTCATTAAAGATAGAAGAGTATGATAAAGGCATTAATGACGAATACATTAACAGCATGGAAGATGTAATAAAACCACCTACTATTGCAGTTTTGCCATTTAAAAATATGAGTAATGATGAAGAACAAGAGTATTTTGCCGATGGTATCACTGAAGATATAATTTCAAATTTATCTAAATGGAAAACATTTCCAGTAGTTTCAAGGAATTCAAGTTTTAGTTTTAAAGGAACTACGGAAAATACTAAACAAGTAGCTAATTCACTTGGTGCTGATTATTTGGTTGAAGGAAGTGTTAGAAAAGGAGGTAATAAAGTTAGAATCTCAGCTCAATTAATTTTTGCAGCTGATGATAAACAAATCTGGTCTAAAAGATGGGATCGTTCATTAGAAGATATTTTTGAAGTTCAAGATGAAGTTTCTTTGGATGTAGCAAGTTTAATTTCTCCAGCTTTAAAAGATCAAGAAATTAGTAAAATAAAAAATAAACCAAAAAAAAATATAAGTGCATGGGATGAATATATGCAAGGTTTAAATATAATAAATAATAATCCAAATACTTCTGAAATTAGAGATAAAGTTATGAAGCATTGCAAAAAAGCAATAGATTTAGATGCTAATTTTTGTGATGCATATGTTTTATATTGTGGTTGTTTAACTTTGGAAATTTATGATCCAAAAAAAACAGAAGAAAGAAATGAAAATGAAAAATTATATCTTACTCTTTCAGAAAAAGCTGTTTCTTTAGATCCTGAAAATCCATTAGCTTTAGATGCTCTAGGTCACTATTATAGAATAACCAATAATATTAACAAAAGTCATGAAATTATGAAAAAAACTTTTGATTTAAATCCCAATCATCCCAACGCAATATTCAATTATGGTTTTTCTCTAGCGCAATTCAAAAAATTTGATGAAGCATTAAAATTAATTAATAAAGCAATTGAAATAGATCCTTATAGAAAAAATAACTCTGGGGTAATTTTGACCTGGATATATATTGGTTTAAAAGATTGGGAAAATGCACTTTTTTGGATAAACGACACTTATGATCGAATGCCTCATTCTAGACTAGATGGTTGGAAATCTGCAGTACTTGCGTTGAATGATCAAATCGATGATTCAAAGGAATTCTTAAAAAAATTTCAAAAGCAAAGACCAGAAATTAAGAAACTTGCAGATTATGAAAAAGTAGCTGTAGATATGATAAAAGATATTCTTCTAGAAGGTTTAAAGAAAGCTGGACTTCCAGAATAAATTTAAGTTTAATATGGAATATCAAATTACTAAAATTCTAATCATTTCTTTTTTTTCTTCAATATTAATATTATTATTTTTAAATACTAAATATTTAATTTTTTTTAAAAATTTTTCAAAAAATAAAAAAATTTTGATAAATACCTTAATATACATTACTTCATTTATATTACTCACAAGTGTTAATTATCTAACCAGTTTAATAGGAATTACTTCATTAATAATTTTTAATGCAGCTATTATTACGCTTATCTTCTTTGAATTAGCTTTATATTTAGAAAAGGTTTTTTGGGATGATTTTTTAGGAAATTCACTACCTAAATCGATCAATATGCTTATTAGTTTTGTAGTAATGATGAATTTTGGTTATTTTACTCTTATGTTTTACATAAAGATTTTAGATATTGATTATTTTGTCACATAAGTATCTACCTAGATTAATATACAAAATAGTTATAATTTTTATGAAATAATATTTTCATATTAATAAAATATTTATTATTAATAATTTAGTATGAATAAGGTCTTGTTTGTATTACATCAAAAAACTTCGGTTCCAGGAGATGTAGGAAATAAATTTAGAGATAGGGGGTATGTTGCTGAAATATGTAGACCGCCCTTGGGCGAAGAACTTCCTTCAAATATTAATCAATATTCAGCTATAGTAGTATTTGGCGCACCAGGAAGCATAAACGATGAAGATGATTATATAAGTAAAGAATTAGAATGGATAAATAGGGTTATAAAAACTGACATTCCTTATCTTGGAATTTGTTTTGGTGCACAATTATTAGCTAAATGTTTAGGTTCAGAAATAACAACTAATAAAGACGGGCTTTCAGAAATTGGTTTTTATAAAATTGAACCAACTGAAAATGCAAAAAATCTTTTTAATTCTCAAAAGATTTTCTTTCAATTCCATTCTGAAGGATTTTCTCTTCCTACAGGCTGTGAGTTACTAGCAAGGGGTGACATTTTTAATAATCAAGCTTTTAAATATCAAAATTGTTATGCTCTCCAATTTCATCCAGAAGTAAATTTTAAACTTCATATTAGATGGCTGTATTTAGTGTTATTAAAAAATCCAAAAAAATTATTTGTTAAAGGTGCTCAAAATATATTTGTTCAACTTTATTATCGTTATAAATATAATAAAAATATATCAAATTGGTTAGATTCATTTTTAGATCAATATTTTTTAAAAAAAACTTAAATGCTAATAATAAGTGAAAATTAAAAACCTATATTTTTCACCTGTAAAATCTCTTTCTTTCAATAATGTTAATACTTTGGAAATAATTAAAAATATTGGTATTAAAAATGATCGAATATTTGCTTTCACTAATAATCTTAATTTTGAAGATATAGAATTAATAAAAAATGACCCTTTAAAAAGAGAAATTTATAAATTCTTATCATTAAAAAAATACCCTGAATTAAATGAATATAATTTTTTATTAGAAAATAATTTTTTAATACTAGAATTTGAAAATAATATAATTTTAAAGACAAATATTGACAATCAACATGAAATAAAAATCTTATGTAGTAAACTTGAGGATATTTTACCAAATATTAATAATATCAATTTGTTAAAAGATAATATGAATCCTTTTTTTGATACAATGCCCAATAAATCAATATCATTAATAAATTTAAACAGTATTAAAGACTTTGAAAAACTATCTAATCATCAAATTGAACATGAGCGTTTTAGAGGAAATATATATGTAGAGGATTTAGATAAATGGGATGAAAGGAAGCTAGTAGGTAAAGTTTTATCAATTAATAATTTAAAATTTAAAGTTATTAAAGAAATTCCCAGATGTTCAGCAACTAATATTAAACCCAAAACTTCTGATATAAATCTTAATATTCCTTTAAGCCTTAAAAAAATATACAACCATATAAATTTAGGAATATATTTAGATCCTCTAAATGATGGTAAAATAAACAATGGTGATCTTATAAAAATTAATGAATAAATTCTTATTAAATCATTCAGAAAAACTTACAGGATATATATTAATTCTTCCTGCTGTTTTAATAATCAGTCTATTTGGAATTTTTCCTGTTTTTTTTGGAATGTACATGAGTGTACACAAGTGGAAAGTTTTTAAAGGGAGATTTTTAGGATTTGAGAATTACCAAAGAATACTTGGAGACATACCAGCTTTTTGGTTATTTGTTTTAGGATTATTATTATTGATATTGAGTTATGGACTGTGGAGTGAATTTAAAAATAAAGTAAAAAATAAAATCTATTTAGCATTTTTATCTATAGCAATATTAATTATTGGAATAATATTAATTAATATCAACTGGGAAAAAATGCTTTTAACCGGTGATGAAGACTATCTTTACTCTCTTATTTATACTTTTTATTATTCATTTTTCACTATAATTTTTGAGGTTGGATTAGGATTAGTAATAGCATTTGCTTTGTACCAAAAACTAGCTGGTAAACAATTCTTTCAAATGATTTTACTATTTCCTTACATTACTCCAGCAGTAATGGGTGCTGCAGTATTTTTTTTAATATTTGGTAAAGCTGAAAATTCTTTTTTAAATCAGCTAATAGGAATATTTGGTTTTGAGCCTCAAATGTGGTTATTTGATAAAAGACCTATTACCGAAGTTTTATTTGGTATCAAAATAGAAGGTCTATTAGCTGGACCAAGTTTAGCTCTAATGTCATCAATCATATATGGAATATGGTCTTATACTGGCTACTATGCAATAATTTTACTTGCGGGTTTGTCAATTATACCCTCTGATTTATATGAAGCTGCAAAAGCAGAGGGGGCTAGTCGTTGGCAAACATTTATTAAAATTACCATACCACTACTAATGCCTATTATATTTTTTCTAATGTTGACTGGTTTTATAAATACCTTTCAAGCTTTCAATAGTATTTTTGTTATGCAAACTTCTTCAGCTGGAGATACAATGGATGTTGTGACAATAGAAATTTTTGATCATTTTTGGGGTAGGGTGAAATATGGTTATGCTGCAGCTGAAGGAGTAATTTTATTTATACTTCTAAATATTTTAGCAATATCGCAATATGTAATTTTTAGAAAAAGGTTAAGTTATGACTAGAATTATTAATGCTGAAACAAGGATACCTTATTTAATTTTATTAATAGTTTTTATTATTTCAATTTACCCATTTTTTTACATGATATCAACATCATTGATGACAGCTGGAGAAGCGTCAAATCAATATTTATTTCCAAAAAAATTGATGTTTGAAAATTATTATGAAGTTTGGACATCTAATAGATTCCAACGTTATACATTTAATAGTTTAATAATAAGTTCAATAATTGTCATTGGTGTTTTATTTACTAGTATTCCAGCAGCATACTCTTTCGCTAAAATAGAATTCCCATTTAAAAATATCATATTCTACATGTTGTTACTTTCATTGATGATTCCAGAAATCATTACATTATTACCTCATTTATTAATTATTAGAGGGGAAATTATTCCATTGCCATTTGGACCTTCTTGGATGAATAGTCTTCAAGGTTTAACAGTTCCATTTATGGGAAATATTTTTGTAATTTTCTTATTAAGACAATATTTTAAAAAGATACCAAATGAATTATGGGATGCTGCAAGACTAGATGGATCTTCTCATTTAAATTTTTTACTCAAGGTAGTAATCCCAATGAGTAAACCTATTATTGTGACAGTCTCTTTATTTACTTTTATTATAGCGTGGAATAGTTTTGCTTGGCCTTTACTTATATTAACTAGAGATGATTGGTATCCTGTAACAGTTTCTATCTATAGTTTTGTGAGAGAAGTGGGACCTAATTTTAATTTATTGATGGCTGCTTGCTTAATTGCAATTTTCCCAATTTTAGTATTATACTTTTTTACTCAGAAGTTATTCATAGAAAGTATATCAAACTTTGGATTAAAAGAATAAATCAGTAAATTTTTTGTAACAAAACTTTAATTTTACCTCTATATTAATTAATATTTTTACGGGGTGATTATGAAATTTTATAAATATATTTTAAATTTCTTCTTAGCTTCTTTGTTTTTTATCTCCTCGCAATCATTCGCAATTACTGCACAAGATATTGAAAATGCAGATCCTTCAGGTCAAACTGTCGAATTCTGGGTTCAATATTCAGATGAAAGATTAGATGCAATGATGGCAAGAGCTGAAAGATTTGAAGCTGAAACAGGAATAAAAGTTAATGTTGTTCACAAAGGACATTATGGGAAAGTTCAATCCGCTATGATGTCTGCTGCTGGAACAAAAGATATAGCAGATGTTGCAAGAGGTTATGGTAACGCTGCTGCAGATATGTACTTAATTGGCGCTTCAATTGATCAAAATATTTTAGCAAATAGTAAAAAATGGGGTGTTTCACAAGATGATATAGCAGATTGGGGTGCAAACTGGACTGTTGGCTTCTCACCATATTTTGATGGAAATCCAAAACTTTTACATGAAGTTGGAAAATCAATAGAGATTCTTTACTACAATGCAGATTGGTTAAAGGAACTAGGTTTAGACGCTCCTAAAACTCCTGCTGATTTTGCGGAAGCAGCATGTGCTGCGACCAATAAAGATTACAGTGGTAAGATGGGTGAAGACGTTCCAAGTTATGGATATGAAATAGATACTGATGCAAGTAACTTTGCAGCATGGGTATTTGCGCATGGAGGAGATGTATTTGACTATGATAATGGTCAGTATATTTACAATGGACCTAAAGCCATTGAAGCTATGGAATTCATTCAAGGAATGGCTAAGAAAGGATGCGCAATAGTTGCAAGAGGTAAATACACTGACCAGCAATACTTAGGACAAGGTTCTGTTTTATTTGCTGCAGGATCTACTTCTGGTATCACTTATTTCCAGAAAGCCATTGAAGAGGGTTACAATGGTAATTGGGATGTAGCTCCATTATCATACACCACAAGTGAACCAGTGCTTAACTTATATGGCGGTGGTTTAATTATGGGAAATTCAGGCGATGCTGATAGAATGGTAGCGGCATATCAGTGGATGAAATATATTTCTAATACTGAGAACTCAGCAGTTTGGTCAACTGAAAGTGGATATGGTTTTGTTAGAACTTCTTCTGCAGATCATCCATTAATTGCTGAAAAAAGAGCTGAATTACCTCAATATGATAAATCATTAACAATGGTTCAATACGGAAAAGGTGAGCCATCTGTGCCTGGCTATTATTCAGTTAGAGGTGAGGTTGAAAAAGCTTATGCAGCAATCATTAATGGTGATGATATCATTTCAACATTAAATCAATTAAATGAAGATGCTAATGCAATATTAGCTGATGCAACTGCAGAGTAGTTTAATTATTTTACTTTTATTAAGGGTGGTTTATACCACCCTTTTTTTATGATAATTGTTTGTTCTCTTAATGATTTACCTCATGTGTGTGAAAGCATACAGCCCAAATATCTTGTATCAGTAATTGATCCAGGATATGCACCAGAAACACCCAGGGGTGTACAAAATCATTTAAAGCTAGGATTTGACGATATTATTGAAATTAGTAGCAATAATAAAATATTTCGATTGAATACTGATGAAATACCACAAATTCTACCTGCTGAAGAGCATGTAAATTCAATAGCTAATTTTACTTCTACTTATACTTATGATGAAGATATTGTTATTCATTGTTGGTGTGGTGTCTCAAGATCAATGGCAACAGCTACTTATTTACTATGTAGAGAAAACAAAACTAATATCGAAAATACAATTAAATATATTCGTAATCTTGCACCTCATGCAAACCCAAATAAATTATTGATAAATCACTTTGAAAAGAAATTAGATGTTAGCAATCAAATCTCAAAATCATTTTTAAAATTCCCTTATACTAAAACATACGATTGTTCTTCAAATTTTGCACCTGTTACTTTATTTGATATAAAAGACATTGAAAAAAACTAATGAAAGAATACGTTCGAACAATTGCTGATTATCCTGTTGAAGGAATTCAATTCAGAGATATTACAACATTGTTGCAAAATGCAGGACATTTTAAACAAGTCATTGATGACATGTTAAAACCATGGCAAAATAAAAAAATAGATGCAGTTTTAAGCATAGAATCACGTGGATTTATTATGGCAGGTGCAATAGCTTATTTTTTAAATGCAGCATTTGTTCCTTTGAGAAAGCCTCATAAACTTCCATTTGATACTTTCAAAACCTCATACGACTTAGAATATGGATCAACTGAAATGCATATTCATACGGATGCTTTAGATAGTCATAAAGATTTACTTATTATTGATGATCTTTTAGCAACAGGTGGAACCGCACTTGCAGCAGTAGAGTTAATTAAAAAATTTGAAAATAAAAATATTGTTGGTGCAGGTTTTATAATAAATTTACCTGATTTAAGTGGTGATAAAAAACTAATTGAGAAAGGAATTGAGATACATTCTTTAATGGAGTTTTAAATGAGAAATGCAGTTATTGTGGGTTATAAAAGGTCACCTTTCACTTTTGCACGTAAAGGTGAAATGGCTAACATAAGACCGGAAGACATTCTATCACAAACAATAAATCAATTACTTAATGAAATTCAAATTAATAAAAATGACATAGAGGATATTATTACTGGTTGTGCATATCCTGAAGGAGCACAAGGAAATAATATTGCTAAAATTGTTTCATTCATGACAGATATGCCAGAACATGTTGCAGGCATGACAGTTAACAGATGGTGCGGCTCTTCAATGCAAGCTATTCATGATGCAACAGGTGCAATTGCAATTAACTCTGGAGACGTTTTTTTATGTTGTGGTGTAGAAAGTATGACATTTATACCTATGAATGGTTTAACATACGATCCTCATCCTCAATTAAGTAAAGATAATCCAAATGTATATATGTCTATGGGTATAACAGCTGAAAATGTTGCAAAAAAATTTGATATTTCTCGAAAAGAACAACAAGATTTTGCTATTAGTAGTCACTCTAAAGCTAATTCAGCTAGAGAAACAAACCTATTCGAAAACGAAATTGTTTCTATTAAAAATAATGATCAAATAATCAATAAAGATGGAGGAATTCGACCTAACACCTCACATGAAATTTTAGATGGGTTAAAACTTGCCTTTGATGAAAATGGCACAGTTACAGCTGGTACAGCCTCACCATTAACAGATGGTGCATCGGCAGTAATTGTTTGTGAGGAAGAATATGCAAAAAAAAATAATCTAAATATTTTAGCTCGTATTAAATCTACAGCTGTAGTTGGTTGTCCACCAGAATTAATGGGTCTTGGCCCAATTAATGCATCCAAAAAAGCTTTAAAGAGAGCTAATTTATCTATTTCCGATATTGATATTGTGGAACTAAATGAGGCATTTGCTTCCCAATCTTTAGCATGTATTAAAGAATTAAATATGGACATAAATAAAGTAAATATTCATGGTGGAGCAATAGCATTAGGCCACCCTTTAGGTGCTACTGGAGCAAGGATTACAGGTAAAGTTGCAACTTTATTGCAAAATAATAATAAAAAATATGGATTAGCGACACAATGTATTGGTTTGGGTCAAGGTATTGCAACTGTGTTAGAAAATATTAATTAAATATCATGCAAATTTATAAAACACCGCTACGTGAGTTTAAATTTCTAATTGAAGATTTTTTAAATCTTAAGGAAAGTGAAACATTAAAAAAATTAGATTTAGAAACAAGCGATCTGATGCTTATTATTGAAGAAGCAGCAAAACTATGTGAAGAAACCTTACTCCCACTTAATCAAAGTGGAGATAGTGAGGGATGTTCTTTTAATAATGGAGTTGTGACTGCACCAAAAGGATTTAAAGAAGCTTATAAAACTTTTTCTGAAAATGGCTGGCAGGGACTGAAAGTAAAAGAAGAATTTGGTGGTCAAAACCTACCTTATATTATGAATATGATTTTAGATGAAATGATAAGCTCTACTAATATGTCATTTGGTCTTTATCCAGGTCTTACAGCAAATGCAATCGATGCAATTGAAAAGAGTGCTAATGAAGATTTGAAAAATACTTATTTGCCAAATTTAACTAGTGGTAAGTGGACAGGAACAATGAATTTAACTGAACCTCAATGTGGAACAGATCTTGGATTAAGTAAAACAATGGCAACACCATTAGATGATGGAAGTTATAGCATTACTGGTACCAAAATTTTTATTACATGTGGAGAGCATGATCTAAGTGATAACATTATTCATTTAGTACTAGCAAGAACACCTAATGCGCCCCCTGGTATAAAAGGTATAAGTTTATTCTTGGTTCCTAAATTTTTACCAAATGAAAGTGGTGATTTTGTTGATAGAAATAAAGTTGAATGTGGATCAATAGAAAAGAAGATGGGTATTCATGCTAGCCCAACCTGTGTAATGCATTACAATGAAGCTAGGGGCTGGTTAGTAGGCGATATTAATAAAGGTATGAGAGCGATGTTTATAATGATGAATGGAGCTCGTTTGTTTGTAGGCATACAAGGTTTAGGTTTATCAGAAACTGCTTATCAATCAGCACTTTATTATTCGAAAGAGCGTTTACAAGGAAAATTATCTTCCAGCAATCAAGTAGCAGATCCTATAATTGTTCATCCTGAAATAAGAAAAAACTTATTGTATATAAAATCGATTAATGAAGCAGTTAGAGGTTTAACTTTATTGGCTGGAAATCACTTTGATAATATTGAAAATTCTTCAGATGATAAAGAAAAGAAATTATCTGAAAATTTTATAGCACTTATGACGCCAATTATTAAATCGTATGCTTCAGATAAATCTGTAGAAAATACAAATCGAGCTATGCAAATCTATGGCGGTCATGGTTTTATTACTGACCATGGAATGGAGCAATTAGTAAGAGATGCTAGAATTACAACAATCTATGAAGGAACGAATGGAATTCAAGCTCTAGATTTGATAGGAAGAAAATTACAAACTGATAATGGTGCATTATTTAATGAATTTTTTACTATGATTGATAATTATCAAGTCAAAATTTCTAATAATCAAGATATGAAAAAATATGTTGATTTATTTATGCCTTCATATGATTCTTACAAAAGTATTTTTGAATATATTAAATCGTTAAATGATGAAAATGAGATTAATTCTCATGCAGTAGAATTTTTAAATTTATCATCTTTGATTTCTCTAGGTTATATTTGGTTACAATATATAGAAATTTCATTAGCAAAATTAGAAAAGCAAGATGAAAGTTTTTATAAATCTAAAATTGAAACTGGTAACTTCTTTTTAACTAAATTATTAAGTGAAACACAAGTTCTTTGTCAAAATATAAGATCTGGTGGAAAATACTATAATGATTATAATGATAAATATTTTGAAACAGCAATCTAATGACTATAAAAATTTATAAACCTTCTAAAACTTCCATGCAATCAGGTTTTAAAAAAACAAAATTATGGCTAGCGGAATATATTTCTGAAGTAGAAAAAGTAAAAGATTCTTTAATGGGTTGGAATAGCTCATTAGATACCAAATCTCAGATTAAACTTTTTTTTGACACGAAAGAACAGGCTATTGAATGGGCAAAAAAAAATAATTATCAATATTTTGTTGAAGAACCAAAGCACAGAAAAATTAAACCTAAAAGTTATGCTTCAAATTTTGATACAAATAGAAAAGAGCCTTGGACACATTAAGTATAATTTCTTTCCTTATTTTTTAGACTGTGATAAATGAAAATTATGCGCCCGTAGCTCAGTGGATAGAGCAACCGCCTTCTAAGCGGTAGGTCAAATGTTCGAATCATTTCGGGCGCGCCAAATATTAAATTTTTGCTGCATCATCATCTATAAATGCATTAAAAGAAACGGATCTTCTCTCTTCATTGGAAAAGAATGGGTACACTGTATGCATCATATAACTAGGAAATATAAATAAATCTCCAACCTCAGGCTTGACATCATACACGGAAGAAACCAAAAGTTGTGTAGCACCATGTACAAATGCTATTTTGCCGTTATTATTTTGATCTTTGTAAGATGATCCCAAGTCATTTGGCATTTTTGTATAAATTACTCCTGATAGATGACCATCATGCCAATGTATAGGATTATAATCACTCTCAAATTGACAAACAGCCCAACTAGATTTTAAATCAAATTTCTTAATTTCTTTTTGTAATGTTGATTTTACAAAATTGAATACAAATTTATAAATGATATCTTTTAAATGCCGGTCAAGAAATTCTTTTGTTAATCTAATTTCATATTTAATTTCTCCAGCTAATTGTTTACCGTGGTATAATTCATCAATTTTATTTTCATCTTTCAATATTTCATCAATATGATTGTTAATTATATTTATTGTATCCTCATGTAATTTATATTTACCGATAGCTGGTGAAAAAGGTCTTATAATTTGACCTTGAATCAAATTTTCGTTCATAATTTATTAACTTTAATTTATTTAAACTTTATAATATACTTAAATAAAAATGAAATATAATTTAAATTGCCATTGTGGAGCTGTTCAAATAGAAGTTTTAACAGACTTAGAAATTATAAAACAGTGTAACTGCTCTATTTGTATAAGAAAAAATGCTAAAATGTGTATGGTTCCTAAAGAAGCAATAAATATTCTAAAAGGAAAAGAAAATTTAACTTCTTACAAATTTAATACAATGATTGCTGAACATTTTTTCTGTAAAATTTGTGGCATCTATACTCATCATAACAGAAGAAGTGATCCAAATGGAGCAGCAATAAATATAGGGTGTATAGATTCCATTGATCCTTTTAAATATGAAGCTGACTTTATAGATATGAAAAATAAATAATTTTATGTCGTTTGAATTTTTAGTTTCGAAAATTCAAAAAAATAATTTTTTACTTATAGGTAGGGCAGGGATTGATATTTATCCTGATCCACCGGGAACTAAAACTGAGAACGCCAAATCCTTTGTTACTCATCTTGGAGGATCTTCTGCAAATATGGGTGTTCAATTAACTTTGTTTGGAGGTAATTGTAGTTTACTGACGAGAGTATCTGATGATGCTTTAGGTAGATTAGCTATTAACCAACTAAATCATTATGGTGTTAAAAGCAAATTAGTAAAATTTGAAAAAAATGAATCAAGAATTTCTTTTGCTATTGTTGAAACCACAGTTAAAGATCATCAATCAATTATTTATAGACATAAAGCATCTGATTTATTTTTAAATGAAGACGATATTGATAATGCTAATATACAAAATTTTGATTGTATATTAATTACTGGAACTTCTTTAGCAGCTGAGCCTTCGAGAAGTGCTACTTTATATGCTTTAGATATAGCAAAAAAAAATAATATTCCTGTAATTATGGATATTGATTATAGACCATATACTTGGGAGTCATCAACTAAAGCAAAAGAAGTTTATGGTTTAGCAGCAGGTAAATGTAGTGGTATAATCGGAAATGATGATGAGTTTGGCGTTTTAGCTGGTAATTACAATAATGGTTTGGAACACGCTAAGCTCTTAGCTAAAAATATAAGCTTAATTATTTATAAAAAAGGTGAAAAAGGTTCTATTACTTTTGCAATGAACAAAGAAATTAAAAAAGGAATATTTCCTGTTAAACCTTTAAAACCAACTGGAGCCGGCGATGCTTTTATGGGTTCATTGATTGGATCAATTTTAAAAGCTAATGATTTAGAAAAATCTATCGAAATAGGTTCAGCTGCTGCTGCAATTGTAGTAACAAAAGTTGGTTGTGCACCAGCAATGCCAAATTTAAATGAAATTTTAGAGTTTATGAAATATAATAAAATTAATGAAGGAGAATAATATGCATATTCCGCCATTTGATAATAAGAACAAGCCAATTGTAGATATTGAAGACAGCAGAGTTCCTTTAAATTATTTTAACATAGTAAAATTAAATAAAGATCAATCTTTTGAATATCAAACCCCTGGTTATGAAACATGTATAGTACCTGCTACTGGAACAATAAATGTAGAAATTGAAGGAATAAAAGTTGAGTCATTAGGCACTAGAACAGTTGATGTGTGGGATGGAGAACCAGAAGGTGTTTATGTTCCGTCTAATACAAAAGCTCAATTTACATCTTTAGTAGATAATTCAGAAATTTTTATTGCTGGCGCAAAGTATGATAAAACTCTTGAACCATTTGCTGTTAGAACAAATGAAATTGATTTAGTACAGTACGGCTCTGACGATACAAAAACTCATAGAAAAATTAAACATATTTTAGGTGCTAAGCATCATGATAAAGTTGGAAGATTGCTTTGTAATGAACTTTATACTGTTGGGCAGGGAGGTTGGTCGGGGTTTCCTCCTCATAAGCATGATACAGATCGTTTACCTGATGAAACTAGACATGATGAAACATATAATTACAGATTTAAACCTAATAATGGATTTGGTTTTCAGATGTTTCAGCAAGTTGATGATAAAGTTGGTAAAGCTGAACATATAATCGATGGGTCAACAATTATGATTAGAACAGGCTATCATCCATGTGTAGTAGCACCTGGATATGAGATGTATTATTTTACAATTCTTGGAGGACTGTCTCAAAGATCTCTTGTCCAATTTTTTCAACCTGAGCATGCTTATCAAGTAGAAACAATTCCAGGAATTAAGGATATGATTGCTAAATACAAATAAATGACAGCTGTAAATTTAAAAAAAATTTTAAATGATGCAAATAAAAATAATTATGCTGTAGCAGGTTTAGTTGTACTAGGCTGGGATGATGCCTTAGCTTTTACTGAAGCCGCTGATGAAACTGGAATTCCAATTATTTTGCAAGCTGGTCCCTCATGTAGAGCACATACACCAATTCCTATTTTAGGAAAAATGTTTAGATATTTAGCTAGTCAAACAAAAACTAATATTTGTTGTCATGTTGATCATGGATATACTTTAGATGAATGTTATGAAGGGATTGATAGTGGCTTTACATCTGTAATGTTTGATGGTTCTAAATTAACTTTAAATGAAAATATAAAAATTAGTAAAAAAATTGCTTCAAGAGCTCACAAACATAATATTTCTGTTGAGGGAGAAATAGGTTTTGTAGGTTATGATAATGGTAAAATTTCAGAAGGTACTAATATTGAAGATGCAGTATCTTTTGCAAACAAAAGTAATATTGATGCAATGGCAATTTCAGTTGGTAATACACATTTACAAACTTCAAAAAAAGCGACTATTGATTTCAACAAAATTAATTTAATTGAAGCAAAAACAAAAATCCCTTTAGTTCTTCATGGTAGTAGTGGCATTACCGTAGAGCAAAGAAAAAAACTAGCAAGAAAAACAAAAGTAGCAAAACTAAATATTGGAACTGAAATTAGAATGACATTTGGGGAGGCTTTGAGAAAAAATCTTAAAAAAAATCCAAAAACCTATGATAGATTGCAATTACTAAAACCTACGATTAAAGATTTAACAAAAGTTACAAAAAAAATTATAAAACAAATCGGCCCAAATTAATGGGACAAATTTTTATTGCAGCACTTAAAGAAGAAACTCCAAATCTTAAAGATTTCCACTATTCAGGTGTGGGAAAGATAAATGCAACAATCAAAATTATGGAATTAATTTCAAAATTTCAACCTAATGAAATTATTAATTATGGAACAGCTGGATCAATAAAGCAAAACTTATCAGGATTAGTGGAATGCACGAAGTTTGTTCAAAGAGATATGGATGCAAGAGGTTTGATGAATTTTAAATTAGGCGAAACTCCTTTTGACCCTATATCAAAAATTACATATTCTAATGAGGGGTATATATGTGCCTCAGGAGATAGTTTTGTTCAATCATCAGTAGAAATAGATTGTGATATTGTTGATATGGAAGCTTACTCTTTTGCTAAAGTATGTAAATTACACAAGATTAAATTTAGATGTTTTAAATATATTTCTGATTATGCAAATGAAAATTCAAATAATGATTGGATTGATAATTGTTCAAAAGGAGCTAAGTTATTTTCTGAGATATATCCTCAATTAAAAATATGATTCTAAAAATACTTGAAAAATTAGGAAGAAAAAAAATTGTATTAGACAGAGGTCCATCGCATCCAGAATTTCATAAGGCCAAACCATGGATGGAAAGATATTATTTGTTATTTAGAAAAAGACCTAAATGGTTTCCATTTAATATTTTAATTCATAAAATGTTAGATGATGATCATGGTGAAGGAGTTCATAATCATCTTTGTCCTTATATAACAATTATTTTAAAAGGTGGTTATTGGGAAACTACTAATAAAGGTAAATTTTGGAGGCCACCAGGTTACATTGGTTTTAGATCAGCAGATCATTTACATAGAGTTGATTTAAAACCAAATACAAATACCATGACATTATTTATTCCTGGTCCCTTTGGGCTTAGAAAAACTAAAAGAGCTGATTATAAAACAAAAATTTAGCTATCAATGTAATTTAAATTATTCCGTCGTATATTAATTTACAACCACTCAAAAAAAGCAAAATATAAACAATATTAAAAAATAATTTTTCTGGAATTCTTTTTTGCACAAAGTAACCAATTAAAACACTAATAAAAGCTAGTGGAAGTAAATAGAGAGAAATCATAAGATTTGAAGGTGCTAATAATCCAACGTAATAATACGGAACCAATTTGACAAGATTTATAACCATAAATGCCAATGTCATTGTTCCAATAAATGAAATTTTATCTAACTTTAAAGGAAGCATATAAAAGTTAATTGGAGGATTTCCTGCATGAATTAAAAAACTTGTATATCCAGCAACAGATGACCAAAAGTATCCTTTAAGTTTTGTTGGTTTAAGTAAATAATTATTTTTCTGAATAAATGACACTAGAACAAAAATAATTGATATAACACCAACCATTATTCTTATCTGATCTTCGTTTGTAAACTCAAAAGTTAAAGTTCCAAATAAAATACCAATTATAGATGCTGGGATTACAATTTTTAAAATACTGTTTATCCATTTTTTCCAATACAAATAGATTGCTGAAAAATCCATTATTATTAAAAGTGGCAACAATATTCCCGCAGCTTGCAAAGGACTCATTGCAAACGACATAACTGGCACTGCAAGCATCGCGATAGGTCCTGGAACACCGCCTTTAGATAAACCAAATACAAAAACCCCCAATGATGCAAAAATATAAAAATATAAATCCATTTAATTTAAAATTTTTAATGCATTTTTAATATCTTTTATTTGATCATCAATGTCTTCCAATCCACAATATAATCTAATTAAAGTTCCAGTATTTCTATTTTTAAACTCTCTTTTATCTAATGGAGGAAAGGTAATGAGACTATCAAATCCACCCCAACTGTATCCCAATTTGAATATTTTAAGTTTATTAAAAAATTTTTCAATTTGATTTTTTGAGTATTTCTTTTTCATCATAAATGAGAATAAGCCTGTGCTACCAGAGAAATCTCTTTTCCATATTTTATGATTTTTTGTATGCGGTAATGCTGGATGGAAAACATCAGATACAAGATCATGTTCTAATAAATATTTTGCCATTAATAATGCATTTTTTTCAATTTCTCTCATTCGAATTTCAAGTGTTGGCAACCCTCTAATTGCTAAATAAACTTCTTCAGAACCAGGACATATGCCTAAAGTTTTTGAAGTTGATCTTATTTTTTTGGAATATTTTTTATTAGACGAAACGAAACCAATTAATACATCCGAGTGACCATTTATATATTTAGTTCCTGCATCTATAATAATATCAATACCTAATTTAATTGGATTACAAAATAAAGGTGAAGCCCAAGTATTATCCATAACAGTTGGTATTTTCTTTTTTTTAGCAATTTTTGTAATGAAAGGTATATCAATAATATCAAAAGTTGCTGTTCCTGGTGATTCTAAATAAATTAGCTTTGTTTTACTGTTAATTAATTTTTGAAAATTATTAATATTTTTTGTTGGATGAAAATATTTTATTTTTATATTATATTGTTTAAGGATGTTCTCACAAAAAGTTCTAGTAGGACTATAAACACTATCATTTATTAAAACCTCATCACCAGATTTCAAAAATGTAAAAAAGGGAATTACTATAGAGGCCAACCCTGATGGCGATAGTACTGTATCATTGCAATTATATAAAAAAGAAATACTGTCTTCTAACTGCTTATGAAATGGATTTTTATTTATTCCATAAAATGTTGTTCTATCGTCAAAATTTTTAATATCGTTTAAGTAATCTTTAAATGTATTAAAGATCATTGTAGAACCCTTATAGGTACCAGGGTTGATAAACCCTTTTTGTTTAAGAGGATTTCTACCTATTTTTGTTAATTTTGTTTTTATTTTCATAAACAACTAAATGTTGTATAAGCCAAAATCTTTATACACAAATTATAGTAGGCAATTTTAAGCTTAACAAATCTATTATTGGGATTAACTTATTAATTTGTTATAGGGAAGCAATCTTTGAAAAAAGATATTTAAATAATTATTTAAACGGAGAAAATAATATGAAAAAACTATTATCTATCTTTGCGGTTGTAGCGTTTGCTTTTTCAGCACATGCTGGAACTCTTGATGATGTTAAAAATAGAGGTTTTCTAAAATGTGGAGTAACAACTGGTCTTGCTGGTTTTGCTGCTCCAGATGATAGCGGTGAATGGGCTGGTCTAGATGCAGATATGTGTCGTGCAGTTGCTGTAGCTGTTTTTGGAGACCGTTCAAAAGTAGAATTTATTACTACTACAGGTAAATCTCGTTTCCCAACGTTAGCTTCTGGTGAAGTTGATATGTTAGCGAGAAATACAACTTGGACAATTAGCCGTGATGTTAATCTTGGTTTTGAGTTCGTAGGTGTAAACTTCTACGATGGACAAGGTTTCATGGTTCCATCTGCTCTTGGTGTATCAAGTGCAACTGAGCTTGATGGTGCTACTGTATGTATCCAAACTGGTACTACTACAGAGTTAAACCTTGCTGACTTCTTTAGATTAAATGGAATTAGCTACGAAGCACTTCCAATTGAAACTAATGATGAAGGTAAAGAAAACTTATTTGCTGGAAGATGTGACGTATACACAACTGATGCATCAGGTCTTTCTTCAACAAGAGCTGCTGCTTCTAATCCAGATAAATGGGTTGTATTACCAGAAATTATTTCAAAAGAACCACTTGGCCCACTTGTAAGACATGGTGACCACCAGTGGGGTGACGTAGTTCGTTGGTCTTTAAATGCAATGATTATTGCTGAAGAACTAGGTATTACATCTGAAAACGTTGATGCTCAAACGAGCTCTAATGTTCCTGAAGTACTAAGACTTCTTGGTGTTGAAGGTAACTATGGAGAAATGCTTGAGCTAAGTAATGATTGGGCTTACCAAATTATCAAACAAATTGGTAACTACTCAGAATCATACGAAGCAAACGTAGGTCCAGACACACCTCTAGAAATTGCAAGAGGTTTAAATGCTCTATGGACTCAAGGTGGTATTTTATACGCACCTCCATTCAGATAAATCTTAATTAAATTTAAAACGGGGGGTTTTAAACCCCCCATTTTTTTTGTATATACTAGCGATGCGATCTAACTTAGGTTTCTTTTCTGATGAAAAATTTAGATCCATTTTTTTTCAAACTTTAGTTGTAGGTTTATTTGCCCTAGGGTTATTTTTTGTAATAAGTACAACTTCTTACAACTTAGAAAAAAGAAATATCGCAACTGGTTGGAGTTTTCTTCAAAATCCAGCTGGCTTTGATATAAGTTTTTCCCCCTTCTTAGAATTTAAATCAACCGATACACACTTAAAAGTTTATTTTGTAGGAGTCTTAAATACTCTTTTGGTATCAATTACAGGTTGTATAGCTGCAACAATTTTAGGTTTTATATTGGGCATAGTAAGACTATCTTCAAATTGGTTATTAAGTCGACTAGTTTATATTTACGTTGAATTTTCAAGAAATGTACCCTTACTTCTTCAAATAATTTTATGGTATAGTATTTTAATTCAACTTCCTCGTGTTAAGCAATCATTACAAGTTCTTGATGTATTTTATATTTCAAACAGAGGATTGTATTCTCCAAGACCAATATTTGAAAGCGGATTTTCATATGTATTAATTGCAATTGTATTGGCTTTAATTTCAAGTTTCTTAATAAATAGATGGGCAAAAAAAAGACAAGATAAGACAGGTCAACAATTCCCAGTATTCTCAAGTTCAATCGGATTAATATTTATTGTTCCATTAATTTTATTTTTTATTCTTGGTTCACCTTTGTCTTTTGAGCATCCAGAATTAAAAGGTTTTAACTTTAAAGGCGGTCTAGTTATTAGACCTGAATTTATAGCAATGTTTTTAGCATTATCAATTTACACAGCAGCTTTCATTTCTGAAATAGTTAGAGCAGGTATAATGTCTGTCTCAAAAGGACAAAGAGAGGCATCTGCTGCTATAGGCTTAAAACAAACATGGATAATGAGACTAATCATTATACCGCAAGCTCTTAGAGTGATTGTCCCTCCACTAACAAGTCAGTATCTAAACTTAACCAAAAATTCTTCTTTAGGAATTGCTGTCGGATATGCTGATCTTGTTCACGGTTTTGGAGGAATAAGTTTAAATCAAACTGGTCAAGCTATTGAATGTATGGCAATTGTTATGGCAACTTATTTGTCAATTAGTCTGACCATATCTTTCTTTATGAATATTTATAATAGAAGTATACAATTTAAGGAAAAGTAATGAACGAAATGAATGAAGTTAGAAAACCACCAGTAGCAACAACAGGTATTATTGGTTGGTTTCGAATAAATTTATTCTTCAATTGGACAAACTCATTAATAACTTTATTTGTTATTTATTGTTTGTACCAGTTTATTCCTTGGATTTTAGATTGGACAATATTTTCAGCTGACTTCAAATATAATTATCTTGGTGAACAAATTACTAACCAAGAAATGTGTTCACGAAATTTAGATCCTGAAAATGGTGGAGCTTGTTGGGCAGTTATATATGTAAGGTTTTATCAATTTATTTATGGATTTTATCCAAAGGTTGAAGTTTGGAGGGTAAATATAGCTTATGCAATGTTAGCATTAGCATTGCTACCTCTTTTGTATGCAAAACTTCCATATAGAAAGTACTTCTTATATTTTACATACATTTTTCCTGTTATCGCTTATTTTTTACTTAATGGAGGATTAGGCTTTACTGAAGTTTCTACTAACAAATGGGGTGGTCTTCTAGTAACACTGGTTCTAGGCTGTACTGGAATAGCTTTAGCTTTTCCTATTGGGATTATGCTAGCATTAGGGAGAAGATCTAAATTACCAGTCATAAGCATGATGTGTACATTGTTTATTGAATTTATCAGAGGGGTTCCCCTAATTACTTTGTTATTTTTTGGAATGGTAATGCTACCTTTATTTTTACCAGAAGGAATAGATATGGACGGTTTAGTAAGAGTTCTAGTAGCTGTTACATTATTCCAATCAGCTTATATGGCAGAAGTTATACGAGGAGGGCTACAAGCAATACCTCCTGGTCAATATGAAGCTGCTAAATCACTTGGGATGTCTTATTGGAGAATGAATTTATTAATAATACTTCCTCAAGCTATTAGAATTTCCATACCACCAATTGTCAACACATCTATAGGTTTATTTAAGGATACAACTTTAGTTATTATTGTAGGAATATTGGATTTATTAGGAATTGGAAGAGGTACTTTAGCAGACACCAATTGGTTAGGTTTATCTTATGAAATTTACTTTTTTGTAAGTTTGGTATTTTTTATATTCACATTTGGAATGTCTAGATACAGTTTGTATTTGGAAAAGAAATTAAAAACAGGTATTAATATGGGGGCTGATTAAAATGAGTGAAGAATCTATAATTTCATTAAAAAATGTTAACAAGTGGTTTGGAGATTTTCATGTATTACAAGATGTAAATCTTGAAGTTAAGAAGAAAGAAAGAATTGTAGTTTGTGGCCCTTCTGGTTCTGGTAAATCTACAATGATCAGATGTATTAATAGATTGGAAGAGCACCAAGAAGGTTCAATTGTTGTTGATGGAATTGAGTTAACAGGAAATTTAAAAAATATTGATAATGTTAGAAAAGAAGTTGGAATGGTATTCCAGCAATTTAATTTATTCCCTCATTTATCTGTAAAAGAAAATATAACTTTAGCTCCAATTTGGGTTAAAAAAATGCCAAAGGCAGAAGCTGAAGAGCTAGCTATGAGACAGTTAGAAATAGTAAAAATTCCTGAACAAGCCAACAAGTATCCTGGTCAATTATCTGGCGGTCAACAACAAAGAGTTGCAATTGCTAGATCTCTGGCAATGAATCCTAATATTATGCTTTTTGATGAACCAACTTCAGCTCTAGACCCTGAAATGATTAAAGAAGTTTTAGATGTTATGGTTGATTTGGCAAACGGTGGAATGACTATGATTGTTGTTACTCACGAAATGGGTTTTGCTAAGACAGTAGCTGATAGAATGGTGTTTATGGATGAAGGTAAAATTGTTGAGGAAGCTAGCCCAGATAAGTTTTTTAATAATCCAGAGAGTGATCGTACAAAGTTATTTTTAAGTCAGATTCTTCATCAGTAATTTACGAAGGTAACAATAGATTAATCCTTCTATTCATTTTACCTTTGTTTTCTATTTTACCGATTTGAATTTTACCTATCTCATTAGTTGATTTCACATGTGTGCCACCACAAGGTTGTAAATCAATATCACCAATTCTAATTAATCTTATTTTACCATCTATTTGAGGAGGTTTTACTGACATAGTTCTGACTAGTTCAGGTTTTTCCTCTAATATACTACTTTCAATTACTTCACTAGTAACGTTATGATTATCTTCAACTAACAAATTTATTTTTTCTTCCAATTCTTCTTTATTTATTAATTTATCTGGATCATTAAAATCTAATCGACTTTTTTCATAACCAATTTGACCACCAGTTACTCCTAAAGGGACTATAGAACATAACAAGTGCAGCGCAGTATGCATTCTCATATGCTTGTATCGTAAATCCCAATTTATTTTTCCAATTATATCAACATTCTCTTCAAGATCTTTGAGATTATCTACAATATTTATTATTTTATTATTTTCTTTAATAGTATCTAAAACTTGTATTTTTATATTTTCAGCTTCTATTGCACCTATGTCCCCAGGTTGACCACCACTTTTTGCATAAAATGCTGTCTTATCTAACTCAATACGATTTTCTTCTTTCACAATACCTATAATTTTTGCTTTAAATTCTTTAAGGTATGCATCATCTTCGAATAATTTTGTCATAGCGTTTTTTAACAGTATTTTAAAAATATTATATTGACTTTTTTCTCATTCTGAATAAATTAGAACAAAAGTAGAACAAATAATTTTATAAATAATATAATTATTATTTATCAATTATTTAAATATTTTTTCTAATATTATGTCTAAAAAAATAGAAAACTTAATATTTAAAGCTGAATCCAAAGGAGATCAAATAACACCTTATTTTCTTGATACAGTATCTGCAGGTTTTCCATCTCCAGCTACTGATTATATGGAAAACAAACTCGATCTTAATGAATATCTGGTTCAACATCCAACGGCAACCTATATCGTTAAAGCTAATGGCCCTTCTATGACCGATGCAGGCATATTATCAGGTGATTTACTTATTGTTGATAGAAGTATTACACCTCGCAACGACAATATTGTTATAGCCTCCATCTTTGGTGACCTAACAGTTAAAAAACTGAAAAAGAAAGATCAGTCACTATTTTTAGTTTCTGCCAATAATGAGTATCCTAGTATTCAAGTTAAAGAAGAAATGGAGTGTTTTATATGGGGGGTAGTGACATATGTCATACACAAAACTACTTAATAGAAATCATAACTCAGTAAATCAATCTATAGCATTGATAGATTGCAATAATTTTTATGCGTCATGTGAAAGAATATTTAATCCAAAACTTATAGGAAAACCAATTGTCGTACTTTCCAATAATGATGGTTGTATCATTGCGCGATCAAAAGAAGCAAAAAAATTAGGGATAAAAATGGGTGAACCTTATTTTAAAGCAAAAAATATTATTGAAAAAAATGATGTTAAAGTTTTTTCATCTAATTATTCTTTATATGGTGATATTTCTCAAAGAGTAATGGAAACTTTATCAAGTTTCTCTTCAGAGGTAGAAATCTACTCCATAGATGAAGCATTTCTTGGTTTAAATGGTTTTGAGAACTACGAGTTAAATACTTATTGCAGACATATTAGACAAACAATCAAGAAGTGGGTTGGTATTCCAGTTAGTATTGGAGTGGGCCCAACAAAAACACTATCAAAAATAGCTAATCATTTAGCAAAAAAACAACCAGACTATAAAGGTGTGTGTATACTAAAAAATAAAATAGAAATAAAAAAAGCATTAGAATTAACATCCATTGAAGAAGTATGGGGCATTGGGAGAAGATTATCTCTTTTCCTGAAAAAATATAATATTCATAATGCTTATCAATTTTCACACATGGACAGAGGATGGATAAGAAAAAATATGGGTGTAGTGGGAGAGAAGACATATCTAGAATTAAATAGTGTATCGTGTTTAGAACTTGATTTGGTTCCAAGTGATAAACAGAGTTGTTGTGTCTCAAGATCATTTAGTCAGCCAATAGAAAAATTATTTGATTTGGAGGAATCAATATCAACTTATGGATCAAGAGTATCAGAGAAGATAAGGGAAGAGGGGTTAGTGGCTGAGTCGATGAGTGTTTTTGTTTTAACAAATCATTTTAATAGAAGAGAGAAACAATATTCGAATTCAATAAAACTACACTTACCTTTTCCAACAAATAATAGCATAAAAATTGTTAAAAGAGCTCTTGAAGGAATTAGAAAAATATATCGACCAGGATTTCGTTATAAAAAAGCTGGAATTATATTATATGGTCTTAGCAGGCAAAACGTAACTAGAGGATTGCTTGATTATGACCGTGATACATCGGATAGAATAATGAATACTATTGATAATATTAATTCTAGATATGGAAGTTCAACGTTAAAGATAGCTTCTGAAGGTATAGAAAAAATATGGAAGATGAAAAGAGAAAACGTATCCCCATGTTACACAACACGTTTTGAAGAACTGGTGGAAGTTAAGGCTTAGATAAAATGGCTCCCCGGGCCGGGCTCGAACCAGCGACCGATCGGTTAACAGCCGATTGCTCTACCACTGAGCTACCGAGGAACACAATTTTGTTGATAATAAAAAAAAATTAAAAAACAAGAAAAATTTGGAGGCTCGGAGCGGAATCGAACCGCTGTGCAAGGCTTTGCAGGCCCCTACATCACCACTCTGCCACCGAGCCTAAAAAAAATGACAATTATCACTATATTATTTCTAGTCAATTAATGAAAAAAAATTCTAAAGATTAATAATATAATTTAAATAATTGATTATATAATAGGTTTATATAAAGCATCCTTTAAGAAATGAGTGAAACATTTGAAATTGCAAGAAAAAATATGGTTGTTAATCAGTTGAGACCAAACAAAATTAATGAAGAAAATATCTTACAAATATTTGAAAATACTCCTAAAGAAAATTATTTAGATGTCAGATTAGGTAAGAATTGTTACCTAGATAATAATTTAGATATAACTGACAAAAGAGGATATCTTAAAAATTTACATCTAGCTCAAATTATAAAATATTCGAAAATTTTATCTAGTGATAAGGTATTGCATATAGGTGGCTTAACGGGCTACTTTTCTGCTCTAATTAGCTCGTTATGTAAAGAACTTCATGTTGTAGAAGAAAACAGAGAACTATATAAATTATTAGAAAATAATATTAACAATAATAATAATATTAATAATATTAGTTTATTTAATAATAATTTATTAGATGGATTATCTGATAATGCTCCATTTAACTTAATTATTATTGACGGACCTATATTTAAAATAACTGATAAGTTAAAGAAGCAATTAGCAATGAATGGTGGAAGGTTAATATATATTAAAAAAATATATGATAATTTGGGTAAAGCTTATAAAATTATAAGAAATGAAGATTTGTATTCATCTGAGTATTTATTTGATGTAATGAGTAGTTATCAAATTCAAGAACAACAAGAGGATTTTAAATTTTAAATGAGATTATTTATATTATTGTTATTACTTGTTTATTCTAAATCTATATTCGCTCTATCGATTGATGATTCTGTAAAAAGTACGATTGCGAATAATTTGAAGGTAAAAATTGCTTTTGAAAAACTGAATGAAAGCAAAGAAACTATTGAAGTAGCAATAGGAAAAAAACTTCCAACAGTTACTGGTACAATTTCTGGAACGTATAGTAATAATGATACAACATCAGCAGCTGGAGTATCAACAACACCAGAAACTTTTACGGATAAGTATAAAATTAGTATTACTCAAAATTTGTATGATGGCGGTGAAAAAAATTTAGAAATTGAAATATCAAAAATTATTTACGAAAATGCAGTTATAAATTTTTATAAAACAGTCCAAGATTTATCTTTAACAGCAGTAGAAGGTTATTTAACCGTCATAAATTATGAAAAATCATTAGAGGCTTCTGAAAAGAATTTTGATTCTGTTTTAAGATTTTTAGAGGAAGTAAAATTAAAATATGAATTAGGATCGGCAACTTTAACTGAACTGAAAAATGCTGAGAGTGCGTTTTCAATTGCTGAAACAAATCTTTTTTCAGCTAAACAAAACTACAAAGTCAGCTTAAAAACATTTAAATCAATTGTTGGTAAAGAAGCTATTAATTTAGAAGATTATGTAAAAGTAGAAGATAATTTAAATTTTGAAAACATACTATCCGAAGTCTATAAGAATAATTTTAATATTTTAATTGCTCAAAATAATATTAAAATTAAAGAACTCGATCTCTCTAAAGAAAAAGGTTCAAATAGACCTACTTTAGACATAACAGCTTCAACTGAGTATTCGGATGGCGCACGAATAGATGCTGGAAGTGAAAACACTAATGCATCGATAGGCTTAACTTTAACTATTCCTATATTTCAGCAAAATATTGATAAATCAGATATTAGAAGAATAAATTCTCAAATTTTACAAACTGAAATTGAGCTTGAGGATCTTAAAGAAAGTTTAAATATTGAGTTATCAAACTATTATAAAAATTATTTAGTTAGTAAATCAAATTTAAATACATCTTTATTAACTATAGAGTATGCAAATACTCTTCTACAAAGTACTCAGGAAGAATATAATCTTGGAACTAAATCTATTACTGATCTAATAGAAGCAGAAACTAATCTTTTAAACGTAAATGTCGAATATTTTAATGCAAATAAAAACTATCTGATTAATTATTTTAATTTACTAGCTTTAGATGGTTCTCTGATTAAATTATTTGAGGAGTATCTTCCAAGTTATAATTAAAGTTTTATTAATTTAATTAAACATTTATAATGCCTATATGAATACAAAAAATTCTATCAATGAGTCTCTTGAAGTCATACGAAGAGCACTCGAAGATGAAAAAAACATTTCACATAAGGATCTATCATCCAATATTTTGATACTTAACCAAAAGGTGAATAGTGATGGTACAATAAAATTACTTCAAAAAGACGAAGATATAAATAGTGAAATTAATGATATTATAGACCAAAAACTTTCATACCTTGTAGAAAATAAAATTGAAAAAATACTTGATGAAAAAATCCCAAAATTACTAAAAAATTATTTCGATTCAAAATAGTTACAATGCAGCTTGATAAATTTTTTGATTTTTTAAAAGATGAAAAAAATCTTTATGCACAATGGGAGCAATCAAATTCTTTTAAACCAAAAAAAGGAGGTAAACCTTATTCTATAATGATGCCACCACCTAATGTTACAGGTAGCTTACATATGGGACATGCACTAACCTTCACAATTCAAGATATATTAATTAGATACCATAGAATGAAGGGTATGGAAGTATTGTGGCAAGCAGGGACAGATCATGCTGGAATTGCTACCCAAATGGTGGTTGAAAGAAAATTAAGTGATTCAAAATTAGATCGACGATCTCTCGGCAGAGAAAAGTTTATTGAAAAAGTATGGGAATGGAAAAAAGAGTCGGGTGGACAGATAAGTAATCAATTAAGAAGACTTGGTGCTTCCGCAGATTGGTCAAGAGAAAGATTTACTATGGATGAAGGTCTTTCTAATGCAGTTAAAAAAGTTTTTGTAGAGTTGTATAATGACGGAATTATTTATAAAGATAAGAGATTGGTTAACTGGGATCCAAAACTTTTAACTGCTATTTCTGACCTAGAAGTAGAGCAAAGAGATACTGAAGGAAGTTTATGGCATATTAAATATCCTATAGATGAAAACAATCATATCATAGTTGCAACAACAAGACCTGAGACGATATTAGGTGATACTGCAGTTGCCGTTCATCCAGATGATGAAAAATATAAAAATTTAATTGGAAAATTTTGTAACTTACCAATTTCAAATAAAAAAATTCCAATTATTGCTGATGAATATGCAGATCCTGAAAAAGGTTCTGGTGCTGTTAAAATTACTCCTGCACATGACTTTAATGATTTTGAAGTAGGAAAGAGACATGATTTAGAATTTATTAATATTTTTGATGAAAATGCAAAACTTAACTTAAATGTACCTGAAGAATTTCAAAATTTAGATAGATTTGATGCAAGAAAACTAATTTTAAAAAAATTAGATGAAATGAATTTATTAATCAAAGAAGAAAAACAGCAAATGGTGATCCCTTATGGTGATAGATCAGGTGTTGTTATTGAGCCATGGCTAACAGATCAATGGTTTTGTGATGCAAAAAAATTATCAGTTGATCCGATATCAGCTGTTAGAGATAATAGTTCTAAATTTATTCCCAAACAATGGGAGAATACTTTTTTTAATTGGATGGAAAACATTCAACCATGGTGTATTTCAAGACAGTTGTGGTGGGGTCATCAAATTCCTGCATGGTATGGTCCAGACAATAAATATTTTGTTAGTGAAACCTTTGAAGGAGCACAAAATCAAGCAAAAGAATTTTATGGAGAGGATGTTGAGCTTAGACAAGATGAAGACGTTCTAGATACTTGGTTTTCTTCTGCTCTATGGACATTCTCTACTTTAGATTGGCCAAATAAAACTTACGAATTAGACAAGTTTTATCCTGGTAATGTTTTGGTTACTGGTTTTGATATTATATTTTTTTGGGTTGCACGTATGATGATGATGGGTTCTTATTTTATGAAGGAAACTCCATTTAAAGATATTTATATTCATCCTTTAATACGTGATGAAAAAGGACAAAAAATGTCTAAATCAAAAGGAAACATAATTGATCCTTTAGAGCTTTTGGATAAATATGGTGCTGATACATTAAGATTTACATTAACGGCACTCTTAAATCCTGGACGAGATGTAAAATTATCTGAAGCTAGAGTTAAAGGATATAAATCATTCACGAATAAAATTTGGAATGCTGGTAAATTTTTACAAATGAACAATTCAGTTTTTCAAGATGTTATTTCAATTGATTCAATATTATTTGATGCAAACAAATGGATAATAAAAGAATTAAATGATTTAATTTCTCAACTTGATCAATTAACTAAAAAATATTTGTTTCACGAAATAGCTAATAAGATTTATCATTTTGTATGGCATTCTTATTGTGATTGGTACATTGAAATTATCAAACAAAATTTTGATAATGAAAAATATGCTGATGAAATTAAAAAAGTATCTGGATGGACATTTATTCAAGTTTTAAAAATTATACATCCCATTATGCCATTTATTAGTGAAAAATTATGGAGATCTTTAGTTGATGATAAGTCATATTTAATGAATCAAGTTTATCAAAACTATTTAACGAATAATTCTTTTGATATTTCTAAAAATAATTTCGAAATATTTATTGAATTCATAACATCTATAAGAAATTTGAGATCAGAACTAAATATACCCTATAAACAATTAATTAATATTTCTATAGAAGCAAAAGATGAAGAACTTAATAATTTTTTACTTTCTCATAAAAACGAAATAAATAATTTTTTAAAAACAAAAGATATTATTTTTGATAAAATTCAACCTAATAAGAATTCAGCTTTAATTGTACTATCATCATTGTCAGTTTTGATTCCTTTGGATGGTATTATTGATTCCGAAGCTGAATTAAAAAAATTAAACAAGAAAAAGCAAGTTGAGCAAGAAAAATTTAATAAAGTTAATGATAAACTAAATAATGATAACTTTATGAATAAAGCATCTAAAGAAATTATTAATAAATTTAAAAATGAAGCAAATATTTATAAATCTTCTATTGAAAAAATTGATCAAATAATAAATACTATTAATTAGAATGGAAGATAAAGGATCAAATAGAAAATCTAACCTACCTAGTAGATATGTTAGCGTAGGACCTAAAAGTGCACCTCATAGATCGTATTATTATGCTATGGGTTTAAAAGAACATGAAATTTACCAACCTTTTGTTGGTGTTGTTAGCACTTGGAATGAATCTGCTCCTTGTAACATTACTCTTCAAGATCAAGCGCAACATGTGAAGACAGGTGTCAAAGATGCTGGAGGAACACCTAGAGAATTTACTACCATAACAGTAACAGATGGAATTGCCATGGGCCATGAGGCAATGAAATCATCTCTTATTAGCAGAGAAGTTATTGCAGATTCCATTGAATTATCTGTTAGAGGTCACTGTTATGACGCAATAGTTGGACTTGCCGGCTGTGATAAATCTTTGCCAGGTTTAATGATGGCCATGGTAAGATTAAATGTACCATCTGTATTCATTTATGGAGGTTCAATCTTACCAGGAAAATACAAGGGTAAAGATGTTACTGTTATTGATGTTTTTGAAGCAGTAGGAAAACATGCTGCTGGAACTATATCAGATCAAGATTTAAAGGATATTGAGCAAGTTGCTTGCCCATCTGCTGGATCTTGTGGAGGTCAGTTTACAGCAAATACAATGGCATGTATTTCCGAAGCGGTTGGTTTAGCTCTAACAAATTCAGCTATGCCACCAGCAGTAAATACTGAAGAAAGAAAAGCTTATGGTGAAAAGAGTGGTAAAGCTATAATGAATTTATTAGAAAAGAATATAAGACCTCGGGATATAGTAACTATTGATTCATTAGTAAACGCTGCAAGAGTAGTTGCAGCTACTGGAGGCTCAACTAATGCAGCACTCCATCTTCCTGCGATAGCGAATGAAGCAGGTTTAAAATTTACTTTAAGAGATGTTGTAGAAATTTATAATTCGACTCCTTATATCGGAGATATGCAACCTGGAGGAAAGTACGTTGCTAAAGATTTATATGATGTAGGAGGTGTGCCAGTTGTTATTAAATCTTTATTAGATGGTGGTTATATAAATGGAGACTGCATAACTGTAACAGGAAAAACAATAGCTGAAAATCATAAAGAAGTAATATTCCCCACAAATCAAGATGTTGTTTATAAATGTGATAATCCAATTAGTGAAAATAGTTCAGTTGTAGGGTTGTGGGGTAATCTTGCTCCAGATGGATGTATATCAAAAATAGCAGGTTTAAAAAATTTAACTTTTAAAGGAAAAGCTAAATGTTTTGACTCAGAAGAAGATGCTTTAACTGCAGTTTTAAAAAATGAAATTAAAGCAGGAGATGCGGTAATAATTAGATATGAAGGCCCTAAAGGAGGTCCTGGTATGCGTGAAATGCTCTCAACAACAGGTGCAATATATGGTCAAGGACTAGGCGAAACTGTTGCTTTAATTACAGATGGAAGATTTTCAGGCGGTACAAGAGGATTTTGTATTGGTCATGTAGGACCAGAAGCAGCTGTAGGAGGCATGATAGGTTTACTTAAAGACGGGGATGAAATTATTATTGATGCTGTTAAAGGTGAAATAAACGTTACGCTTTCTGATCAAGAAATAGAAAAGAGAAAAAAAGAATGGAAGCCAAGAAAAACTAATCATAATTCTGGATCTATATGGAAATATTCTCAAACTGTTGGACCAGCTTACGAGGGTGCTGTTACTCAACCAGGAGCAAAAGATGAAACGCATACATACGCTGATATTTAATATTAATTAAATAATTCAATCGTAACTGGTGTGTGATCAGAAGCTTTTTCCCATCCTCTTGGTTCACGATTAACATTAACTGATTTAATCAAATCAGTTACTTCTGGTGTAGTAAGAAAATGATCAATTCGTAGACCATTGCCTTTTTGCCAACTTCCACCTCTATAACCCCAAAAGGTCCAGTTTGTATTTCCATCGACAAAGTATTTAACTGTATCCACAAATCCTAAATTCAAAAGATTTCTAAATTTTTCTCTTGTTAATGGATGGGCACAAGCATCATTTTTAAAATTTTCTGGTGAATACACATCTTCATCATTAGGTATTACATTAAAATCTCCACCTATAATAATTGGTTGATTATTATCAATTAATTCTTTGATATATTTATTAAAATTTATCATCCAATCAATTTTGTAATCAAATTTTTCTGTTTCAATTGGATTTCCATTTGGAAGATAAATATTTATTAATTTAATTTTATTTTTTATATTTTTTAAGGATATTTCTGTTTCAATAAATCTGGAATTTATATCTTGGTAATTAGGAATTTTTAAGTTTGAAATTTCAATACTTTCTTTGCTGAGAATGGCTACTCCATTCCATGCTTTTTGCCCATTCACATAACATTTATAATTAATATTTTCTAATTCCTCTTTAGGAAAACTGTCATTTGTGCATTTTAATTCTTGTATTAAATATAAATCTGATTGATCTTTTTTTATAAATTTTATTAAGTGTTCTATTCTTGCATTAACTGAATTTACATTCCATGTAGTAATTTTCATTTATATTGAAAAAGAAGTGCCACACCCACATGATGAAGATGCTAGTGGATTAGAAATTTTAAATGACGATCCAATCAATTCATTAACATAATCAATTTTCGATCCTTTTATTAATTCAATTGAAGTTTTATCTATCAATAGATCAGTATTTTTATAATTAAAGATTAAATCATCATCATTTGGTTTATCAGCAAAATCAAATTTATATTGAAATCCAGCACAACCGCCACCTAATACGGTAATTCTGAAATATTTAGATTTTTCAGTGAGAAGTATCTTGTTGATATGATTCTGAGCACTTTCAGTTACTTCAATTATATTGTCCATTTATCTAAATATTGTTATTAGTTATTATTTTTCAACTATAATATAAATTTTCTTATGTTCAAACATTTAGCTTCCAATCCACATAATTCAAATGGAAGATTATATAATGAGCTAGATGATGATTTGAGAAATCCATTTGAAAGAGATAGAGCTAGAGTTATTCACTCTAATTCTTTTAGAAAATTAAAACACAAAACCCAAGTTTTTATTGAAAGTGAGAGTGATTATTTTAGGACTAGACTAACTCATTCTTTGGAAGTTGCCCAAATATCAAGATCAATTTGTAGATTACTTGAATTAGATGAAGATTTGGGTGAAACAGTTGCTCTCGCACATGATTTAGGCCATCCTCCTTTTGGTCATATTGGTGAAGATGCACTTGATAATTCAATGAAAAAGTTTGGAGGTTTTAATCATAATGATCAAACCTTGAGAGTTTTAACATTTATAGAAAAAAGACACCCTGATTTTGATGGATTAAATCTAACATGGGAAAGCTTAGAGGGAATAATAAAACATAATGGAATTTTGAGTGATCATTTACCTTATCACTTAGATAATTATTCAAAATTACATAATCTAAATCTAACTGATCAACCTTATTTAGAATCACAGATAGCAAGTATATCTGATGATATTGCTTATAATAATCACGATGTAGAGGATGCTATTAGAGCAAACTTAATATCATTAGATGATATTGCAGAATTAAGTTTTTTTGAAAAAATTATAATTAATTTAAAGGATCACTACAAAGATATTCCAAATAAACTTTTAGTGTATCAAGTTTTAAGAAACTCCATATCTAATATGATAAATGATATATATGAAACTACAAAAAAAAATTTAATTGAAAATAATATCAATTCTATTGATGATATACGTAAAAAAAATAATTTCGTTGTTTCATTTTCAAATGAAATGAAGAAAAATTGTGAAATAATTAAAAAATTCTTATTTGATAAAGTTTATAATCACAGTCATTTATCAGATAAGAGACAGTATTCAAAAAAGGTTATATCTACTTTGTTTACATATTTCGTAAAAAATAATAATAAACTACCAGTAGATTGGAGAAATCAAAATATTGAAATTGAAAGATTAATTTGTGATTATATTTCAGGAATGACAGATAGATTTGCTCTTAATTTATATAAGGAGATTAGTGAATAATTTTATAAAAGACCTTTCAGATTTTTTATTTGATTTTACAGATTTTTTAGAGAGAAATAAATTTATATCTCCAATCAATAAAAAACAAATTAGCATCGATTATTCTTCAAATAATAAACAAGGTGATTTAGCGACGAACTTTTATTTAATAGTTAAAAGAAAAATGGTTTTATAAATTTTTTTCTAAAAGATGAATTTGTATTAAGAAGTTTAAAAGAAATTTATAGTAAAAGTTTTTTAAATTATATTAATTATGGTGAGGATAGAAAAATAAATATCGAATTTGTTTCAGCTAATCCGACTGGACCTTTGCATATAGCCCATATAAGAGGTGCTGTATTTGGAGATGTATTAAGTTCTCTTTATACTAAAACAGGTTTTGATGTTACTAGAGAGTATTACGTTAATGATGCAGGTTCTCAAATTGATAAATTATCAAACTCTCTTTTGAAGCGATATTTACAATTATTTGATAAAAAAATTGAGTTAGAAGAAGATGAGTATCCTGGTGAATACTTAATAGAAATTGCCAAAAAAATTAAAAATGAAGATGGTGATAAGTGGTTAAATTTTCAGCAAGAAGAAACTATTCAATATTTTAAAAATTTTGCATTAAAAAATATACTTTTAAGCATAAAATCAGATTTAGAATTAATAAATATAAGATTTGATAAATTTACTCATGAAAGTGAAATAGAAAAAAGTAAAATTATTGACGAACTTTTTTCAATCTTAGATGAAAAAAAATTACTATATCAGGGTATTTTAGAGAAGCCAAAGGGTGATGATTCTGATTGGGAGCCAAGAGAGCAATTATTATTTAGATCCTCTAAATTATTAGACAATGAAGATCGAGCATTAAAAAAATCAAATGGTGAATGGACATATTTTGCTAATGATGCCGCATATCATTTAGATAAATGTAAAAGAAATTTTGATAGATTAGTAAATATTTGGGGGTCTGATCATATTGGTTATATTCCAAGAATGAATTCATTAATTAAAGCTATTAAAGATGATGAAGCTTATTTAAACATTTTAACTTGTCAGATTGTAAGTTTGATTCAAAATAAACAAAAAATTAAAATGTCAAAAAGGTCTGGAAATTTTGTGACATTAGCTAATGTTTATTCTAAGGTTGGAAAAGATCCTATAAGGTACTACATGATTTCCACTAAAAATGAGACAGCAATTGATTTTGATTTAGATGCTGTTGTTGAAAAAAATAAAGATAATAAAGTTTTTTATTGTCAATACGCACACGCTAGAGCTTCATCAGTAATTAATAAAGCGAACGAATTAGGTATAAAAATTAAAAATGATTATAATTTTTCTGGTATACAAAATCTATCTGATGAGGAGGTAAAATTAATCAAAAAGTTAATTTGTTATCCTTATTTATTATATCAATCATCATATTATAATGAACCACATAGACTAATTAATTACTTAGAAGAAATATCCTCTGATTTCCATTCAATTTGGAATAAAGGTAAAGATAATGAATCACTTCGTTTTATAGATGAAAAAAATGCAGAAAAGACAATTTCAAAAATATTTTGGTTGGAGTCATTTAGAGTTATTTTAAAAGATATATTTTCAATTATTGATATAAGCGCACCTGAAACAATGTAATGATAAAAAGAATTATTTTTAAAAGAAAAAATAATTACATTTTAAAATATTCTTTATTATTATTTCTATTTATTATTATTCTTTATCTTATCTCATTTTATTATTTTAGTAATAGGGAGTATTTTGTCATTCCTAAATTTACTGATAAATATTTTATTATTCCTACTAATAAAGAAGGTGAAGTTGTTGATTATTTAGACAAGAAAAGTTTAAATAACATAGATAATGAAATCAAAGATTTTGATTTTAAAAATATAGACGAACTTGATTTTACAATTCAATTATATAGCAATGATAATTTTGAAAATATTAATAAATACTTGAGCAATTTATTAGAAAATAAAAAAGAAATTATAGATCATGAAGATATTTTTGTTTTTTATAAAAAAACTGAAATAGGTACTCAATATTTTATTACCTATAAAAATTACATCTCTAAGAATAATGCTTCTGAAGCTTGTGATTTATTAACTGTTGTTAAGAGTTGCATAATACTTAATTTACAAAATTAATAATATTGAGAGAATCTCAATAATTTTATATAAAAAGTTGTGCTAAATGTTCCAGATACAGAAATAAAAGAAGGTCAATTTAACCTATTATTAGACAATTTTGAGGGTCCTATAGACCTTTTGTTGGTTTTGGCTAGATCGCAGAAGGTTGATTTATCTGATATATCTATATCCGAGTTAGCTGATCAATATATTAATTTTATTAATCAATATAGAAATATTCATATTGAAATAGCTGCTGATTATTTAGTGATGGCAGCATGGCTAACGTATTTGAAATCAAGATTACTATTACCAAAAGAAGAAAAAACAGACGAATATACAGCCGATGAGTTAGAAGAGGCTTTAAAATATCAATTACAGAGACTAGAGGCTTTTCAAAATATTTCTAAAATCATATATTCAAGACCTCTTGTTAATAGAGATGTATTTTATGGGGGGTCATCTGAAGGTCTTAAAGTTAAATATAATATAAATTATACATCTAATTTGTATGATTTACTAAAATCATATAGTCAAATACTTAAATCGAATGAACAGGTAAAGCAATTAACTATTGAGTATTCAGAACTTTATTCAGTTGATCAAGCAGTTAAAAGATTAAAAGGTTTTTTTGGAAATATTACAGAATGGACTAATTTTTTAAATGTAATTCCAAATTTAATTAAAGCTAATGTAACAATTAATAAATCAATTATCTCTTCGAACTTTGTTGCTTCTTTAGAATTATCAAAAAATGGTTTTATTGATTTAAAACAAGATGAAAGTTTTGGCAATATTTATATAAAATTTAATCAAAATGGATAATAAAGATATTAAAATTTTAGAAGCAATATTATTTGCATCAGGAGAGCCACTTGATGAAAATGATTTAAAAGAAAAAATTAAAGAAAAAAATAATATAAGTAAGCTGTTACAAGAAATTAAAGATTTTTATAATAATAGAGGTATTAATTTAATCAAAACTGGCAACAAATGGTCTTTTAGAACTGCTGAAGATCTCAGTGATGAATTAACTATTTTTAAAACACAGAAAAGAAAATTATCAAGAGCAGCACTAGAAACATTATCTATAATTGCTTACCAGCAACCAATAACAAGATCAGAAATTGAAAATATTAGAGGTGTTCAAATGGGCAGAGGTTCTTTAGATCATTTGATGGAAATAGGATGGATACGTCCTTCAGGTAGGAAAAGTATACCTGGTAAACCTACATTATGGTCTACCACAGATTTGTTTGTTGAACATTTTGGATTGAATAGTTTATCGGATTTACCTAATAAAGAGGAGCTAAAGGCAAGTGGTTTTCTAGATAAACGTGCTGCGATTGCAACAATAAGTGATCTTGCTAAAAATGATGAAAATTTACAAAGTAATGATAATTTAGAACAGGATGATGAAAATAATATTGATGATTTTATTCAAAATACTTAGTTAACTTATTACTTCTTGTTTTTTTCCTATAGTTTCCGTATAAGCCCCTTATGACACCTAGTATTTGGCAATTATTAATTGTACTCGTTATTGTTCTACTTCTTTTCGGTAGAGGTAAAATACCTCAACTTATGGGTGATATGGCAAAAGGAATCAAATCATTCAAGAGAGGAATGTCTGACGAAGAAAAAAAAGAAGATAAAAATTTAGAGAATAAAAACGACGAAGAAAAGTAAATATAATGTTTACTTTTGGTTGGAGTGAAATTTTCTTAATTGGGATAATAGTCGTTGTTGTTATTGGCCCAAAAGATCTTCCAAAATTCATTAAACAAGTTGGATCTTTTACTAAATATATTAAAAAAATGTCTTCTGAATTTAAGTCATCTATAAATGAAATTGCTGAGGAGGAAGAAATTAAAGAATTAGCTAAATCTGTCAAAGAGGTAAAAAAAATAAAAGACGGCATTAATATCAAAAAAAATTTTGAAAACGAGATTAAAGAAGTTCAAGAAACAGTGAAAATGACCGAGAATGAATTTTCAAAAAAAAATTAATTTATTATTTTTGTAATGGCTGAAGAAAAATTTGAAGAAATGTCTCTAATAGGGCATCTCACCGAGTTACGAAAAAGACTACTATGGAGTTTTTTATATATTTTATTAATCTTTATTGTTTGTTTTTACTTTGCAGATGAATTATTTGCCTTTTTAGCCAGTCCTCTAGTAGAACTATTTGATAAAGATAAAGGTCAAGGTTTTATTTATACAGCTTTACAAGAAGCTTTTTTTACAGAATTAAAAATAGCTTTTTTCTTTGCTTTATTTTTTTCATTCCCATTAATTGCAATACAAATATGGAGATTTATTGCACCAGGATTATACAAAAAGGAAAAGAGAGCTTTTTTACCCTATTTAGTTGCGACACCAATTTTATTTTTTGCCGGTGGATCAATGGTTTATTATATTATTGCGCCATTGGCATGGTCTTTTTTCCTATCTTATCAAAACCTTGGTTCTAGTGGAGTTCCTATTCGATTAGAAGCTAAGATGGGGGAATATTTATCCCTTATGATGCGATTTATTTTTGCTTTTGGTTTAGCATTTCAGCTTCCTGTTGTTTTATCTTTAATGGCAAGAGTAGGGATGGTTACTTATGAATCACTTAAAAAATTTAGAAAATATGCAATTGTATTAGCATTTTTATCGGCAGCATTTTTAACTCCACCTGATCCATTTAGTCAAATAAGTTTAGCTCTGCCAATTATATTTTTATACGAAGTTTCAATTTATATTGCAAAACTAATACAAAAAAATAAAGATAAGTAATGCATAATATTAATTTTATCAGAGAAAATCCAACAGAGTTTGATAATTATATGAAACAAAGAGGTGAGCATCCAATATCAAATAAAATATTAGAAATAGATAAAGTTAAAAGAGAAACTCAGACTGTTCTTCAGAACCTTTTAGCAGAAAGAAACTCTATTTCTAAAAATATTGGTAAACTTAAAAGTGAAAATAAAGATGCTTCATCAGAAATGAATAAAGTTGATGAAATTAAAAATAAAATTATTAATTTAAAGGAACTTGAGACTATTAAAGACGAGGAGCTAAAAACTATTCTCTCTAGACTTCCAAATATAGCTGATAAGACTGTACCTATAGGAAGCAATGAAGCAGACAACACAAAATATAGAGAATGGGGTGAAAAACCAGAATTTGATTTTAATCCTAAAACTCATTTTGAATTAGGGGAAAATTTAGGTTTAATGAATTTTGAAACTGCATCTAAATTATCAGGATCTAGATTTGTTTTATTAAAAAATCAACTTTCTAAGCTGGAAAGAGCAATAGCAAATTTTATGTTAGATAAGCATACGAATGAAAATGGTTATATTGAATATAATTTACCTTTTTTGGTTAAAGATTCTGCCCTTTTTGGAACAGGGCAATTACCTAAATTTGGTGAAGATTTATTTACTGCTGGGGAAGATCATTGGTTAATACCAACTGCTGAAGTTCCTTTAACAAACATGGTTAGAGAGGAAATACTTAACCAAAATCAATTACCCATGAGAGTAACTTCTTATACCCCATGTTTTAGATCAGAAGCTGGTGCTGCTGGTAAAGATACTCGTGGTATGTTAAGACAGCATCAATTTACTAAAGTTGAATTAGTTTCAATAGTAGAGCCACAGCATTCACAAGATGAATTAGAAAGAATGCTTGAAAGCGCTGAGAGTATTCTTCAAGATTTAAATATTCATTATAGGATTATGACTTTGTGTACTGGTGATATGGGCTTTTCAGCATCAAAAACATACGATATTGAAGTGTGGCTTCCAGGTGAAAATACTTATAGAGAAATTTCAAGCTGCTCAAATTGTAATGATTTTCAAGCTAGGAGAATGAATACAAGATATAAATTAGAAAATAAAAATATTTTTGTTCATACACTTAATGGATCCGGCTTAGCAGTAGGAAGAACACTAATTTCTATTCTTGAAAATTATCAAATGAAAGATGGAAATATTAAAATTCCAGAAGTTTTGAAAAAATATTTCAATAATTCTGATACTCTTATCTAGTGCTTGATGTAAGGAAAATAAGATTAATACTCGAGTTACGAGAGTCAGGTATTAGTAATGCTGAAGTTCTCTCTGCAATTGAAAAAATTCCAAGAGAAAAGTTTATTAGTGAAGCTTACAGAAATCAAGCTTATGAAAATATAGCTTTACCAATTGAAAATAATCAAACAATTAGTCAACCCTACGTTGTAGCAAGGATGACTGAATTACTTGATGTTAAAAGTAACCACAAGGTATTAGAAATAGGCACTGGTAGTGGATATCAGTGTGCAGTATTATCAATCTTGGCAAGGCGTGTATACACTATTGAAAGAATTAAAAATTTACATGAAGGTTCTAATAATATTTTTGAGAAATTAAAATTAACTAATATTGTTTCAAAATACGATGATGGTAATAATGGTTGGATTGAACAAATACCTTTTGATAGAATAATATTTACAGCAGCATCAAAAAAAATAAATAATGAAATTTTTTCTCATATTGAAAATGAAGGAATTATTGTTTGTCCTATTGTTAAAAATAACAAGCAAATACTTGTAAAATATATAAAACAAAACAATAAAATTATTTCTGAAGAATATGATGATGTTTTATTTGTTCCAAATCTTCAAGGTGTAGTATAGCTGTTTTGAATATTTCGAATTTTATTTGAAGAATAAAAATAATATAAGATACCAATTATCCAATGAACAAGAGTTAACGCAATAAACATATAGATATAGTTTTCTTCTATAAAATTATTTACAAATAATATTACAATTATAGGCACTAATACAAATCTAATTATGGCCATATACATTACTATTATTGCTTTTTTTAGCCCTTGGAATGAAGCATTAGAAATAAAGAAGAAAGGAAAAGCAGGAAAACCAAGTGCGTAAATTTTAAGATATATTGATCCATAGTAAATTACTTCTTTATCATCAGTAAATAATCTCATGGAATCTTCTGCAGTTATAAATAAGATTAATCCTGCTATAGTTAATATTATAACTCCTGTAATCATAGCTTTATTGTAAGTTTCTAAAATTCTTTCATAGTTTTTAGCACCAAAATTTTGACCAACAATGGCTGTTACTGCTGTACTTAAACCTAATAAGGGTAAGAAAAGCAGTTGTTCATATCTTCCAGCTGAAGAAAAACCAGCAATTGCATCATTACCAAAACGACTTACAAAAAATAATAATATATATGATCCAAGAGCAATCATCATTAATCCTAATGCTGCTGGAATAGCCTGAAATGAAATTTCCTTAATTAAACTTAATCTAGGAATTAAATAATTATTTTTAAAATTTTCAAAAATCTCTGTTTTATAAATTTTATATAGTAAATATAAAAGACCAATTATTTGAGAGAGTATTGTAGCTATTGCTATTCCAGCTATACCCATTGGCGCAAATAATTCAAAATTAATTATCTTTCCTGTAATTAATATTGGATTTAAAATTATATTAAGAAAAAAACTAAAAATTAAAACATTCCTATAACTTTTAGTATCTCCTTGAGCTGATAAACATGAATTACATACCATCAGTAAAAGAATTATGACTGATCCTAAATAAATTACATTCATATATAATGATGAAAGATTAAGAGTTTTTGGATCATCATTTATAGATTCTAAAATTATGTTTCCATAATAAAGTCCAAAAATAGTTATAACTAAGCCTACTAAAATTGTTACGACAAAAGATTGTGAAAATGCATGACTTGCTTTTTTAATATTTTTTTCTCCTAAAGAATTAGCAACATTACTTGTTGTAGCTATGCTCAGCCCTATCCCCAGAGCAATGATTATAAAATATACAGGAAATGTTTGACCAATAGCTGCTAAAGCTGTTTCAGAAATCATTCTACCTGCAAAGATTGTATCAACTAAAGAATAAAGATTATTAAATATAGTTCCAATTGAGGCTGGCAAAGCAATTTTTATAAATAGCTTATAGATATCTTCGTTAAGTAAATTAATTTTTTTCATATTTATAAATATCTTAATTTAAACCTGGTACTATTTTCCTCTTGTTTTAAAATATTTTGAATTTCGTGTATTGCCTCTTTGAGGTTTTTCATTATAGATCTATTTGAAAAATTTATTAATAATAAGCCACTTCCTTGCATTCCAACATTGTCTCCATATTTCATAATAGGCACTTCAACATTGATAATATTACTTATACCTTTTTTTCTAATATTCTGAATAAAGGAGTCATTTTCCAAAATATTCAAAACTGGATACCATATGATGATTTTGGATTTTGAGAATAAATTATCAATATTATTTAGTATCTTCTCTACTTTTTCAAAATCATCCTTTATTTCATATGACGGATCTATAAATACAAAATAATTCTTCTCTTTATTAACTTTATTAAAAATAAAATTAAATCCATCAGCATTTAAAATTTTAATATTGGTATATTTGTTTAAGTTTTTTTTTAATAATTCATATTCGTTCTTATGTAGTTCACAAAAAAATAATTTATCTTTTACATTAGCTACGGATGAAATAAATATAGGTGATCCAGGATAAAAATTATTTTTTCTAGTAATTTTAGAAATAGTTGAAAGATAATTTTTAATTAAAACATTATTACCTTTGTAATTTTGTATCTTTTTAATTCCTTCTTTATACTCTTTATTCTTATCCATGTACTTTGATATATATTTATAAATTCCATTACCAGAATGAGTATCAATATAACTTATTGAATTATTTACTTTTTTTTCAAGATTATATAAGTAAAGCATAATAATGTGTTTCATAACATCTGCATGATTTCCAGCATGATATCCGTGTTTATAGCTAAGCATAAAAATAAAAAAAAATTGTTGAAATTAATTTCTTATTAGTTATTTAAAGTATTAAATTAATCAATATACAATATTTATATAAGTTAAATAAATTTAATCCCCCAATAATAAATAAGGAGAATATAATATGCCAAGTGGTAAAATTAAATGGTTTAATCCGACCAAAGGTTATGGATTTATAGAAAATGATGATGGAGGAAAAGATGTCTTTCTTCATGTTTCAGCTTTAGAAGCTGCTGGTATTGATACTTTAGAAGAAGGTATGCCAGTTGAATTTGAAATCGGTGAAAACCGTGGAAAAGAAAACGCTATTAATATTAAGAAAAAATAATATTTAATTGAATTCAAACAAACTTTTAGAATGGATTGGCGTAACAACAGCCATCCTTTATTCCCTACTAGTTGCATTTAACATTGGATTAGAATTTATTGGTTTTTCATTATTATTGCTATCAGCATTATTAATTGGAGTCTGGGCCTATAAATTAAAACACAATGGGATATTGTTTTTACAATTCTTCTACGCTGGTGCAGGTATTATAGGAATGTATAGATGGTTTGGATAAAAATATTTTTTACATTTTTATTTTTAAATACTTCTATAGCATATTCTGCTGAATTAAATGAAGAAGAAGAAATGTACTTTAATTTTGTTGATTTAAATAATGATGGAGTTATTTCTTATGAAGAGATTGAACAATCATTAAATCTACTCTTTCAAATTATAGATCTGAATCAAGATAATAAAATTTCTCAAAAAGAGATAAATGAATTAAAAGGTATAATTGAATCTTTAAAATGAGTATTTGGGGAAGAGTTATAGGCGGAGCAGCAGGATTTGCTTTAGGCGGACCTATAGGGGCTATATTAGGTGTAATGGCTGGTGGTGCTTTTGACAGAAGATCTAAATCAAAATCATCATTTAATTTCAATCGAATAAATAATAATCAAAAACAACAAATTTTTACATTAAGTTTTATTATTCTAGCTGCAAAATTAGCTAAATCAGATGGTATTGTATCAGATGATGAAATCAGAGCATTTAAAGAAAAATTTAAAGTTCCAAAATCTGAAATTCCTAAAGTTGCAAAAATATTCAATGAGGCAAAAAAAGATACGTATGGCTATAAACAAATAGCAAATCAAGTAGGAGATTTATTTTCAGCTAATAAAATTTTATTGGAAGAATTATTAAATAATTTATTTTATATTGCTGCATCTGATGGAAAGGTATCTATTAGTGAAATAGATTTTTTAAGATCAATTTCTAAATCATTTAAATTTAGTGAAAAAGATTTCCAAAGAATTTTCCAATCAAATTTAAAAAACAGTGAATCTGACCCTTACAAAATATTGGGTGTGAATAGATCGTCCACTGATAATGAGATAAGAAAAAAATGGATAAAATTAAATAAAGAACATCACCCAGATAATTTAATTGCCAAAGGTATGCCAAAAGAATTTATTAAACAATCTAATAAAGAGTTAGCAGCTATAAATATTGCTTACGATAAAATTAAAGAAATTAGAGGAATTTCTTGATACCTAAAGATTTATCTGTCGATAATATTAGTAAAATTTATAAAAAAATTAGACCATTTATTAATAAAACTCCTTTTTTGAAATGTTCTGATGATATTGATAATTTTTTTTCTACTAATTTATTTTTTAAATGTGAATTTTTACAAAAATCTGGTTCATTTAAGGCAAGAGGTGCTATTAATAATATAATTTCTCAAGATCAGAATAAATTTAACAAAGGAATTACAGCAGTTAGTGCTGGAAATCATGCAATCGCTGCTTCATTTGTGGCCAATCAATTCAAATTGAAAAATAAAATTTTCTTATACGAAAGTGCAAATAAATATAGAGTTCAAACTTGTAAAAATTATGGTGCTAACATTATCTTTACAAATCCAAAACAAGCTTTTCTTGATGCTGAAAATGCTAAAAATGAAGGTTACTATTTTATTCATCCTTTTGACGGCCCATTGACATTACAGGGTAGTGCTACCTTGGGATTAGAAATTGTAGAATATTTAAAATCAATTAATACTAAAATTGACAATTTATTAATTTCAGTTGGAGGAGGGGGATTAATAAGCGGTGTTTCATCGTATGTAAAACAATTTTATCCTAAGATTCAAATTATTGGGGTTGAGCCTGAAAATGCTAATGGTTTAAATCAAAGTTTTAGAGCTAACAAACCACTAAATAATGTTAAAGTTAATAGTATTGCTGACAGTCTTTCAGCACCTTTACATATGCAATATTCTTTTGATGTAGCAAAAGAAGTAATTGATGAAATGGTAAGTGTTTCTGATGATCAAATGAAAGAATTTATGGTCTTTTGTTATAAAAAATTTAAGTTATTCCTTGAACCCGCATGTGTTGCTGGACTTGCTGCCTTAAAGTATAAAATCAATAATGAGCTTATTGGTAAAAATACAATGGTGATATTGTGTGGCTCAAATATTGATAAAAAAACTTGGTTAGATTTAACTAATTAATCTGGAAAATATAAAATACCACCACTTAAATTTTTTTTTACACCTGTAGTATTTTTATTACTTATTTCTAAATTTCTAAATGATCTCATGCCAATATATGCAAACATTTGAGCTTCTACTAAATCACCATTTATTTTATATTTATCAATAAGTTCGATTTTTTTATTTAGTTTATTCATTAATATTTCTCTGAGTAATTTATTTTTTCTTCCTCCTCCAGTAAGTAAAATTCTGTCAATCTTAAATTTTTTATTTTTTAATAATTCTTTAAATCCAATATAAGTCATGTAGTTAGCAGTCATTAGCGCATCATATTTGTTCAATTTTTTTAGCTTATTAAAATAATTTCTAAAATAATTTCTATCTAATGATTTTGGGAACTTTTTCTTAAAGAATTTATCTTTTTTGAATTTTTCGATTAATTTATTATTAATTTTTCCTTTTCTTGCATAATTTCCATCTTTATCAAATTTTTTTTTAAAAAAATAATTACAAAGATCATCGCTTAAGCAATTTGCAGGCCCTATATCTGATGATAATAATGTTCTTGAAACTACAGTTGAAAAATTTGCTATACCTCCAAGGTTTACTATAATCGCTTTTTCTTTAAATTTTTGAATTAAAAACTTATGATAATATGATCCAATTGGTGCTCCCTGACCGCCATTTTTAATATCATTATCTCTTAAATTACTTATAGTTTTAACTTTAAGATTTTTTGCAATTTTGTTTCCATTTCCTAATTGTATAGATATTTTATTTGATGGGTCGTGGTAAACAGTCTGCCCACTAATTGATATTAAATCGATATTTTTTTTATTAATTTTTTTTTGTTTCAGAAATAAAATTATTTTTTTTTCTAAAATATCTGTAACGAACTTATCTTTTTTTAAAAAATATTCTTTAATTTTATTATTAGTTTTTGGTTTATTTGTTATTAGATTATTTATTGTATTTTGATAATTTTTATTAAATTTATATGATTTTTCACATTTAATTTTTACAAAGTCAGTCCCATTTGTATTAATCAAACTGATATCAACGCCATCCATTGATGTGCCTGTCATAACTCCTAAGACATTAAGTTTTGAATTTTTACTCATTTTTGATCAAATTTAATTTTGCACATTTTATTAACAAACATATCAACAAAAAAAGATTATTTACTTTTAAAAATACATTTTTTTATTGATTGATAAATAACAAATAGATAAATTAATTTTAATTATTACACGCAAAGGTAATAATCAATTTAATAAAAGGAAACGATTATTAAATTGTATCGGGAGGAAATGCACGATACACAAAAGGGACCTAGCTTGCTGGGTCCTTTTTTTTGTTTTATGGACAAATCTAATAAATAAAGTATCAGACATTTCATAATGATAACAAATTATGAAAGAATTTTAGATATAATTTTAGATGATCTAATCCCATTAACAAAAATTTCAATTAATGAAGGAAATAAAATATTTGGTGGATTTATTGTTAAAAAATCTGACCTAAGTCTTGTTTGTCTAGGCACAAACCAGGAAATCAAAAATCCTTTATTTCACGGAGAAATTTCAACTCTTTTTAATTTATTTGAAAAAAAACTGTTTAATACAAAAGATTATTACTTCATAAGTACACATCAGCCTTGTTCTATGTGTTTATCAGCTATAACCTGGTCTGGATTTGACAATTTTTACTATTTTTTTTCCTATACTGATACAAAAGAAGGTTTTCATATTCCTCACGATCTTAAAATTTTGACAGAAGTATTTAAAATCAAAGATGGTAAATATAATATTAATAATGATTATTGGGAGAGTTTCTCAATTTTATCGGAAATTAAAAGATTAGGCATAGAGGGCTCATTATCAGATAAAATATATCAGATCAAAGAAGAATACCAAAAAATGTCAGAAATTTATCAAAAATCAAAAATTGATAATAAAATTCCTCTAAATTAATTGTTAAATTATAAAAATAAGTATAAAAATAATTAACGGGAGATACTGAAATTTCAGAGCCGAAGGAGCAACGACCCGGAAACTCTCAGGCACAATGGACCGTTAAAAAAAAACTCTGGAAAAGAGCATTTAGCTCTACCGAAGGTGAAAAGCTCTCAGGTAAAAAGACAGAGGGGTAGCTTGGAGAATTTATTTGAACCAGTTACCAATAGACATTCCGCTGAAAAATTTTCATCAAAATAATGGTGCAAAGATATTGCCATTTGCAGGTTTTAATATGCCTATTAATTATAAAACTGGAATAATTAATGAACACAAAAACGTAAGAAATCATTCTGGTATTTTTGATGTTAGTCATATGGGGCAAATTTTAATTGAAAATAATGAATCTTATTTACATAAATTAGAAAAATATATTCCATTACAATTAAAAAAATTAATTAAAAATAGATCGCATTATTCATTTTTGCTCAATAAAGATGGTGGTGTTATTGATGATCTAATTATTTCAAATATTGATATTAAAGATAAGTCATATTTATATATTGTTTATAATGCATCTCGAAAAAAAGAAGACGAAGAAATATTTATTTCTTGCGCTCATAATGCAGAAAAAATTTATAACAAAAATTGTTTATTCGCAATCCAGGGACCTGACTCTATTAATGTTTTAAAAAATATTATTGAGATTCCAAATAATATGAATTTTTTTGATATTCTAATAAGTAAATACAATAACAATGAAATAATTGTAAGTAGATCAGGTTATACTGGTGAAGATGGTTTTGAGCTTTCTATTCCAAATGAAATTGCAGAAAATTTAATTACTAATTTACTTAAAAATGAAAATACAATGCTTTGTGGGTTAGGTTCTAGAGATTCATTAAGACTCGAGGCAGGATTAAGTTTATATGGTCATGAATTAAATGAAAAAATTACACCAATTGAAGCTGGTTTATCTTGGGCTTTAGATAAAGAAAGATTAGAAGATGAAAATTTAAATGGAAATAAAGTTTTAAGTGATCAATTAAAAAATAAATTATCTAATAAAAAAATAGGTTTAATTTCTACCAGTAAATCAATGCTAAGAGATGGAATGACATTATTCGATAATAATAATAATGAAATTGGCAAAATTACAAGTGGATGTTTTTCTCCTAATTTAAAAAAATCTATTGCTATTGGCTATATAATATCTGAATTTAATACTGATAATCCAATTTTTTGTGAAATCAGAAAAAAATTAGAATTAGTAAAAATTAATAATCTACCTTTTGTAAAAAAAAATTATAAAAAAAATGGGAGCATATATGAGTGAAAAAAAATACACAAAAGATCATGAATGGGTTTCAATTGAAAATGAAATTGCTACAATTGGTATTAGCAATCATGCCCAAGAATCTCTTGGCGATATTGTATTTATTGAATTACCATCAGTTGGAAATTCGGTAAAAGCAAAAGAAGAAATATGCGTCGTTGAATCTGTAAAAGCAGCTTCAGATATTTATGCCCCAATAGATGGTGAAATAATTGAAGTGAATAATAATCTAGAAAATGATGCTGCTATTATTAATCAAGATGCAGAAAACGAAGGATGGATTTTTAAAATGAAAATTTCTGATTCAAATCAATATTCTGAACTTATGTCAGAAGATGAGTATAAACAATTTTTGGAACAATAGATGATTGAAATAGATAAATTTGTTAGCAGACATATAGGACCTAGAAATGAAGATATTGGAGAAATGCTCAAATTAATAAATTGCTCCTCATTAGATGAATTAATTGAAAAAACTATACCGAATCATATCATTTTTAAAAATAAACTTAAATTTAGACCTGGTATGTCTGAGGAGTTTAATAAAATTAATACACAACTTTTATCTTTAAAAAATAATTTCAAAAAAACTTATATTGGAATGGGTTATTACAACACTATTACCCCTAGTGTTATTTTAAGAAATATTCTTGAAAATCCAGGATGGTACACTGCGTACACACCTTATCAACCAGAAGTAAGTCAGGGCAGGTTGGAAATGTTAATGAATTTTCAACAAATGATAATTGATTTGACTGGAATGGATATTGCAAATGCATCTTTACTTGATGAAAGTACTGCGGCAGCTGAGGCTATGATGATGGCTTTTAAAATTAAAAAAAGTGCAAAGTTTACTTTTTGTGTGCAAAATAAATGTCATCCACAAACACTATCTGTCTTAAAAACAAGAGCTAAACCCCTAGGTATAAAAATTATTTTTGATAATCCAGATGACGATACATTTGGTTGTTTAATTCAAAATCCAGATACATACGGAGAAATTGCAAATCTCAACGATTTAATAAACATAAATAAATCTCATGATGCGTTATCAATTATAGCAGCTGATATAATGAGTTTGGTAGTTATGAAATCACCAAAAGATTTTGGAGCTGATATAGTTGTTGGAAGTACTCAAAGGTTTGGAGTTCCAATGGGTCTAGGAGGGCCTCACGCAGCATATTTTGCAACATTAGATGAATATAAAAGAATGATACCCGGAAGACTAATTGGTGTATCAGTTGATCGTACTAATAAAAGATCTTATAGAATGGCTCTTCAAACGCGTGAACAACACATTAGAAGGGAAAAAGCTACCAGTAATATATGTACTGCACAGGCTTTATTAGCAATTATATCTGCTTCATATGCAATATATCATGGCCCAACTAGATTAAAAATTATTGCTGACGACATTCATTATAAATCTAGATATCTAAAGAAATCATTAGAGATATTAAATTTTGAAGTAAAATCTAAAAATTATTTTGATACTTTATTAATAAAAGATACAAAATCTAAATACTGGGTAAATAAATCTATAGAAAATGGTATAAATTTTAGATTTGTAAATGACGATCATTTTTCGATTTCCTTAGATGAAACTACATCACTACAAGATGTAGATAATTTAATTAAATTTTTTAACGAAAATAATAATGAAATATACGCAGAAGAAATTGAAAGTAAAATTGAAGATTCGATTTTCAAAAGTGATTTAGATAGAAAAGACAAAATATTAACTCATCCTGTATTTAATATCTATCATTCTGAAACAGAAATGATGAGATATTTAAAAAAATTAGAAAATAAAGATGTTGCTTTAAATAGATCAATGATACCTCTTGGATCTTGTACTATGAAATTAAATGCAGCATCTGAAATGCTTCCAATTACTTTACCAGGTTTTTCAAATGCGCATCCATTCTTAGAGCCCCATCAACGTGAGGGATATAATGAAATGATGAGTGAATTAATATCGATGTTAAAAGATATTACTGGTTTTGATGCAGTTTCACTTCAACCTAATGCTGGAGCACAAGGTGAGTTTGCTGGTTTATTAGCTATACAAAAATATCATGAGAAAAATTCAGATACTAAAAGAAATATTTGTATAATTCCTAAAAGCGCCCATGGAACTAATCCAGCCAGTGCACAGATGTGCGGTATGGATATTTTAATTGTAAACTGTGATTACAAAGGTAATGTAGATTTAACTCACTTAGATAAAAAAATAGAAGAGGCAGGTGATAGACTGTCTGCTTTAATGATTACATATCCATCAACACATGGTGTATTCGAGGAAAGTATTGTTGAGATTTGTAAAAAAATTCATGATGCTGGTGGGCAAGTATATCTTGATGGTGCTAATTATAATGCAATGGTTGGTGTAGCTAAACCAGGTAAATTTGGACCTGATGTATGCCATATGAATCTCCATAAGACATTCTGTATACCTCATGGAGGAGGTGGGCCTGGAGTTGGGGCTATAGGATTAAAAAAACATTTAGCAGATTTTGCCCCAGGACATCCCATGTTTAAAAATGAAATAGGTTTAACCACTCAGGAGGCAGTTTCAGCTGCACCTTGGGGAAGTGCATCTATTTTACCTATTTCATATTCTTATATATCTATGATGGGTGATGATGGTTTAAAATTAGCAACTCAAGTAGCAATATTAAATGCTAATTATATTAAAGAAAGATTAAAAAATTATTATCCTATTTTATATACTGGTAAGAATAATATGGTGGCTCATGAATTCATTATTGATATCAGGCCATTTAAACAAGAATTAAATATTTCAGATGAAGATATTGCTAAAAGACTAATTGATTATGGATTTCATGCACCTACAATGTCCTTTCCTGTTCCTGGCACTCTTATGATTGAGCCTACTGAAAGTGAATCAAAAGAGGAACTAGATAGATTTTGTGAAGCAATGATTTCTATTCACAATGAAATCACTATGATTAGAGATGGTAAATTTGATAAAGTAGACAATCCTATAAAAAATGCCCCACATACAATTGAAGAAGTATCTTCTGACAATTGGGATCACAAATATTCACGTAAAGATGCTGCCTACCCACATGCATATTTAATAAATAATAAATACTGGAGTCCAGTCAGTAGAATTGATAATGTATATGGTGATAGAAATTTATTTTGTGTTTGCCCTCCAATTGATGAATATGAAGAGGCTAAAACAGGATAATTATTATTTATCAATTATTTAAAATATTTATTTAATAATAATTATGATTTATATTAATCTTATTTTAGTTTTTTTAGTGTTGGTCGCAATACATGAGTATGGTCATTATATAGTTGCTAGATTATTTAATGCTGAAGTTACTGATTTCTCAATTGGATTTGGTAAACCGCTTTTAAAATTTACAGATAGAAATGGCACTACATGGAAATTATCTCCAATTCCATTGGGTGGATATGTAAAAATCAAAGGTCTTGATAATATATTTTCTCCAAATCCTAACGATGAAAAAGGATCCTTTCAATCCCTTACACTTTTTCAAAAAATATTAGTACTTTTAGCAGGAAGTATTTTTAATATTCTTAGTGCGTGGTTTGCTCTTTTCTGCATATTTTTCTTTTTTGGAATTGTTAGTTTAATGCCGATTATTGGATCAGTTAGCGAAAATTCATCAGCATTTGAAAATGATCTTCGAGAAGGAGATAGAATACTTGAAATAAATAATATTAGTATTGAAGAGTTTTCTGATATCCCAAAAGCAATTGCAAATAACCAAAGTATAAATATTTTAATAGAAAGAAATAATCAGATAATTGAAAAAAATTTTGATCTAAGATTTAATGAAGAATTAAATAGGTACATTATCGGAATATCTTCACCTCAAAATCCTATTATTGATAAGTATAATTTAATTGATTCAATTAAAAACTCTTCTTTATTTATACCTACATATTATGCTGCTTCTTTTGCATTTCTTCAACAATCTTATAAAGAAAATACATTAGGAGATCAGTTAGCTGGACCTATAGGAATTGTTAAAAATGCAGATCAAATGATGCTAGATCAAATAAGGGGAGTTCTATTTTTATTTATTATTATTTCTTTGTTTGTAGGGTTATTTAATTTGCTTCCTATTCCTCTTTTAGATGGTGGTCATATAATGTATTTTATTATTAGAAGAATTTTTTCAAACTCTCTTCCTGAGTTTATTACAAGAGTTTATTTGGCTGTGGGGATAACAATAATATCTTTTCTCTTTATAGTTGTGACTTACAACGATATTTTTTATAAATAAATATTATTGGGAGATAAAATGACAAATTTTGAAAAAGTAAAAGAATTTATGACAACTTTTGGTCAAGAAGTAAAAACTAGTGCTGAATTTCCAGAAAATAAAATTGTTGAATTAAGAAAAAAATTGATTGATGAAGAATTTAATGAGTTAAAAGATGCAATTAATGATAATGATATCGTAGAAGTTGCTGATGCATTAACTGATATTTTAGTTGTAACATACGGTGCGGGTGCTGCTTTTGGTATAGATCTAGATCAATGTTTTAACGAAGTTCATCGAAGTAATATGAGTAAACTTTCAGAGGAAGGCAAGCCAATTTATAACGAATTTGGTAAGGTTATGAAGGGTCCTAATTATTCACCTCCTGATTTGAAAAAAATAATTTAAATATTCTTTAGAGCATCATCTAAAGATTTCTTTAAGTCTGAAATATCTTCAATGCCAATTGAAAGTCTTATTAGGGTATCAGAAATTCCTAATTCATCTCTAATTTTTTTATCTATTGATGCATGTGTCATTATAGCTGGATGCTCAATTAAACTTTCAACCCCGCCCAAACTTTCTGCTAGTGTAAATATTTGAATTGTTTCAAGAAATTTTTTTGCTGAATTAATATCACCCATTAATTCAATTGATAATATTCCTCCAAACCCAGTCATTTGTTTTTTTGCAATTTCATAACTTGGGTTATTTTCTAGTCCAGGGTAAAATACATTTTTAATTTTAGGATGTTTTAATAAATAATTAGCAATTTCTAAGGCATTATTATTGTGCCTCTCCATTCTTACAGCAAGTGTCTTAATTGATCGAATAAGTAAATAACAATCGAAGGGACTGGGAACAGCACCAACTGCATTTTGAATATATTTAATTTTATCAGCTAAAATTTTATTATCATTTATAATTAATGCACCTCCTATTATATCAGAATGCCCACCAAGATATTTAGTTGACGAATGTATAACAACATCGGCTCCAGAATTTAATGGTTGCTGATTATAAGGTGATGCAAAAGTATTATCACAGACTATAATGATATTATCATCTTTTAAGTTTTCTCTAATTTTTTTTATATCTATAATTTTTAGTAATGGGTTAGAGGGTGTCTCAACCCAAATCATTTTCGTATTTTCTTTTAGATGACCTTGCCAATTATTTTCTTTACTAAGATCGGCATATGTTACTTCCACATCTTGATTCACTGTTTTAATTTTATCAAATATTCTTCTTGTTCCGCCGTAAACATCATCGCTACAAATTATTGAATAATTTTTACCTAAAGCATCTGATAATGCAGAAATTGCTGCCATACCTGAGCTAAAAGCATAAGCAAATTTACCATCTTCCAATTCAACTAATAACTTTTCTAATATATCTCTTGTTGGGTTTCCTGTTCTTGCATACTCATAAGTAAAGTCACCAGGAGAATTTTGCTTAAAAGTCGACGAAAGATGAATAGGAGGCATTACTGCACCCGTAGTTTCATCGGCGCCATGACCTGAATGAATTACTTTAGAATTAAATTTTTTATCTTTAGTTTTCATTATCACATCCAATCGGCATAAGGTAAATTTTTGGAAATCAAATATTCTTTATTAAACATTTTATCATAATATTTATTTGCATCATCACAAAGTATTGTCGCAATTTTTTTCCCTTTACCTATTGATTTGGCCAGTTTTACTGCACCACATATATTGACCCCAGAACTTAATCCTAGAAATAATCCATCTGTTTTCATAATTTTGAATAGCATTTCCATACATTCTTGATCAGAAACATAAAATGATTGGTCTACAAGACAATTTTCTAAATTTTTTGTTACTCTAGCTTGTCCAATACCTTCTGTAATTGATTCCATTCCTTTTTTTTCTGGTTTACCATTAGTAAAATAATTAAACATTGATGATCCTTGTGAATCAGTGCAAGCGATAATAATTTCTTTATTTTTTGATTTTAGTCCAACACTAACACCAGTTAAAGTTCCTCCAGTTCCAATTGCACATGTGAAACCATCTATTTTACCATCTGTTTGTTTAAAAATTTCTGCAGATGTTGTTTTTTCATGAAATTTGTAGTTTGCTAAATTTTCAAATTGACCAGCCCAAAAAGTTTTTTTACCTGTTTGTTTTTCAATATCTTTAGCTAATTGCTGTGAGACTTTTTGATAGTTACCAGGATCGGAATATGGTTTTGCATCAACTAAATGAAGTTTTGCTCCCATATTTTTGAGTATATCTCTTTTAGATTGGACGGTTATGTTAGGCATTACAATTTCTAGATTATAATTTTTTGCATTACAAACTAATGCTAAGCCTATTCCTGTATTCCCAAAAGTACCTTCAACGACAGTTCCACCTGGTTCCAATAATTTTTTTTCTTCTGCATCCTCGATAATACCAAGTGCTGTTCTATCTTTCACTGACCCAGCTGGATTCATAAATTCAGCTTTACCGTATATTTCACAACCTGAAATTTCTGAAGGGTATTTTAATTTTATTAGGGGGGTGTTACCAATTAATTGAGTAACATTATTTGTTATCATCAATATCTCTTACACCATATGGATTAAATGAAGTATCCTTATTAATATTAATATTTTTAACTGGGTTTCCTACCATTGTTGCATAAGGGGGAACATCTTTTAATACTACTGTATTAGCTCCAACTCTTGCACAACTCCCAATATTAATTGGGCCAAGAATACTTGCTCCACATCCAATGATTACATTATCCTCTATTGTTGGATGTCTTTTTGTATCTCTTTGATCATTGGAATTTTCTGCTGGACTAATACCTCCAAGTGTAACACCATGATACAATGTAACATTATCTCCAATTATGCTTGTTTCTCCAATTACAGTTCCCATACCATGATCAATAAATAGGTTTTTACCTATCTTAGCTGCTGGATGAATTTCAATCCCTGTTAAAAAACGACTAAATTGGGAAACTATTCTTGCTAGAGTGTAAAGATTTAAATTCCATAGATTGTTTGCTATTCTATGAAAGAAAACAGACTTCACTCCTGGGTATGTAAGCACGATACTTAGCTTGCTTCTTGCAGCTGGATCTCTTTGAATTATTGAGTCTAAATAATCAGTCATTTAGTAATGCTATTTAGTGATTATTGCATTTTTTTCAATGTAACGAGGATTTCTCTTTAAAATTTATGATTTTAATTATGTTAATTATTGATAGTTTATGTAGATAAAAGATAATCAATATATGATTTGCTAATTTGATGATTACAGTAAATAAAATCAAAATTCATTTATTTAAGTATAAGAATAAAAATCCAGTTTTATCTTCATTTGGCAGAATGACTTTTAGATCATCGTTAATAGTTGAATTAATTGATCAAAATGACAACAGTGGATTTGGGGAAATATGGTGTAATTTCCCAAATCATGCTGGTAGATATAGATTTGAAATTTTTAAAGATTATTTTGTAAATTTACTTAAAAATTTTAATTTTGAAAAGCCTAGTGATCCTTATGATTTTTTTTATGAAAAATTTAATTCAATAAAAATTCAAAGTGGTGATTATGGAGCTTTTAGTAATATTATTTCTGGAATAGATTGTGCTTGTTGGGATTTATTTTCAAAAAATAAAAAAATACCTTTAAACAAATTAATTAATACTAATTCTCCAGATAAGATTCAAGTTTATGCTAGTGGGATTAATAGAGACGAACACCAAGAAAGAATTAGTGAAGCAAGAAAATTAGGAATAAAAAAATTTAAAATAAAAATTGGTTATGATTTAAATGATGATATTTCAAGTTTAGCATCAATTGAAAAAATTTTAAGTGATTCTGAAGATTATATGATTGATGTAAATCAAGCTTGGAAAATAGATAAAGTTAACTCAAATATTAAAGCATTAAATCAATTCAGATATTATTGGTTAGAAGAGCCAATTAGCGCCGACAATTCTTTAAATGAAATTATTAATTTAATAAATAATAATAAAAATTTAGCCTTTGGTGAAAATATTACTCAAATAAATAACTTTGTTAAATTAAATGATGATACTTCAATTAAATTTTTACAACCAGATATTGCTAGATATGGAGGTATTTCTCAAATAATAAGTTTAAAAGATAAAATAGTTACTGATAAATTATATCTACATTATTTAGGTGGTGCTGTAGGTTTGATTACTTCAGCACATTTAATGTCTGCAATTAATCAAAGTGGTTTTTTAGAATACGATATTAACGAAAATGCACTAAGAACTGATATTTTGAAACCTGCCGTCAAAATAAGAGATGGTTATCTTTTACTAAATTCATCAATAGGTATCGGTTTTAATCTTTCTGAAATGTCAAAAAATTATCTAAATCAATATTATGAATTATAAAATTAAAGTTTACTATGAAGATACCGATGCATCAGGTAGAGTTTATCATTCAAATTATTTAAAATATTTAGAGAGGGGTAGGTCAGAATTCTTATATAAATTGGGTTATAATCATCAAAACCTACTCCAATCACTTAATTTTTACTATGTAGTTAAACATATCGATATTGATTTTAAATTACCTGCATATTTTGAAGATATCTTAGATGTTGAAACAAAAATTCATGAAATTTCAAAGGTAAAAATAATTTTTAATCAGTCTATATTTAGAGAAAAAAATTTATTAATTGATTCGAAGATTTTAATAACTCCTGTAAATGATAAAGGTAAAATAGTAAAAATGCCTATTGAAATGCTTGATAAATTGCAATTATCAAAAATCTAAATAAATTTATATTTTTTTATAAGCAAACAAATGTTAAATAAATTTAATGGGAATTGTAACTGACGTAATACTTCCGCTTTCTTTAGCTTTCATTATGTTTTCATTGGGTTTAGGTTTAAGTCTCAGTGATTTTACTAGAGTTTTCTTTAAACCAAGAGATTTTCTTATCGGATTATTTTTTCAAATTATTATTCTTCCAATAGTTGCATTATTAATTGTTATGTTTTGGCCTTTATCTCCAGAGCTAGCTATTGGAGTGATGATTCTTGCAGCAGCACCAGGTGGTGTAACCAGTAATGTTTTAACATCATTTGCAAAAGGAAATATTGCTCTTTCAATATCTTTAACGGCAATAAACAGTATTTTATGCGTAATTACAGTTCCATTAATATTAATGATATCATTAAGTGTTCTTGACATGGGTAGCATTAATGAAGGGCAGTCGTTATTTAGTGTTGCATCACAAATGTTTTTAATTGTTACAATACCAGTTATCGTTGGAGTTTTATTAAGTGGAGTACTATCTTCATTCGAAAAAATAGCAAAAAATATATCAATAATTTTATTTGTTTTAGTTCTTATTGGAGCAATATTATCTCAAAGAGAAAATGTTATTACTTACTTTGCTCAAGCAGGTTTGGTTATGTTATTTTTAAATATTATAATGATGATCATTGTTTATATATTATCTAATACTTTTAAATCCTCAAAAGAAACATTCAGATGTTGGTTGATGGAAGTTGGGTTACAAAATGGAACATTAGCAATTGTTGTAGCTAATACTTTCTTTGCAAGTACTGTTTATTTGATACCTGCTGCTATTTATAGCTTAATAATGTATGCAACAACTCTACCATTAATATATTTCTTAAGAAGAAATTAAGACTGGAAAAGTTTCGCTATCTAAAACTTCATTGTTTTTTAGATTAATATTTGGAAATGGGGGAGACATTTCACCTTTCCTCTTAATATATCTTGCGTCATCACCAGTAAATCTAACTGAAAAAGCTCTTCTTCTATTATTTGAATTATTACCATATGCAGCATGAATTGTTGCATAGTTAAATGCTATGGCATCCCCTAGCTCACATCCATAGGATATAATTTCATAGTCTTTTCTATTATTTTCAATATCTGGAATTTTTTCAAATTCTTTATCTTTATGATCATAATCATAACCTTTAAATTTTGTAGGTAAAAATATTTTATTCCATTTATGTGAGCCTAGTATGAATTCCATTGATGAATTAATATCAATTTTATCAAGTGGTATCCAAATACTTACATTATCTCTTCCTTGTACACAGTAATACCCCTGATCTTGATGCCACGGTGTTCTTTTTTTAGATCCTTTTTCTTTTATTAAAACATGCTCATGGAATAAATTTACTTTTTTAGATTTCATTAATGAGCCAGCAATTTTCGCAATATTAGAATTAAAAATAAAATTTCTATACTCTTTTATTCTTTGCCAATTACAATAATCATCATAAAATACCTCTTGATTATTTACTTCTTCATAAACACATTTATATTTACTTGGGTTTTGAAAATTATGCTCAACACCCTTTCTTAGTTCTTCAATCCATTTTTGATCAATAATTCTTTTTAGTAATACAACTCCATTATTCTGAAATTCAATACTAATATTTTTTTGAATCATTTAATCTTTAATTCTATATCCTTTTGAAAATGTATATGTGATAAATATTATGCATCCAATTAAAATTGTTAGGATAGTTAATGTACTTGTAAGTAATGAAACATCAGAAACTTCATAAAAACTATATCTGAAACCACTTATTAAATATAAAACAGGATTAAGTAATGATATTTTCTGCCAAAATTCTGGAAGCATATTAATAGAGTAAAAACTTCCTCCTAAAAAAACTAACGGTGTAATTATTAGAATTGGAATAATCTGTAATCCTTCAAAACCTTCTGCATACATTCCAATTATAAAACCAAATAAAGCAAAAGTAATAGATGTTAGAATTAAAAAAAACATCATTAGAAGAGGGTGATCTATTCTTACATCTACAAAAAAATTAGCAGTTAATATAATCACACATCCAATTATTAAAGATTTGGATGCTGCGGCTCCTACAAAACCAAGTACTATCTCAAATGAAGATAATGGTGCTGCAAGTATTTCATATATGGTATTTGTAAATCTTGGAAAATAAAAAGCAAAAGAAGCATTTGAAATTGATTGTGTTAAGATAGTTAACATAATCATTCCCGGTACAATATAAGAGCCATAATTAATTCCATCTATCTCTGTAATTCTTGAACCAATTGCAGATCCAAAAACTACAAAGTAAAGAGAAGTTGTAATTATTGGCGAGGCAAGACTTTGAAATAAGGTCCTTCTAAACCTTTCCATTTCATGAATATAAATTGCTTTAATTCCGTACCAATTCATTATTATTTTCCTTTATTAATTTAATGAAAATCTCTTCAAGTGAACTTTGCTCAGTATTAATGTCTTTTATTTTATAACCATCTTTTTTTACATCATTTAATAATTCAGTAATATCAGTTGTGTTTGAGTTTAAATTATAGGTATGTGAGATTATTTTATTTGTTTGATCTAAAGTAAAATTATATTTTGATAAATTACCATTTATATTTTCTACAGATTCAAATAATTCAATTTTAATTGTTTTTTCTCCAAGTTTTTTAATTAATTTATCTTTTTCATCCACTAAAATTATTTTACCATCGTTTATAACTGCCACTCTATCACTTAACTCTTCCGCTTCTTCAATATAATGTGTTGTTAAAATAATTGTTACTCCATCTTTATTTAATTTTTTAACAACATCCCACATGTCTTTGCGTAACTCCACATCCACACTAGCTGTTGGTTCATCTAAAAATAATAATTTAGGTTGGTGAGATAAAGCTTTAGCTATCAGAACCCTTCTTTTCATTCCACCCGATAGTTCTTTAATTTTATTATCTTTTTTATCCCATAAAGATAGTTGTTTTAAAAGCTTTTCTATATAGTTGTGATCAGGTTTCTTACCAAAAAGACCTCTAGAATAATTAACATTGTTCCAGACAGTTTCAAAAGATTCAAGATTTAATTCTTGAGGAACAATACCTGTTATTTTTCTAGTAGTTCGATAATTTTTAACAATATCCATATTATTAATTTTTATTGTTCCTGTATTGAAATTTACTATTCCACAAATTGAGTTTATCAGTGTTGATTTTCCTGCACCATTTGGTCCAAGTAGAGCAAATATTTCTCCTTCTTTAATATTGAGATTTACATCTTCTAATGCTTTAACTGAATTTTTATAAAATTTAGTTACATTATTTATCTCAAGTATATTCTTCATAATTTAAATTTTTGTTATCAGATCTGGAATATTTTGTTTAAATTTGAAATAACCTTTTTTTGAAAAAATCCAACTATTAAAATCATATTTTCTATTAAAAATTATAAAATTAACTGATGGATATTTTGTAATTATTTTTTTATAAATTTTTTTCCAA
>CACIQI010000005.1 GCA_902588745.1 uncultured Alphaproteobacteria bacterium | reverse complement strand
TGTTTCAGGAATATCTTTTTCTGCATAAAAAATATTTAGGAAACCTAACATTATTTCATCGTGATCCAATAAGTTGTCATGATCTGGATAGAAAGCTTTGCCACCATAAGACGTATTATTTCTAAAAAAACTTCCATAAATACATGTTTTGCCTTCATTTGATGTTATTGCAAAAATATCAGCATTTTTTATATCCTTAATCTTAATTGAGTTATTTTGTTCAATATGTCTTAAAGCTTTAAGTCTATCTCTTAAAGATGCTGCTAATTCAAAATTATTTTTTTTTGACGCCTTATACATTTGATCAGTAAAATTTTTTTGTATCTTTTGAGAATTGCCACTACTTAGAAAATCATCAGCTGCCTCTATTAATTTTGAATAGGCTGCCTTCGTTATTTTTCCTCCGCAAGGACCAGAACATCTTTTAAGATAATAATTGAAGCACAGCTTATTTCCTGCATTTACTTCTTTATCTGTGCATGACCTTAAAAGAAATATTCGTTGAATTGTGTTAATAGTTCTATTTACAGCATCTGGACTTGCAAATGGTCCATAATATCTCCCCTTTTTCTTTTGAGGACCGCGATGTTTTTCAATTCTAGGAAAATCATGTTCTGATGAAATAAATATATAAGGGAATGATTTATCATCTCTTAATAAAACATTAAATCGAGGTTTGTGTTTTTTAATTAAATTACATTCGAGGATGATTGCTTCTAACTCTGTATTTGTTACAAAGAAGTTCATTGATTTAGTTAGACTAACCATTCTTTGAATTCTTCTAGTTAGGTTATTTAGAGATAGATAATTCTTTACTCTATTGGATAATACTTTTGCTTTTCCAATATATAGAATGTTACCCTTTTCATCTTGCATTTGGTATACACCAGGTTGGCTAGGCAAAGTTTTAGATGTAGCCTTAATAATCTCTTGTCCAAGAAGCGTCATTTTATCAATCGTAAATAATTATTTTTTCATTAAATAGGAATTTTATAAAATTAATAAATAACTAACAAGATTATTGTAGTTCATTTAATAATTAATTTAATGTAGGTAAGAATAATATATTAAGGATTTATTATGGCAAAAATGACAACAGAAGAGGCTTTCGTAAAAGTTTTACAAAAACACGGTATTCAACACGCTTTTGGAATAATTGGATCTGCATTTATGCCAATATCAGATCTTTTTCCTAAAGCTGGAATAACATTTTGGGATGTTGCTCATGAGTCAAACGGCGGAATTATGGCTGATGGCTATACAAGATCAACTGGTAAAATAGCAATGTGTATTGCGCAAAATGGACCTGGTATAACTGGCTTGGTTACACCTATTAAAACTGCTTTTTGGAATCACACTCCAATGCTTTTAGTTACTCCTCAAGCAGCTAATAAAACTATTGGTCAGGGAGGTTTTCAAGAAGTTGAGCAAATGAATTTATTCAAAGATATGGTGTGCTATCAAGAAGAAGTAAGAGATCCCTCCAGAGTTGCAGAAGTTTTAAATAGAGTTATTTCAAAAGCTATTAAAGGATCTGCTCCTGCTCAATTAAATATACCAAGAGATTTTTGGACTCAAATTGTTGATATTGATCTGCCACCTATAATTAAATTTGAAAGACCTTCAGGTGGAACAGAAGCAATTAAAGAAGCTGCTGATCTTTTATCTAATGCAAAATTCCCAGTCATTTTGTCTGGTGCTGGAGTGATTTTAGCTGACGCTATTGATGATTGTAAAAAACTTGCTGAAAAATTAAGTGCTCCTGTTGCCTGCGGATACCAACACAATGATAGTTTTCCTGGCAAACATCCACTTGCGGTTGGTCCTTTAGGATACAATGGATCTAAAGCAGCTATGGAAATAATTTCTAAGGCAGATGTAGTTTTAGCACTTGGTACAAGATTAAATCCCTTCTCAACTTTACCAGGTTATGGAATAGATTATTGGCCAAAAAATGCGGATGTCATTCAAGTTGATATCAATTCAGATCGCATTGGTTTAACAAAAAAAATAAGTGTTGGTATTTGTGGTGATGCAAAACTTGTTGCAGAGCAAATTTTAGAAAACCTTAAAACAAATGCAGGTGATAAAAATAGAAAAGAACGAGAGGAGTTAATTCATAAGACAAAGTCAGCTTGGCTTCAAACATTAACCAGCCTTGATCATGAAGAAGATGATCCTGGCACATCTTGGAATAAAGATTCACGAGATAGAGAACCAGAGAAAATGTCACCAAGAATGGCATGGCGAGCTATTCAGGCAGGTCTTCCAGAAGATGCAATTATATCAAGTGACATTGGAAATAACTGTGCAATAGGTAATGCTTATCCAACATTTGAGAACGGTAGAAAGTATTTGGCACCTGGTTTATTTGGACCATGTGGGTATGGTTTTCCATCTGTAATTGGAGCAAAAATAGGTTGTCCTAATACACCAGTTATTGGTTTTGCAGGTGACGGCGCATTTGGAATTAGTATGAGTGAGATGACTTCTTGTAATAGAGAAGGTTGGCCAAATATTACAATGATAATTTTTAGAAATTATCAATGGGGAGCGGAGAAAAGAAATACTACACTTTGGTATAATAATAATTTTGTTGGAACAGAACTTGATCCTAAATTAAGCTATGCAAAGATTGCTGAAGCATGTGGATTTAAAGGTGTTAAAGTTTACACTCAAGAGGAACTAACAGAAGCTTTACAAAAATCTTGCAAAGATCAAATGGAAGGCATAACTACTTTTATAGAAGTTATGTTAAATCAAGAACTAGGAGAACCTTTTAGAAGAGATGCTATGAAGGCGCCAGTTGAAGTTGCTGGAATTGATCCTAAAGATACAGTAGTTCAATAATTATTTCTGATCATTAATAATTAAGTCTGATGCTTTTTCAGCAATCATCATAGTAGGGGCATTCGTATTACCTGATGTAATAGTTGGCATCACAGATGCATCAACAACTCTTAAGTTATTTATTCCTTTTACTTTAAGATTATCACTTACAACTGAGTTTTCATCATTACCCATTTTACATGTACTCACTGGATGAAAAATAGTGTTTGCAAATTTACCAGCTTCTTTTGCTAGAGATTCATTATCTTTATATTTTATTCCAGGTCTATATTCTTCTGGTTCATAATTTTTATATGCTTTTGATTCTAAAACTATTTTTCGTACAATTTTTATTGATTTTCCTGCAATTTCTCTATCTTCTTCAGTAGATAAGTAGTTCATTTTTATTCGAGGATAAATTCTTGTATCTGAAGATTTAATTTCTATTGAACCCCTACTTGTCGGACGAATATTTGTTATTGTAGGAGTGAATGCTGGAAATTTATGCAGTCCTACTTTTCCTAATAAATCAGTACTAGCTGGTGAGATATGAAATTGTAGATTGGGGTTTTCTAAATACGAATCACTTTTAATAAACCCACACAAGTAACTTGCCCCAACTGTTAAGGGTCCTTTTTTATAAATTAAATAATTTAAACCCGTTAAAAATTTTTTTGTAAAACTATGATATATGTCATTTAATGTTTCTAAGTTTTTAATTTTGTAAACTGGTCTTAACATCAAATGATCAGTTAAATTTTTTCCAACACCATTAATTTCTTTTACAATACTAATATTATTTTTATTTAACAGTTTACCTGGACCAATACCCGAAGCTTGTAATATGTGAGGAGATCCAATTGTTCCAGCAGACAATAAAACTTCTTTATTTACAGAATATGAAAATTCTTCATTGTTTTTCCATAAATTTACATTTTTTACTTTTAAATTTTCAAAGGTTAAATTTTTAACATGTGCCTCAGTTATAATTTTTAAATTTTTTCTATTTTTGATAGGATTTAAGAAGGCAACTGAAGCACTACATCTATATCCTTTATCAATTGTCATAGGGAAATAACCCATTCCTTCGTTATCACCATCATTGAAGTCATTATTTTTTTTATAGCCAAACTCTTGAGAAGCTTCCAAAAATAAATCTAACAATTTAAATTTTGATCTAATTTTTTCAACTTTGATTGGCCCACCATTTCCATGAAAGTCACTTTTGGAGATCCTGTAATCTTCTGATTTTTTAAAATATGGTAAAACATCTTCCCAAGACCATCCAATATTACCTAGTTGTCTCCAATAATTATAATCATTCGCATGACCTCTTATATAAAGCATACCATTAATTGATGAACTACCACCTAAGGTCTTTCCTCTTGGGATAAGCATTTTTCTATTGTTGCAAAATTCCTCTTCTTCGGTTGTAAAACACCAATCAGTTTTAGAATTATGCATAGTTTTAAAATAACCCCCAGGAATATGTATCCAAGGATTAGTATCTTTGCCTCCAGCTTCAATCAAAAGTACTTTGATATTTTCATTCTCTGAAAGTCTATTTGCTAATATACAACCTGCTGTACCAGCGCCAATAATAATATAGTCAAAACTTTCGTTCATAATTTAGAAAAATTTATTTATTATATACTATTTAATTTAAACATATAACTAACTTAAATAATTAAAAATTTTCAATGAATATATTATTTTCGATTATTGGATTAGGGTTACTAGTTTTAGGTGCTGAAATAATTATAAGAGGTTCAGTTAGTTTTGGAAGAAAAATTAATATCTCATTGTTTGCAATTGGTGTTGTAATTGTAGCCGGGGGAACATCATTACCTGAATTGGCAAGCAGTATTAATGCAGTTCTTAATGATTTTTCGGATCTTGCTTTAGGTGCTGTAGTTGGAAGTAATATTGCAAACTTGATACTTGTAATGGCCACTACAACATTAATTTTTCCAATTATCAATATAAATAAAAATCAGATTAACCAAGCTTGGATAAATATTATTTTAGGAATTGTATTAATTATTATGACTTTTTTTTATTTTAATTTTATTTTTGGGTTAGTTGCAACTACATCATTAATTTATCTAATGTATATTCAAATAAAAAAAGGAGAAATTGAAAATTTAGAAATAGATAAAAACGATTATTCAATAACAATCTCATTAATATTAATTATAATAGGTATATCGTGTTTGGTATTTGGTGCAGATTTACTTGTTGACTCTGCAATTAGTATTGCAAGGACGTATAATGTTCCGGCTTCAGTAATTGGATTATCATTAGTAGCTTTTGGAACTTCTCTTCCAGAACTTGCAGTTGGTATTGTTTCTGCATTTAGAAAAAAGATTGATTTTGCTCTAGGAAATATTCTGGGTTCCAATATTTATAATGTATTAGGTGTTCTAGGCATTAGTTCATTTTTTGGTAATTTTAAAGTTCCTGCAGTGTTAGCAAATCAAGATTTATACTTTATGCTGTCAATTACAGTACTAATTCTACTGTTCATGATATTTGCGAAAAAAATTGGACGTATTTATGGAATTATGGGATTGACTTTGTATTTTGGATATATGTATTTCATTTACATATAACTTTAATTAATAGAAAAATTCTATTTAAAGAATCATGAACTTAGAATTACATAAATCAAAAAATTTATTAAAAATATTAAATACTGCCATAGATGCAGGCAAAGCAATTCAAAAAGTATATAAAAAATCTTATAATATAGAAATAAAAGATGATAATTCACCTATTACGGAAGCTGATATAAAATCAAATAATTTAATTTTAAATAGATTAAAATCTTTTAGCCCAAATGTTCCTATATTAAGCGAAGAAAGTCTAATAGAATGGAGAGAAAGAAAAACTTGGAATTCATATTGGTTAATAGATCCATTAGATGGAACTAAAGAATTTATTAAAAAAAATGGAGAATTTACTGTTAATATTGCATTAATAAAAAATAACTCACCAATATTTGGTATTATATATGCGCCTGCTAAGTCCTTGCTTTATTATGCTTTAAAAAACAATGGAGCATATAAATTAATTACAGAGTCAAATATTGAATCAACTAAAGATTTTATAAAAATAAATTCAGTAAAAGACAAAAGTAATTTAACAAAGGTTATTGGTAGTCGATCACATTCTAATAAAGATTTTGATAATTGGATAAATGATAATTGTAATAATTTTGAATTAATCCAAATTGGTAGTTCACTTAAATTTTGTTACTTAGCTGAAAGTAAGGCAAATATCTATCCAAGACTAGGTCCAACTTCAGAATGGGATATTGCTGCCGGACATATTATTCTTGAAGAGGCAGGAGGATCAATTAAAGATTTTAATGAAAATATATTACTATACAACACGAAAGAAAGTGTTATTAACCCTAATTTTATCGCTAAAATTTAAATTATAAAAATATGAAAATACTTATTTGTGGTCTTCCTGGTGCTGGTAAAACTTGGTTAGCTGAAAGGCTTATCAAAGTAATTGATAATTGTGCTTGGTATAACGCAGATGTAGTCAGGAAGTCAGCAAATGATTGGGATTTTACAATGGATGGTAGAATACGACAAGCCAATAGAATGAAAACATTTGCTGATTTCGAAAAACAAAATGGAAGATGGGTAATTTGTGACTTTGTAGCACCAACTGAAAAAGCAAGAGAAGCTTTTGAGCCTGATTTTGTTATCTGGCTGGATACTATTAAAGAAGGTAGGTTTGAAGATACAAATAAAATGTTTGAACAACCAAATAAAACTGACATTAAAATAACCAAATTTTTATCAGATGAAGAAATAGAAAATCTAGCAAAGGAGATTAAAAATGTTTGATTGGAAAAAACCAACAGTACAAATGTTAGGTAGATGGCAACCATGGCATGATGGACATACAGAATTATTTAAAAGGTCACTTCAGAAAACAGGTCAGGTATGTATAATGTATCGTGATGTGGGAGGTGTAGATGCAGGTGTAGAAGGTCAAGCTGACAATCCATTTCAATTTGAAGAAGTAAAAGCAAAAATCAATGAAGGTTTAGCTCAACATGGTTTTACTGATGGCAAAGAATATGTAGTTGTTAAGGTTCCAAACATTATAGATATTTCTTATGGAAGAGGAGTTGGTTATTCATTTACAGAACATGATTTAGGAAAAGAAATACATGATATCTCGGCAACAAAAATTAGAAATGAAATGAGAGTTAAAGGGGAATTAAAATAAGCTAAATTTTTTCTCCTGCTGGTTTTCCATATCCAACATTTTTTTTCCCATATCGTCTTACTCTCACATTACATTGTTCTGCATGACCTATAAAACCTTCTAAATGTGAAAGTCTAGATCCATATTCTCCGATGAGAGTTGCAGCTTCATCTGTCATAATCTTTTGATAAGTATGGGTTTTAATGAACTTACCAACCCACAAACCACCAGTATATCTTCCAGCTTTTTTAGTAGGAAGAGTATGGTTAGTGCCTATGACTTTATCACCATTAGCAACATTAGTTCTAGCGCCCAAAAATAGAGCTCCATAAGATGTCATATTTTCTAAAAACCAATCATCTTTTTTTGTCATAACTTGAACGTGCTCTGAAGCTATTTCATTTGCTTTAGATAACATCTCCTCATAAGTATCACATAAAATTATTTCTCCATAATCTCTCCAGCTTGTACTTGCTGTTTCTTTAGTGGGTAAAATTTCTAAAATTCTATCAATTTCTTTAAATGTTTCTTCTGCAAGTTTTCTTGAGTTTGTTATCATCACAGCAGGAGAATTATATCCATGTTCAGCTTGTCCTAATAAGTCTGTTGCACATATTTCACCATCAACAGTTTCATCTGCAATTACCATTGTTTCAGTTGGACCAGCAAATAAATCGATACCAACTTTGCCATACAATTGTCTTTTCGCTTCAGCAACAAATGCATTGCCAGGTCCAACAAGCATATCTACAGGTTTAATAGTTTCTGTACCAATAGCCATAGCACCAACTCCTTGCATTCCTCCCAAAACATAAATTTCGTGAGCACCACCCATTTTCATTGCTGTAACGACAGCTGGATTTGGCTTACCTTTAAATGGTGGGGTGGTAGCAACAATTCTTGGAACCCCAGCAACAGAGGCAGTAACAACTGACATATGAGCAGAAGCTACCATTGGGAATTTTCCGGCAGGTACATAACATCCTACTGCTTGTACTGGTATATTTTTATGACCAAGAATCACACCTGGATGCGTTTCTACTTCTAATTCACTTAAAGTTTTAAGTTGTGCTTCCGCGAATGATCGCACTTGTTTTTGAGCAAATTTAATATCTTCTTTGTCATCATCAGAGACTTCACTCATTAATTGATTAATTTGATCTTCACTTAATCTAAAACTATCTGGAGAATAGTTATCAAATTTTTGAGATAACTCTCTAATATGTTTATCGCCTTCTGATTCAATTTTACTTAACGTTTCCTCAACAATTTTTTTTACTTTATCATTATCTTCAATTCTTTGTTTTTCGTCTAAACCTTTTTTTAAATATTCTATTGCCATAATTATTTTTTATGAATTAATTTAAAGATATCAATGCCTATTTGATCTAATATGTGTGCTATATCGATCGGTACCCAATTTTCTCTAATTAACCCTTCATGATGTAAATAAAAATCCATAACTCTCATTGTTATTTTTTTTTGAGTAGGTTCATATCCTAACCAATCACTTGATCCATGAACACACTGAATACTATGCCAACCACCAGTCATAGAATAATTTCCATCTCCAATTTCAATATAATGACCGATTTTCCAATAATCTCTTTCCTTGAATGTAAGTCTAAATGGGAGCTGATGATGATCAACAAAACCATCTAAACCTCTAGCTGTACCTATACCACTTGGCCCATACCACATCATTTTTGGGTGCCAATAATCTTGTTGAGGATGATTAATTAATTTCTCCCTTATTTGATCTTTTGATAGACCTGGCTCAGTCTCAGGTTTAATATTTAAACTTCTTTGCATGGTTAAATCTTGATTCAAAGATTGAAGAGACAGTTCCTTATCTAAATTTTGATTATTTTCTCCATCACCTGTGATTGGACTAGGCCACATCCCTTCTACCCCAAGAGATTTATTTATAGGCCAATATCCAGCCTGACGGATAAAATCTACAGTATCAATTAATGTATAGGATTTTATTATTTTATTATTTGTAATCTGATGTGCTTCACATGTTCTAAGATAAATTGTTTTGTTAGTCGGCTTTACGCCTAACCACTCATTTTTAAAAGTTCCAGTTAAATGACTAATAAATGAAACAAAAACTTTATCTCTAAATGCTCCTCCAATAACTAGATTATTTCTTCTTTCGAGATCGGGGAATGCCTTCTTTAGAGGTATTAAAAATTTATTTTTTATTTCTTCAATTCCTTTAATTTCATTAATTGGATGAAATCCATTAAACTCAGCATCTACGTGATATAAATTTTCAAGATTTTCTTCTAAATTATCTAAAGAGCACTCGACAATTTTTTTTAATAAATTTTTAAAATATATTTTGTTTTCAATATTTATCTTTGGATCAAGATCTAAATGAATTATGTTTGAGTTATCTTTCTCACCTGTATCAAAGTTTTGTATTTTATTTGCCATAATAATTTAATAACACTATTGTTAAATAATAATTGATTTATTCATTATTTTGAATAATATTCAAAAAAAATGAATAAAAGATCATTAAAATATGTCAATTAATATTACATCTAGATTAGCTAAATTCGATGAACTTATTCCTAGTAATATACCTTTTGTTGAGGGAAAACTAAAAGGTCATCAAGATAGGAAAAATTATTCAGTTATAGGACCTGGTGTAAGTGAAGATGCTAAACAAAATGTTAAAATAGCTGAAGAACATGGCTTTAATATTGGTGCTGTCAGTGCTGCGCCGATGAATGGCTCTGGATTACATAGTCACACAACAGCAGAAGTTTTTATAATTCACTCAGGTGCCTGGCGTTTTTATTGGGGTGTTGATGGCACAGAAGGAGAAGTAATACTAAAAAAAGGTGATATCGCTTCTTTTCCCACAAACATGTTCAGAGGTTTTCAAAATGTAAGTGATGAAGAAGCTTTAATGTTTGTTGTGTTAGGTGAAAATGATCCAGGTGTTATTACTTGGACACCTAAACTTTTAAAAGATGCAAAAGAATCTGGCATGGTATTAATGAATGATAATTCTTTAATAGACACAGAGAAACAGAAAGTAACAGATGAAACTAAAATTATTCAGCCATTAGAAGATAATGAATTAGAGAGTTTCGATCATTACTCTTCAGAAGACATAGAAAAGTTTGTTATTCGATTTAATGATAAAGATAAATATTTTGTCGATGATGATCACTATCAATCTAATAAAATTATCAACTACATTGATCAGTTTCAAATTCATGATAAATCTTTTACTCCAAATATACCGCATGAAACAGGTTTTAGCCTTTCACTTCTCAACGGCAAGAGTGCTCATATACATGAATACAAACTGGAGAAATCAGAAGTGTATCATTGTTTATCTGGTGAATGGGAAATAGATTGTGATGGAGACAAAGTTGTAATTAAAGAAAAAGATACTTTTTCTGTTCCAAAAAATTCACTTCGTTCAATAAGACAGATAAGTAATCATGATGGTAATTTATTTATAATACGACAAACTAATTAAATATTAATTATATGAAAGGATTTGATTCACAATTCAAAGATTTTCCTGATTATATTTTAAAGATTACATATCAAATTTGGGAAAAAAACGATGTTGAAGCAATAAGAGATTATTATGCTGATACTCCAAATGTAAGCCTCCCCACACCTACAAGATCTCCATCTGGAGTAATTTATGGTGCAGACCCAGTAATTGAAAGTACCTATGCTAGTAAAAAACTATTTCCCGATAGAACACTTTTAGGTGAAGATGTAATTTGGACAGGAAATGATGATGAGGGATATTTTTCGTCGCATCGCATTTTATCAACCTCTACTCATTCTGTTGATGGGATGTATGGGAAAGCAACAGGAAAAAAACTATATTACCGAACTATCGCTGATTGTGCATGCATGAATAATCAAGTTTATGATGAGTGGCTTGTGAGAGATCAAGGAGCAATTGTGAGACAAATTGGAATTGACCCCAAGAAATTTGCAAGTAATCTTGTTAAAGATGAGGGTGGTCCTGAAAAAGCTAGTAAACCCTTTGATGAAAATACACCTGTTAAATCAATTTATAAATCTCCTATTTTAGCATCTGGTAACATTGGAGAATTATATGCAAATATCTTAACCTCTATTATGAACATCAATTTAGAGAAAACAATAAATGATAGTTATGACAGAGCCATACAGCAATTTCAACCAGGGGGAAATACTCACTATGGTAGAGATGAGGTAATAAAATTTTGGAAACAATTAAGAGATGCTTTTCCTAACGCATTGTTCTCAGTTGAGCACATTGCTTTTACAGAAGAAAAATATGAACCTAAAAAAGCTTCAGTTCGATGGTCTATGGTAGGTAAACATGAAGGAGATGGTCTTTTTGGGAAAGCCTCTAATTCGAAAATTTATATAATGGGTATTAATCATGTTGAATTTGGAGAAAGAGGTATTAAAAATGAATGGGTTCTCTATGATGAAACTATGATCTGGAAACAGATTTTATTAAAAACAGGTTAATTTAATGTCTAATATTTTAACAACACATGTTGGAAGCCTTCCTAGATCAAAAGAACTTTCAGAATTTCTATTTGCAAAAGATAAAGGAGAGAAATTTAGTCAAAGTAGTTTTGATGAAGTATTAAAAAATAACGTGGAAAGTGTTGTTAAGAGCCAACTTGATGTTGGAATTGATTTTGTCAGTGATGGGGAGATGAGTAAAATTAGCTACGCTACATATATTAAAGACAGAATTGATGGGTTCTCAGGTGAAAGCGAAAGAAGAGCACCTGCTGATCTTGATGATTTTCCAGAATACAAAGAAAAGATTGCTAAAAGTGGTGGCACTCCAACTTATACCAGACCATGTTGTACAAACGAATTAAAAGTAAAAGATGAAACTTCTCTTCTACAGGATATAAATAATTTTAAAAATTCACTTGATAAACTTAATCACCGACATGCATTTATGAACTCAGCATCACCTGGCGTCATAAATGTTTTTATGCCAAATAAATTTTATAGTACCGAAGATGAATATTTGGATAAATTATCTAATATTATGGCCAAAGAATATGAGCTAATAACAAAATCAGATATCCAAGTTCAATTAGATTGCCCAGACCTTGCTTTAGCAAGACATATGAATTTTAAAAATTTATCTGAAGATGAGTTTATAAAACGTGCAGAACTACAAATTGAATGTCTAAACTTAGCATTATCTAATGTAGATGTTGAGCAAACTAGAATGCATATATGTTGGGGCAATTATGAAGGACCCCACACACACGATATTGCTCTAGAGAAAATATTACCTATAATTTTGAAATCAAAGGTAAAATACTTTCTCATTGAATCTTCTAATCCTAGGCACGCACATGAATGGAAAGTTTTTCAAGATATAAAGTTACCAAAAGATAAAGTCTTAGTACCTGGAGTAATCGACTCAACCTCTAATTTTGTTGAGCATCCAGAAGTTGTTGCAGATAGATTAATTCAGTTTTCTACAGTCATTCCAAAAGATCAATTGATGGCAGGGACAGATTGTGGTTTTAGTACATTTGCTGGTTTTGGAAAAATTGATGAAAAAATTTGTTATGAAAAGCTTCATGCATTAGTTGAGGGTACTAAACTTGCCTCAAAAGTTATCTAATTACTGATTTAAAAATTTTGCTCTTTCTAAAAGATCCACTCCTAGTTTTTTTAAAAAATGTAAATGATCAATAAAGATCCAGTTTTCAGCTAGTTTATCTCCATCTCTTCGATATAAATCTACAACTCTCATTTCTGATTCAATATCACTTGCATTTGTTAATCCTAAATATTCTCCTTTAGGTTTCATAATTAAATTTGGCCAACCAAACCAACCTCCGAGATCATCTTCAGAGCTACTAAGTATGTGTCCATTGAAACGAACAAATTCTAAACCATCTTGAAATGGTTTTGTATGACCTTTTTGATAACCATCAATAGTATATGAAGCCCCTATACCTCCTGGTCCCCACCAAATCATGTCATTATGCCAATCTAATTCTAATTCTTCTTTATAAGATTGCATTTTGGATCCTTTAACAAGTCGATCGCGCATTCTATGAATTAAATCCAATGTTTTTTGACTTTCACTTTCATTAGAAATATCAAATTTTAAACCTTTATGATTCATTGGTCCTGGTGTTACACAAACGAGACCTGTAGATTCAGGAATTATAGAAAGACCTAGTTGCTGCATTAAATTCATTACATCTAAAAAAATTACTCCTTCAGTAATTTTATTATTCTCCACTTTATAAAATTCAGCAAATCTTAATAAAGTAGATTTATAATTTGGTTTAAGGCCTACAAACGGTTTATTGAAAACACCCATGAAATGACCCATACTGGAGATCCATTTACCTTTATTTTTATCTAATGAATTTATCCCAGCATAAAATATATCTAATCGACGTTGTATAGGTGAAAATGAATCTTTAATTGGTTTCCAAAGATTATTAGCAACAAGATCTATACTACCTAGTTCGTTGAATGGGTGGGTACATTTCATACTAAATTCTTCTGATGCGTATTTGGATATAACTTCAGATAATGAATCAATGTTGCAACTATCTATTTCATTGAAATAATCTAATACTAATTTTTTTTCTGCTTGGAGATCAGTCATTCCATTTTGATTATATTAATAAACTAAAAAAGACAATATTCATTTTTTTGAATAAAATTTCATTGCTTTGAAATATTTTTAAATGTATCTCATTACAAATACAAATTATGAAATTTAAAAAAATTATAGATAAAAGACCAGAAGCCCTTCAAGATCATCATATGCCTAAGAGTTATGATATTTCATTAAAAGCATACGGTGGTGGAGGAACTGCTAAGTCATTAAATCCAAAACCAAAAAAACTTAAACATCAATCAATGAAGGGGTTTGAGGATCAGTATAAAAATATAATTGATTATATTGTAAGGATTACATATCAAATCTGGGAAGAAAAAAATATTGGCTACATCTATGATACCTACAGTAAAGATTGCAGAGTTTGGGATGAATTTGGTTTACAATCTGGATCTGAAAAAATAGTAGCTGATACTGTACACACAAACAACGCCTTTCCAGATATTCGATTATTTGCAGATGAAGTTATTTGGGCAGGAAATGAAAACGCAAGTTTTCATACTTCGCATAGAACAATTATTACCGGAACAAATACAGGATTTAGCAAATTTTCTAAACCAACTGGTAAAAAAGTAAGATTATTTTGTATTGCAAATTGTGTAGCAAAAAATAATGAAATTTATTACGAAAATGTTGTCTACGATACAGCAGGTTTAATTAAACAACTCGGATTAGATTTAAATCAAGTTGCCAAGCAACTTGTTGATGATGGAATTTCAGGGCCCTATGCTCCTCACTTTAAAAACTCTAAGCCAACAAGAAATATTACTAAATTAAAACCAATTAGTTTTGATATTCCAGATAAAATTACAAATGTAAGAGAGTTTGTTCATGCAGTTTATGATACAATTTGGAATAGACGAAACTTTTCTGCAATAAATAAAGCATACTCTAGTAAGGTAGAATTTGAAGGTTCAACTGGTCGTAAATTTAAAGGAGTTTTGCAATTAAGAAAATTTATAATTTCAATTTTAGCTTCATTTCCTGATCTTGCACTTAGTATTGAAGATTTATACTGGATGGGAAATACAAAAGACGGCTATTTAGTATCGGTTCGTTGGGGCGCAGTAGGAACGCATAAAGGGAATGGCTCATATGGCCAACCAACTAATAGAGAAGTGTATTTGTGGGGAATCACACAATGGGAAATTAAAAATAATAAAATTATTAAAGAGTGGACTGGTTTTAATGAGCTTGCAATTCTAATGCAAATTTTAGGAGATAAAAAATGACTTTAGATGAAAGTAAAAAATTATTAGCTGATATGTATGATGCACTTAATGCTCAAGATCTAGAAGCACAACACAAGTACTGGCATGATAATATGGTCTGGCATGGTCCTCCAGGTTTTGGTGATATCCATGGTATAGAAAATTTTAAATATAAAGTTCTAAAACCTTTTTATGAAGCATTTCCAGATTATCATGTAAAAAATGATATTGTGGTTGCTGAAGGTGAGTGGATTAGTGCAACGGGATTTCTAACAGGTACACATAGTGGAACATATCTTGGAGTAGAGCCAACAGGCAAATCTATCAAAATGCAATTTTCAGATTTTTGGACCATTAAAGATGGAAAGTTTTTAGATAATTACGTTATGGTAGATAATCATGGTGTTTTTGAACAGATGGGATTAAAATTTAAATAAATTATTTTGTAGTTTTTCTTTTTATAAGTCTTCCCTGTACAATATGATTTATAGGTTCAAAATCTGGATCCTTAATAAATTCATTTATTAATTGAGTTGCTAGTTTTGACATTTGTCTAATAGGCTGTCTGACAGTTGTTAGGTTATATGATTCCCAAGCTGACATAGATATATCGTCATAACCAATAATTTCTAATTGAGAAGGTGTTTTTAACGAAGTATTTTTTTTAATATAATCTAAACAACCAAATGCCATTGTGTCGTCAGCGCAAAATATTGCACTTATGTTTTTATTATAAATTTTTTCAGTTGCTTGATATCCACCTTCATAAGTAAAAAAACCTTTTTCAATATTTAATTTAATTTTTTTATTATTTTTAAGATAATTTTTAAAACCTTTGCATCGCTCATCGCTAACAAAAGATCCTTTTGGCCCTTCAATGAGACCAATATTTTTATGATTTTTATTTGTAAAATATTCTGCAACTATTTCTCCTCCGTTACGATGATCACATGCAACGGAACTTATCGTTGGTATATTCCAACTTCTATTATAGGCAATAAACTGTATTCTTTTTTGATTGCAGTCTTCAACAAATTTTTCAGTAGGTTTTGTGGCTGATATTATTGCAATAAGTTTTTCTTTTAAGTATGGCTGTATTAATTTTTCATCTAATTCCTCTCCATCATCAGTTGTAATTAATAAAATTCTAAACCCCCCATTCCTAAGTGCTTCATGTAACTCTATTAAAACTTCTGGATAATATCTGCTTGTAACGTAAGGTAAAATGACAGCAACTAATCCGCTATCGTCATTAGATATTGAATTAGAAGATATATTAGGTGCTTTATATTTTAATTTCCTAGCTGCTTCCAAGACTCTCAATTTTGTTCTACTAGAAATGCTAGCACCTTTTGTAAAACATCTAGAAACAGCTGATTGGGATACTCCTGCTAGTTTTGCTACGTCCTGTGATGTCGCAGTCTTTTTAAAACTCATGAATTATCCCCCCATTTCAATATTCAAAATCTTGAATATCAATTCATATTATTGCATTATTTTCTAATACCAATATAAAGGATTTATACTTAAATGTGAATTTCACACTTTATTAATAAGGGGAAATATATGAAAAAACTATTAATAGCTCTATTGTTCACATTTGTTAGCACAAGTGCATATGCCGGTGGGCACTCACCTTGTGGAGTAACAGATGGATCAATAAAGATTCTAGCAAACGAATTTACAACATACAGAATTTTCATGGATGAAGTAAAAAGTTGTGCAGGACCTGATGCAGATTTTTCTGTAACACATTCTGTTGATCATAATAAATTACAAGTTGCAGCACTTTCAGCTAACCCAGCTGAATTCTCTGCTAAACTTGTTACTAATGGTTCAATTACAACTTTAATGAATGATAACTTAATTCGTCCACTTGATGATTTAGTTGCTAAATACGGAAGTGCATTACAAGACAATCAAAAAATCGTGATTGATGGTAAAATTTATGCAGTAGCATTTATGGCTAATGCTCAACATCTTTGGTACAGAGAAAGTATTCTTAATGATTTAGGTATCGCAGTTCCTTCAACATATGAAGAGGTAATTGCGGCTGCAGAAAAAATTAAAGCTTCTGGTAAAATGGCTAACCCATATGCTGGTGCTTTCAAATCTGGATGGAACTTAGGTCAAGAGTTTGTAAACATGTACCTAGGTCATGGAGGTGATTTCTTTAAAGCTGGAACAGCTGAAGTTAGTGTAAATAACGCTAAAGGTGTAGCTGCTCTTAATATGCTTAAAAGATTAACCGAAGTAAGTAACCCTGATTTCTTAACTCAAGATACAAATGCAGTTAAAGAAGAATGGGAGTCTGGTAATGTAGCATTAATGCATATCTGGAACTCAGGTGCAGCTTCATTGTTAGATGACGAAGGTGATCAAGCAATTAAAGCTGATACTAGATTAGCTCCTTCTCCATCTGTAGGTGGTGGAAGTAAACCAGCAACAACTCTATGGTGGGATGGATTTGGAATTGCAACAAACACTTCTGATGAAAATGCAGAAGCATCTTTTAGAGCTCTTTTAGGTGCAGCAACTTCAACAGAAATGGCAAATGCTAATCCAAATGCAACAATTTGGTTGATTGATGGTTATTCGCCTGGAGATACAGCAGGGCCAGTTGTTGACGCTGCTAATAGAGGTGCAACACCTTACCCAAGCTTACCATACATGAGTCTATTACATGGTGCTTTGAGTACAGAACTTGTTGAATTCCTTCAAGGAAATGAGTCTGCTGAAAAAGCATTAGCGGATGTAGAAGCTGCTTATGTAGCAAAAGCTACTGAGCAAGGATTTCTATAAACCGTATAAATATTTATGATAAAGTGGAACATTATTATGTTCCACTTTTTTTTTAGTAAGAAATAGATGCCCCACAGAACATTTTTTTGGTTCTTCTTTCCAAGTGGATTGGCAATGCTATTATTTATTGGACTTCCAATTATTTCTAGTTTTTTTCAATCTCTACATATTGAACCTGAACAAATTTTAATGGAAGTAGAAAAATGCGATCCATTTGGATGTAAAACTGAAACTAAAGTAGATATTGAGGCCACTACAAAATTACAAGAGGAACAGCCTCTTGGAAGATTTAATGGTTTAGGAACATACGGCGATAGAAATCATTTAGCTTTTGATGAAATTAAAGAGGCTTGGACTAATTCCTCATCCATAGCTGAGTTTACGGATATCTTACTAAATTTACCTTTTTACAAAGCACTTTTATTTACACTTACATTTTGTTTTGCCGTTACACCACCAGTTGTAGTTTTAGGTTTCATCGTTGCTTTAAGTGTAAATACAATTACAAAAAGTTTAAAAGGCCCAACCATTTTTGGTGTTATACTGCCTATGATTGTAACACCATTGATTGGATCTCTCGTTTTATTTTGGATGATAGATGCTAAGGGAATATTAGGTTCATTTATTCAATTCTTATTTGATGATCCAAACCTATCACTAAAGTCCTCAAGTCAATTGACTTGGATTACTCTGATTATTTATGGGATTTGGCACAATACACCATTTGCTTTTGTTGTCTTTTATGCTGCATTACAAACTGTTCCTCAAGATCCAATTGAAGCAGCGATCATAGATGGCGCCTCAAGATATGAACGAGTCAGACACATTGTTATTCCACATCTTTATCCGGTAGCAACATTTATTATATTAATTTGTCTAATGGATAATTTTAGGGTTCTTGAGCCAATAATCGGGTTCGCTGCTGAAGGAGTTGCTCAATCACTTTCTTGGATGATTTATAATGACTTAAGAAGTGAAAACAAAATGTTATTTGGATCTGCAGGAGCAACATCTATGTTAACTATTATTGGTGTAGCAATTCTATTAACACCAGTACTTATAAGAACATGGAGAGAATTTAGAACGGAAAGATAATATGGAATCAAAAATTAACAGATACTCAAAACAACTAATTTTAATAAATAGTTTTTTTATTCTTGCTTGGTTAATTATTTCCGTGTTTCCTTTTATATGGACTTTTTGGGGATCATTTAAAGTAAAAGCCGACTTTTTCTCAAGAGCTGATTGGATGTTTGCAGTCACAGGAGTTAATACTTTGATAGAAACAGGAGATACTTCTACAGTTAAGGCATATGTAGAGTCTTGGACTGAAGGTGAATTTTGGAAAGCAACAATGAATACAATTATTATTACTGTTTCAGTTGTTACAATCTCTTTATTTTTAGGAACATTAGGTGCTTATGCCTTGTCTAGATCGACATATAAATATACTTTTTGGATCTTAATAGCTGCATTGATTTTTAGAGCGATGCCACACATTACATTAGTTTCTGGTTATCTATTTCCTTTCTTCCAATTGAACGTTTGGGGCATACTTCCAACTACCATAATTGTTTTAGTTGCAATCAATCAACCCTTTACATTATGGTTACTTTATTCCTTCTTTAAAACAGTTCCTAAAGAGTTAGATGAAAGTGCGCTAATTGATGGCTGTTCATATTTTCAAGCGTTTCGCTTTGTTATAATGCCTGTTATGTGGCCTGGAGTTGTTACAGCAGGGTTATTCAGTATGATGTTAGCCTATAATGATTTTACAGTTACTTCACTTCTTTTAAATCAGCAGAATTATACTATGGTTCCTAAAATTAATGCTTATTTGGGCACAATTGAACATAGTGGAAATTATATGTGGGCAGTCTCAAGTGTTGTTTCAGCAACTGCACCACTTTTTATGATAATCATGTTTTTCCAAAGACAATTAATAAGTGGTTTAACTGCTGGAGCAGTAAAAGGTTAATAATAAAATTTCTAATCTTATGAAATATAAAGCACTTTTATTTGGATCTATCGGGACACTAATTGAATCTTCTAACATTCAACGTAACTCATTTAATGAAGCTTTTAAAGAAGCTGGACTTGATTGGTATTGGGATGAGCAAGACTATAAAATTTTGTTAAAAAAATCTGGAGGGACAAAAAGGGTAGAAGATTTTGCTGAAAAAAATAATGTTAATGTAAATGCTTCACAAATTAGAAATAGAAAAACAGAAATCTTTAGCTCGTTCATTATTCAGAATAAACAAAAATTAAGAAAGAGCGTTGATGAAATAATTAAGTATACAAAAGATAATAATATTAAACTTGCTTTCTCAACTTCTACAACTTTAAATAATGTCGATGCAGTATTTGAAAGTCTTTCTGGTCAAATTTCAAAAGAAGAATTTGAATTCATTGGTAATAAATCATTTGTTAAAAATGAAAAACCACATCCAGAAATTTATAAAGTTACATTAGATAAATTAAATTTACAGCCAGAAGATTGTATTGCAATAGAGGATACTGAAGAAAGTAGTAATTCTGCCGTAAACGCTGGAATTAAATGCATTGGGTTTCCAGGCGATTACCATTTAGAAGATAGTTTTCAAATGTGTATTAAAAAAATGAATTTATTAGATCAATCTATTTTTTCATTGTAAATAATCAGATCAAATGTTTCTAAAAAATTTTAATGTAAAAAATAAGACTGCTCTTGTGACAGGGTCAGGCAAAGGCATAGGTAAAGCATGTGCTATAGCATTAGCAGAAGCAGGCGCAAATGTAATAATTCTTAGTCGTACAGAGAAAGATCTTTTAATTGTTCAAAACAAAATTAAAAAACTCAAAAAGAAATGTAGTTATTATGTGTGTGATGTAACTAATTTAAAAGAAATAAAAAAAATATTTTTAGAAATTAATAAATTAGACATATTAGTAAATAATGCTGGTACAAATAGACCTGAATATTTCACCAAAATTAAAAGAAAAGATATGAGTGAAGTGGTTGATCTTAATATTAAAGCATCATTCGATATTGCTCAATTAGCTACAAAAGTTATGCTTAAATCAAAAAATAGAAAAAAAATTGGTGGATCAATAATAAATATTTCTTCTCAGTTAGGTAAAGTAGGCGCTCCTCTTAGAAGTGTTTATAATATGACTAAGTTTGGTGTTGAAGGTCTTACCAAAGGGATGGCTATTGATTTGGCTAAGCACAACATCAGAGTTAATTCCGTTTGCCCTACATTTGTGGAAACCCCAATGGTCAAAAAATTTTTTAAAGATAAAAGTTTTAAAAAATCTGTAATTGAAAACATACCTTTAGGAAAAGTAGCAACAGAAAGTGATATTGCTAGTGCTGTAGTGTATCTTGCTTCAGATGCTGCTTCAATGATGACTGGTTCATCACTAGTAATTGATGGAGGATGGACAGCTAAATAATCAAAATTTAATTTTCTTTATTTATAAAATAAGTTGCTAAGATTACAATTATACCTCCAATAAAAGTAATTAAAGTTGGTATTTCATAAAAAATTATAAATGTTAACAACACACCAAATACAGGAAATAAAGCGTAAAATGGAAATACCCTATTAACAGGATACATCCTATATAAATAGAACATCGACATGTGAGCAGCGATTGAAACAAAGATACCTGAATGCAATATTAATAACCATGATTGAAAACTAATATTTTTTATTTCGTTTACTGTTTGTCCTTCAAATATTGATGATGAAATAATTAGTAATACAAATCCAACTAGTCCCATTACTGCATTTGTGAGAGTGACTTCTAAATCTTTTAGGTACCTGGAAAATACTTGTGCACTAGCATAGAAGAATGCCATTAACGTAATTAAGAATAATGCAAAAATTTCATTTCTTATTAATGGATCAAAGCCCAATAAAATGATGCCAAAAAAAGAAATAAATATTAGTACCCATTTTTTAATACTTACTTTCTCTTTTAAAAAAAATGAGCTTAATAATATTGCAAATGGTACAGCCAATTGAGAACCAATAATTATTGGAGAAACTATATTTGCTTCATTTAAAGATAATGTCATAAAAACATTTGCTAAAAAACCCATAGCAATTGAAAAAAAGAGAAGTGGTAACCAGTATTTTTTTTCAGGAATTCTAAATCTCCAAAAAGGCAAAAGGCATATGAAAACCACTAACATTCTTAAACTTCCCATTAATAATGGTGGTACATTTTCATTAAAAATAACTTTCTGAACAGGGTAGGCACTTCCAAATAAAAAAGTGATTATTAAAATTAAAAAGTAATGTCTTAAAAGCATTCGAGCTAAAATTTATTTACTAATTAGTTATTTGCAGCAACTACAGCTGCCATAATTGATGCAAGTTTAGAATTTTTACTATCTGCTCTGCTAGGGACTACAACTGGTACTTTACCACCAATTACTATTCCTGCCGCACAAGCATTCATAAAATAAACCATTATTTTAGACAAAGAATTTCCAGTTTCTAAATTAGGTACTAATAATACATCAGCATCACCAGCAACATCATTATTGATTTCTTTTATTTTCGCTGCTTCCTCAGAAACAGCATTATCAAAAGCAAGCGGTCCATGAATAAATGCATTAATTTTTTCTTCTGACGCAAGTTCCATAACTTTTTTGGCATCAACTGAACTTGGCATACTTTCAATTGGATCTTCTGTACCTGATAAAATTGCAACTTTTGGTTTACTAATATTTAATTTATTACAAAATTGAACAGCATTTTTAAGAATTTGTAATTTTATATCAACTCTTGGTAAAACATTTAAGGCGCCATCAGTAATAAAAAGAGGTTTTTTAAGCTGCGGTGTAGTCATATGCCAAATATGACTTAATCTTCTACCATCAAGTAAATTAAATTCTTTTTTTAAATAAGAGCGCATTAAAATATCAGTATGAAGATTCCCTTTAATTATGATTTTACTTTTATTTTCATTAGACATTTGACAAGCAATTGAAGCACTATCCTCTTCATCTTTAGCCTCTACAATATTAAAATTAGAAATATCCAAACTTAATTTTTTCGCTGTTTCTTCAATTAAACTTTTATTTCCAATTAAAGTTGGATCGATGAGGTTCATATTCTTACCTTCAATTACAGCTAATAATATGCTTTCTTGATTGGGGCACACAACTGCTGCTGGTATGTCGGGAGTCTCTAAGGCTTTACTTTTAAGATCTTCTGGTAATGTGCTCATATTTGGTATTCTCTCTATACCACTGCTACAATTTTTCCTATGATATTTCTTTATTGTGTAAGAAATATTCTTTGATTTATCGATAATTTCATATACTCAATCTTTAATAAGGAAAAAGATGGACTTAGAAAAAAGAACTGAAATACCTAATTCATTAGAAGAACATTGGATGCCATTTACATCTAATAGAGACTATAAAAATAGTCCAAGATTAATGGTTAAGGCAGAAGGTGTTTATTATACTGATCATTATGGAAATAAATTAATTGATGCTAGCTCAGGATTATTTTGTAGTCCAGCGGGTCATTCAAGACCAGAAATAAGAGAAGCAGTATCTAAACAATTAGAGCAATTAGATTATGTTCAACCATTTCAACAAGGTTTTGGTGGTTCATTTGATTTAGCTAGAAAAGTTTCAAAACATACGCCCGAAGATTTAAATAAAATATTTTTTACTATTTGTGGTTCATCAGCTGTAGAAACAGCAATTAAGACAGCCATAGCATATTTTAAAGCAAAAGGAGAAGGTCATAGATCTCACATAGTAGGAAGAGAAAGAGGTTATCATGGAATGAATATTGGAGGAATTTCTGTTGGCGGAATGATTGCTAATAGAAAAACTTTCTCAAATATTCTCATGCCAAATGTACATCATCTAAGACATACTCATTTACCTGAAAATTTATTTGTAAAGGGCGAACCTGAAACAGGTGCTGATCTAGCAGATGATCTTGAAAGGATTGCTGGTAACATAGGTGCTGAAAATATTGCTGCATGTATTGTTGAGCCAGTGGCAGGATCAACAGGAACTTTAGTTCCGCCAAAAGGATATTTAAAAAGACTAAGAGAAATTTGTGACAAACACGGAATTCTTTTAATTTTTGATGAAGTTATTACTGGCTGGGGAAGAATGGGCGCCCCATTTGCAGCCCAAGCTTTTGATGTTTGTCCAGATATCATGACAATGGCTAAAGCAATTACTAATGGTGTTGTACCTTTAGGCGCAGTAGCTTCACGTGATCATATCTATGACACTATTGTTGATGCTTCACCTACAGGAGCTATAGAATTTTTTCATGGTTATACTTATTCTGCTATACCTGTTTCAATGGCAGCAGGTTTAGCAATGCAAGATATAATCGAGAAAGAAGATTTATTTAATAGAGCAAAAGATATGTCTCCATATTTCTTAGATGGTTTATTTACTTTGAAAGACTTGGATATCATTACTGATATAAGAGGATATGGAATGATGGGAGGAATTGATATTAAAATGGATGAGCGTTTAGGCAAAGCTGGATATGCTTGTTTTAAAAAATTATTTGAAGCAGGCTTAAGCTTGAAAGCAACAGGTGATTGTTTAATTGTTGCACCTCCATTTACTTGTGAAAAAAAACATATTGATGAGATAATTGAAAAATTAAGAACAGGTATCTCTAACTATATGCATGACAGATAATGAAAATAGGTGTTCCCTCTGAGATTAAAGCTCAGGAGTCTAGGGTTGGGCTTACTCCGCAAAGTGTTAAAGAATTAGTAAAGAATAAACATACAGTACTAATTCAAAAAGATGCAGGAATTGGTGCTGGATTTTCAAATAGTGATTATGAATTATCAGGTGCAAAAATTGTAAATTCAGCTGAGGATATTTTCAATGATTCTGAAATGATTGTAAAAGTAAAAGAACCTCTAATGAATGAAGTTTCAATGATAAGAGAAAACCAAATTTTGTTTACTTACTTACATCTTTCAGCAGCTCCAGAATTGACAAAGGGTTTAATTGATTCAAATTCAATTTGTATAGCTTATGAAACAGTAAGTGATCATAATAATAAATTACCACTTCTTGCACCTATGAGTGCTGTAGCCGGCAGAATGTCGATTCAAGCTGGTGCGTATTCACTTGAAAAACATAAGGGTGGAAGTGGTTTACTCTTAGGGGGTGCGCCTGGGGTTCAACCTGGAAATGTCTTAATTTTAGGTGGAGGTGTTGTAGGTGAAAATGCAGCAATAATTGCTACCGGTATGCAAGCAAAAGTTTTCATCGTTGATAAATCAGAAAAAAGATTAGAAGAATTACAAGAAAAATTTGGTGATAAAATAGAACCACTACACAGTGATAAAATAAATCTAAAAGATTATATTTCTGAATGTGATTTACTAATTGGTGGTGTGCTTGTTCCAGGCTCTAATGCTCCAAAGATTATAACTAAGGACATGATAAAAGAGATGAAAAGTGGATCTGTAATTGTTGATGTTGCAATTGATCAAGGTGGTTGTGTTGAAACTAGTAAACCAACAACTCATGCAAACCCTACATATGTTGTTGATGACGTTGTTCATTACTGTGTTGCAAATATGCCAGGGGGAGTTCCTAGAACTTCTACACTTGCTTTAAATGCAGTTACTTTACCATTTATTCAAAACTTAGCTTCTAACGGTTTTAATGATGCTTTAAAAAATGATAAAAATTTTATGAATGGTTTAAATATTTTTAAAGGTGCCGTTACATATAAAGCTATTGCTGATGATTTAAATTATGATTATGCTAATCCAGAAACTTTAGTCCATTAGAAACTATCAGCAGCTTCCACCATTATTTTTAATTTTATTTTTGCTAAATCTCGAGGTAAGTGACCAAGGCCGCAATCAGGAGCAACAATTAATTGTTCAGTATCAATAAACTTTAATGCATCATTTATTCTTGAGACAATTTCTTCTTTAGTCTCAACTTGAGAGCTTGCTATTTTTACTAAACCAAAAATAACTTTTGTTTGTTTAAAATCTTTTAAAAAATTTAAATCATTATATCGATGAGCATCTTCAATAGAAACTGTGTCTATAATTGACTCATCTAAAGCTTTACTAATTTTACTGTATGAATCTAAAGGCGCTTTTGGATAATCTACTGCATCTAATTTATCAGGATAGCCACAACAAATATGTGTAATTTTTTCTATACTTTGATTATTAATATCCTTAAAACATCTTTCTAGGTTTTTAATTCCAAAATTAAGAGCATTTTCTGGTTTTCTAGCAAACAACGGTTCATCGACTTGAATGTATTTACATCCTGCATCAACCAATCTTTTAATTTCTACATTAATAGCATCAGCTAAGTCTTCACCCATATGTTCATCTGAATCATAAAATGTATTTGCTATGGTGTCTGTTATAGTCATTGGTCCAGGTATAGTAATTTTTAAATCTTTATTCGTTAAACTCTGATTTTTTTTCCACTCTTCAACCAAAAAAGATTCTTTTGCTTTAACTTTTGAAGTTATTGTTGGTAACCAGCATTTATAATTCCCTGTCCTAGCAACTTTTTCTGTGAGATTCTCAAAATCAATTCCTTCTAAATATCTACAATGATAGTGAATATAATTTTCTCTTCTAACTTCACCATCGGTTAGGATATCAATACCACATTCTTCCTGATCACTAATTATTTCTTTGCTAGCTTTATTAAATAACTCTTCAACATTATCGCCCATTTTTTTTATTTCATCTTCGTAAAATTTAGTTGGATATTCTGTATCTGTACCACCAGAAGCATTAAACCAATCAGTTATTTTTAAGTAGCTTGGTTTTGGATAGGCGCCTATAACAGTCGTTAACATATTTTTATTATTCCATTTTTCTGCTAAATGGTCCAGAATTTGTATTAACACCTGAACTGGAAAGTTTAGTGTTTGATAATTGTCGCTCCTGATGAATCATGCGGTGACTTAACAATTTTGATACTAGTTCATGTTTTATATCTTGAAATTCTCTTAAGTCTGATAGATCATTTATTTCCTCAGGATCTTTTTCTAAATCAAATAATAAACATGGCAATGAAGGAAAATGAACATATTTCCATTTATTATTTCTAATGACCGATAGATTACATTGTTCGGGTGCTAATTTTTTATCTTTAACAAATGAAGTACTTTCTCTAAAATCATAATCAAAAACAACATATTCTTTATTAGGTGATTTTTTGTATTTATGATTGATATTGTGCATCAGTGATTGACCATTCCAATCAATGGGAATGTCACCACCAAGCCATTCTAAAATTGTAGGAGCAACATCTACAGATTCTGTTAAAAGGTTAATTTCTTTTGGATTGTTTTGAGGCAGATAAATAAATAATGGAATTCTATAAGAAGAGTCCCACCAACCTAATTTCCCCCATAAATTATTTTCATTTAACATTTCTCCATGATCACTAGTAAAAATTATCATTGTATTTTCTTCTTGCCCTGTTTCTTTAAGAGCAATCAAAATTTTACCAATATTAAAATCAACTTCTGCGCACATAGCAAAATAGACACTCATAATATTTTTGATATCTTGATCTTTTAAAAGATCATAATTAATTTCAGAGAAATTTTCTTTAAGTAAAAATTTTTTACATAACTCTTTAAGTAGTGGATGTTTTTTTGATAATTCTTTCAGTGAAATATTATTTTTAGATAAGTTAATACTATCTGGATTAAATTTACTAAACCATGGATCAGCTACATGAAAGGGTGGGTGTGGTTTTAAAAAAGATACATGCATAAAAAATGAATCTTTAACCTTTTTTAAGTCGTTAACAACTTTGTCTGCTAAAAATGCGGTGTCTGAAAATTCAGTTGGAATATAATATGGTTCATAAATATACGCTTGATCATCTTTAGGCTTTCTTCCTTTGTACAAATCTTCTGCTTTATTAATTTCAAAACCATTTTGATTAAGATGGTTAGCCCAAGGCTCCGGTTTTCCTCCTGGTAAAACACAACCATCATCAAACCCTTCCATTGGTGATTCATATGTAAAATTTTTTTTATCTTCTGGATCCAAATATCTCGGATCCCAAGAGGTATCAGTGTATCCGTAAAGTCTTGGATTATAATTTAGTTTACGAACTTCTTTAGCGATATTTGTAAATCTTTTATCAAGAGGAGCACCATTATATACTGAACGATGTATAAATGGATATAAACCAGTCAGCATAGTAGTTCTAGATGGACCACAAGGGACAATTCCAGCAAAATGTGATTTAAAAATTATACTTTGTGAAGCAAGTTTGTCTAAGTTTGGTGTTAGAGCATATGGATGATTTAGGAAGCTAAAGCAGTCAAAACGCCATTGATCAGCACATATAAAAAGAACAGATTTTTTAGATTTTTCCATATTTACTAATAATTATTAAAGTAATTAATTAAGAAGAAATACACAATTTTTTTAAAAAAATTGTAATAAAAACGTCAAATATTTTTGCTAAAAAGTCAAAATTGTTTACAAACAAAATCATACGATAAATTTATCTTATAGGAGAAAATATATGTTAAAAAAACTATTCATAGCGTTAGTATTTTCTTCCGCAACCTTTGTCTGGAGTGGAAGCTCTTTTGCAGGTGGTCATTGCGTAGGTACAACAATGAACGATGCACAGACAGGCGGAAAATATCCTCAGCAATATGAGTTATCAGAATATGAAAGTGCAGCTGGCTGTACTATGAAGTTTTCAGATAATCCAAATATTGCTAGCATAAACGCTACAATACAAGGTAACCCAGGAAGTCTACCTCCAGTTGAGGATAGATTACCTGATGAACCGCTTGTTGTAGTACCATATGAGTCTATTGGTAAATATGGAAATACAATAAACTTCTTATCGAACGCAACTGAAGCTGGAACTTCTGATATGTTATCTACAAGACACGTTAACTTATTACGTTTTGCTGATGACTTAACTACAATTGTTCCAAACGTTGCTAAAGATTATGAGTGGAATGATGATTTTACTACTTTAACATTCATGTTACGTAAAGGTCACAAGTGGTCAAATGGTGAACCTTTTGTGGCTAGAGATGTTGAGTTTTGGTACGAAGATTTGATGATGAATCCAAAGATTCGTGAAAAACCATATCCATATCTTTTAGTTGGTGGTGAGCCAATGACTGTTGATGTAATTGATGATCAAACAGTAAGATTTAACTTACCATCTCCGTTCCCTGGTTTAACTGCAACTATTGCATGGTCATATAACCAGTTCTTCATGCCTTCACATTTCCTAGAACAATTCCATCCGGAAATTGATTCAAATGCTGATGCAAATGCTCAGGCATTAGGATTTGCAGATGGTTATGATGCTTTAGCAGCATATTATGGTAACTCAGGTTGGACTGATACTCCAACTCCTTTACTAGCTAAACCAGATCTAGTTGCTGGATTACCTTATGCAGCTTATCCTTCTTTAGAAGCTTACATGACTATTGAAGACACTACTGAAGGTAGAGTCTATGCAGCTAACCCATACTTTTTCCAAGTTGATACAGCTGGGAATCAATTACCATACATTGATTATCAAAATGAAAGATACATCAATGAAAATGAAATAAGATTGTTAAAACTTGTTAATGGTGAAGTTGATTATAAATCACAGTCTGTTCAATTAGAGTCCGCTCCTCAATTACTTGATGGTGCTGAGTCTGGTGGATATCAAGTTCAAATCAATCCAGGTTGTGGTGCTGCATTATTTAGCTTTAATGTAACACATCCTGATCCTGAAAAACGTAAAGTCTATGGGGATATTCGTTTCCGTCAAGCAATGTCAATTGCAATGAATAGAGACGAGATCAACGAAGTTGCATATTACGGTTTAGGTAAAGTTGAGCAGTTTGTAGGATTTTCTCCTGCACCTGACTTCGTTCCTGAAAGTATAAAAATGCATATGACTCAATACGATCCAGATGGAGCTAATGCTCTGCTTGATGAAGTAGGATTAAAAGACGTTGATGGTGATGGATTTAGAGAATTACCAAATGGTGATGCTCTAGCTATTAACATTGACTATGCTACTCAAGGTATTGGTGGTGTTGAAGTTGAACTTGTTGCAAGATACTTCAATGAAGTAGGAGTAAAAACTACTTTTAAAGAGGTAACTCCAGATGAATATCGTGGTTCGCAAGCTGCTAACCAACTTGACGTTCATGTTTGGGATAAAGGTCAACCATTAGCAATTGTTGCTGGTAACCCAGAAACATTTAAACCTCCGTTTGGTAACTACTTTAACCATACACAAGGTTTAGATTGGGCAGCATACATTGATAGTAATGGTGACGAAGGTACTAAACCTCCTCAGTGGGTATATGACTTAAGTGATGGAATTGATAAATTCCAATCTTACGCTCTTGGTACTGCTGAGTCTAATGAGTGGGGTGAAAAAATTGCAACAATGTTAACAGAGCAAAGTCTATTGATTGGTACGGTGAAAGCACCTTTCCCAACTTATCATAGAAATGCTTTGAAAAACTTTACGCAGTTTAAAACTACTTCGTATGAGTATTATAGAACATACCCATACCTAGCTACTCAATGGTGGTTAGACGAGTAATTTAACTCAATAAATAATAAAAAAAGCGGCAATTATATATTGCCGCTTTTCTTTTTTTAATTATTCTTGTCTCCTAATTATTTATATGATTAATTTTATACAATTTACTCTCACAAGAGCAGGACTTGCAATTATAACTTTGCTTCTTGTATGCTTTATTGTTTTTTCATTAATGGAATTAGTTCCTGGAACTTGTGCTGAAAGATATCTAGCATTTAAAAATACACAAGGATCACAAATAACTTATGAAGACATAGAAAAAGAAAAAATTCGTTTAGGTTTAGATAAACCTTTTTTGTATAGATATGGCAAATGGGTTTCTAATATAGTTTTTAATGGAGATTTTGGTGATAGTTGTATTCTGAGAATGAATATTAATGAATTATTAAGTGGAAGATTTACTTTATCTTTAACAATATGTTTGGTTGCACTAATATTTTCATATTTAATTGCCATACCAGTTGGGATCATATCGGCCACGACAAAATATGCATCATTAGATAATACGCTTAAATTTATTAGTTATCTTGGAATAGCACTTCCTAATTTTTTAGTAGCACTCTGTATTATGCTTTTTATGACTGTTTACTATGGAGATACGATGACAGGTTTATTTTCTCAAGAATATGAAAACGAACCCTGGTCATCAGCAAAACTATTTGATTTTTTAAGTAGAGCTTGGCTTCCAATATTTGTTTTAGGTTGGAATGCAACTGCCTTTGCTCTTCAAACAGTTAGAGCACTAATGCTAGATGAAAATGATAAACTATATGTAATGGCTGCAAGGGCTAGAGGAATATCAGGAATGAGTTTGTTGTGGAGATATCCAGCAAAACATTCTTTAGGTCCAGTAATCAATTCTATAGGTTTCGACCTTAATCGTATATTTAGTGCATTGCCGATTGTGGCCTTAATTTTAATTCTTACAGAAGCCGGGGCATTGTTGATTGAAGCTTTAGCAAGATCAAATGATCAGCAATTAGCAGGTGCAATTATTTTTCTTCTAACAGCAACAATTGTTTTTGTAAATTTTATAACGGATATTATTTTAGCTATAATTGATCCAAGAATAAGAAAAGGAGTTATGGGTGGAGGTTAGTAATCAAAAAAAAGAAGCTTATTATACTGCAACTCAGATGCAATTAGTAAGAACACGCTTTTTTGGAAATAGATCTGCTATGATTGCTGGTTCTATTTTATTATTTATGATTATTTGTAGTCTTTTTGCAGATTTTCTATCTCCTTATGATCCAACAATTAAAGGAAGAGATAAAGATTATGAAAACGGAGCACCTCAAATTCCAATGTTTTGGGATGATAATGGATTTTCTGCTAGGCCGTTTTTACACACATTAGAAAAGTATAGAGGAGCAGATACAAATTTTAGATGGGTCTATAAAGTTGATACTGAAAAAAGAAGATACGTTTATTTTTTTGTTGAAGGATGGGAATATAAAGTTTTTGATTTTAATATAAATCTTCCAGGAAAAATTTTAGATTTTAAAATTCCAGGTTTTACATTTAATACTCATTTATTTGGAGTTGAAGAAGGCGGTATCCATATATTTGGCACAGATAAGGCAGGAAAAGATTTATTCAGTAGAACCTTAAGCGCAATTTACATTTCACTGGCTGTTGGAACTCTTGGTGTATTTATATCTTTTGTTCTATCCCTAATAATAGGCGGGATCTCAGGTTACTATGGTGGTTGGATTGATAGCGTATTACAAATGTTTACTGATGCAATTCGAACGGTTCCACCCATACCTCTGTTTATGTGTCTTGCTGCCTTTGCGCCATTAGAATGGAGTTCTGAATTACGGTTCTTTTTTATTTCCTGTTTACTTGGATTAATTTCATGGCCAACACTTGCTAGAAGAGTAAGAACGCATCTACTTAGTGAAAGAAGCCAAGAATATATTCTTGCTGCAAAACTTTGTGGAGCATCATCTACTCACATTATTATAAGACACTTGTTACCAAGTTTCACGAGCTATATTATTGTCGATTTAGTCATTAGTTTCCCATACATGTTATTATCTGAAACAGCTTTAAGTTTTATAGGACTTGGTTTGAGAGAACCAGTAAACTCTCTAGGTGTACTTTTACAAAATGCAACAAAGGCCGACGTACTTTTAAACTATCAATGGTATTTTATCCCTGTATTTTTCTTAGTCGTATTAATTTTAACATTTGTCTATGTGGGGGATGGATTACGTGATGCAGCTGATCCTCATAAGGTAAAATAATATGAGTCATTTATTAGAAGTAAAAAATTTAGATGTAAAATTTGATACTGACGAAGGTAGAATTACTGCAGTTGAAAATATCTCTCTTTCTGTAGATCAAGGTGAAGTACTTGGTATAGTTGGTGAATCCGGATCAGGTAAATCTGTGACTGCTAAATCGATTATGAAATTAAATCCAGGTAATACTTCTTATAATGAAGATGCAGAAATAATTTTAGACAACGAAAATGTTCTTCAATTTACCTCTAAGCAAGACTTAAAAAAAATAAGAGGTGGTAAAGTATCAATGATTTTTCAAGAGCCTATGGCAAGTTTTGCTCCAGCAATAAAAATTGGCGCACAAATGGTTGAGCAATTACTAATTCATAAAAATATTAATAAAGAGGAAGCAAAATCAATATCCATAAACATGCTAAAAAGAGTAGGCATAGCAGATGCAGAAAAACGGTTTAATCAATATGCATTTGAATTATCTGGGGGAATGCGTCAAAGAGCAATGATAGCTATGGCACTATCAACAATGCCTAAACTTTTATTAGCAGATGAGCCAACAACTGCTTTAGACGTAACAATTCAAGCTCAAGTAATTAATCTAATTAAAGATATTATTAAAGAATATCAAATGGGAGTAATATTTATTACTCACGATCTAGGTGTTATTGCTCAGGTAGCTGATCATGTAGCGGTTATGTATTTGGGAAGTGTAGTGGAGAAAGGTCCAGTAAATGAGATCCTTAAAAATCCAAAACATCCTTATACAAAAGGGCTATTACAAGCTTTACCTGATATAAATAACTTAGACGCACCGTTATCTCCAATACCTGGAAATATTCCAAGTCCATTAGATAGACCAACTGGGTGTGTATTTAGAACTAGATGCCCCCATCATAATCCAGAAGGAAAAGATGGTAAAATAGAAATGAAATTAATTGAAGTTGAACCAGGTCACTGGGTTGATCAATGTGGAATTAAGTGTGGTCAAAATGGGTGATAATTTAATTTCAGTAAATAATGTTTCAGTAAATTTTGATTATCAAGAAAATTTTATTTCAAAAAAACAAAAAATACATGCTGTAAACAATATCAATATCAAAATTAAAAAAGGATCTTTTTTTGGTTTAGTGGGTGAATCTGGTTCAGGAAAAACTACTCTTGGTAGAGCAATACTTGGAGCTAATAAAATTAGTTCTGGAAATGTTATTTTTCATGACGATGAAAGAGATTATGATTTAACAGATATGAACAAACAAGATTTAAAAGAATATAGAAAAAAAGCTCAATTAATTTTTCAAGATCCTTATGCTGCTTTAAGTCCAAGAATGACAGTGAGGGATATTATTGCAGAGCCTTTAGAAGTGATGAAAATAACAAACTCAAGACAAGAAACTGATGAAAGAGTAAGAGACATTGCTTCAAAATGTAGATTAAATATTGAGCATTTAAGAAGATTTCCTCATGCATTTTCTGGAGGACAAAGACAAAGAATATCAATTGCAAGAGCCTTAGTAAGTAATCCAAAATTTATAGTAGCAGACGAAAGTGTTGCTGCTTTAGATGTATCAATACAAGCAGATATATTAAATCTTTTAAAACAACTTCAAACCGAGCTTAACTTAACTTATTTATTCATAAGTCATGATTTAAGTGTAGTAGCTCATGTATGTGATGTTGTTGCAGTTATGTATTTGGGGCACATAGTTGAAATGGGACCCTCAAGAGAATTATTTAAGAATCCAAAACATTCTTACACAAAGGCACTATTATCTTCTATTCCATCAATTGATCCAGAGAAAAGATCTGAAGCTATAGAACTAAAGGGAGAAATTCCTAGTGCATTAAATCCACCTCCAGGTTGTGTGTTTAGAACCAGATGTCCTAATCCTGGAGTAGATTGCAAAGGTGGAGAAATAAAAATGGGCCTTATTGAAGTTGAACCAGGTCACTGGGTCGATCAGTGTTGTGCTCTATAAGTAGTTTTTATAACTGTAATGAAAAATATAGCATTTATTGGAACCTCTCATATTCATACACCAAATTTTATTTCTAAGGTAATTTCAAACATTAAAATTAATTGTATTGGTGTTTGGGACAAAGACAAGAACAGGTCAAAAAGTGACTCAGAAAAACTGAAATGTAAGAATTATGATAACTATATTGATTTATTGAAAGAACCTAATTTAGATGGTGTTATTGTGTGTTCAGAAACTAATTTGCACTATGAATTAGTTAAACAGATTACCGAGAATAAAAAAAACTGTTTTATAGAAAAACCTTTGGGGATAGGAAAAAAAGATTCTTTTGAAATGGCAAATCTTATTGAGTCTTCAAATATTATTTTTCAAACTGGATATTTCATGAGAAGCAATCCTGTTTACATAAAGCTTAAACAATTAATTACCGATAATTATTTTGGCGAAATTTCAAGAATTCGACTCATTAATTGTCACGATGGTATTATGAGGGATATTTTCAAAGACTATCAATGGATGACAGATCCTAAAGTTGCAGGCGTTGGGGCTTTTGGCGATTTAGGAACACATGTTTTAGATCTTCTTTTATGGTTTTTTTCTGATGTTGAGTCAGTAAGTGCAACCTTTACAAAAGTATATAATCAATATCCAGGTTGTGAAGAGAGTGGAGAAGCATTAATAAAATTTAAAAGTGGATTGATAGCTAGTATTGCTGCGGGATGGATAGATATAGCACAGCCTTATACTATTTTTTTAAGTGGAACAAAAGCTCACGCAAGAACAACGAATGAGCAACTAATTATAAACGAAAATAAGGATGGTAAAAAAACAGAAAGAATAGAAGAAAATTTACCAGAAGCATTACCTCATGCATTTGATTTATTTCTCAATTCATTAATTGATAACAATACTAAAAATTTAATTACTCCTTTAGAAGCAGCATTGAGAAGTAGTATAATGGAATCAATTTACCAATCAGAAAAAGAAAAAAAATGGATAAATATCTAAATTAAAAAATATAAATATGAGTAAAATAAAAGTTGGCATTATTGGCGTTGGTGGCATTGCGAAGTTACATGTACCTGGTTGGCGCATGTCAGAACATGCAGAATTAATAGCAGGCTCTGATATAAACAAATCAACACTCGAAGATTGGGGTAATACAAATCAAATAAAAAAATTATATCTTGATCCCTTAGATATGATTAATGATCCAGATATAGATGTAATAGATATTTGTGCGCCTAATAACTATCATTGTGATTTAGCAATTAAAGCAATGCAAGCAGGCAAAGATGTTTTATGTGAAAAACCCTTAGCTCCAAATGCCTCACAAATAAAAAAAATGATTGAAGTAAGAGATCAAACGAAAAAAAAATTAATGTGTGCTCAACACTTTAGATTTAGAAAAGATTCTCAATTAATAAAAGATCAATCCAAATCAATTGGTTCGATATATCATGCACGTTCTTGGATGCTTAGAAGAAATTTTTTACCAGTCTCACTTGGTTTTTTAAAAAAAGAAAATTCAGGAGGAGGGCCTTGTATTGATATAGGGGTGCACGTATTAGATTTAACTCTTTGGTTTATGAACAATCCAGAACCACTTTCTGTGACGGGTGTGTCAAAAACAGAATTAGCAAAGCATCCAAATTCTTTTAGTTACAATGGAGAATACGATAAGGAAGCAATGAACGTTGAGGATTTTGCAGCTGCGTTTGTTAGGTTTAAAAATGGTGCAACCTTGATGCTTGAAGTATCATGGATGCTTCATCATAAACTACCAGAAGATAAAATAGAAGATATGCAGGTATGGTTATACGGAAGAGAAGCTGGTTTGCATTGGCCTAATTGTGAGATTATAAAAAATGATATCAATTCTCAAACTCACATAACTAAAAAAATTGAAGGAAATTTAAAAGACACTATTGAACCTCATGCCAAAGAATGTATCGAGTTTGCAGAGTTTGTTGCAAACGATCAACCAGTTACTATTCCGGCTGAACACTCTCTACAAGTAATGAAAATTTTAGATGGAATCTATAAAAGTCAAGAAGTAGGAAAAGAAATTATTTTAGAATAATAGATTATGATTAATGAAAAATAATTTATTTTTAGCTGTTATATTATCACTTTCAGGTTTGTTTTTATTGGATTGTATGGGGATTGCGATAAAGTTTTTACGAAACGAATATCCAGCAGCTCAACTTTCTGTTTTTAGAAATTTATTTGGAATGATCCCATGTGTTATTGCTTTATATTTTTCACAAGATTGGCACCGCAATGGTAGACAAATAAAAATAACGCAATGGAAGTTAGGATTATTCCGCGGAGTATTTGTAGCATTGGCTCAATTATGTCTCTATACTTCTTATGCTTACTTACCTTTTGCTTTAGTCGCTACCATGGAATACACTGGGCCCATGATGGTCACCCTTCTTGCTATTCCTTTATTAGGTGAAAAATTTGGTTGGTACAAAATGAGTGCAGTAATTTCTGGTTTTGTAGGTATCGTTTTAATTATGCAACCTTGGTCATCAGACTTTAATTATATGTTATTACTTCCTATACTTGCTGCTTTTGGATATTCACTAGCAAGGGTAACATCCTTAAGTTTTGAGGATCATGTTCCTTCACCACTTATCAACTTGTATGGTCAAACAGGGACAATCATAGTTGCATGTATGTTAGTGGTGTTTTTTGGTATGTGGGAAAATTTCAAAAGTATAAATGATTTCTTAGTAGTTTGTATAATGGGGATTGCAGGAGGATCTGGAACTTTACTTTTAATATATGGTGCTAGAAAAGCAGAACTTAGTAAAATTATGCCATTTGATTATATTGAGATATTTTTTGCACTTATTTTAGGTTGGATATTTTTTGCAGAATGGCCAGTTGATCAACTTTTCCCAGGTGCTTTTTTCATAGTTTTAGGTGGATTAATCATTTATCTTCAACAAAGAAAAAATAATTTTCAAAGATTAAGGAAAACATAATGGAATATAAAATTACCAAACTTCAAAATGATAAAGGTTTAAATATTGACATAGTTAATATTATTAACTCAAACAATTATAGTTTTAGTTTTTATACTTATGGTGGTTATATGAGTGAAGTTTGTATTCCAATTTCTTCGAATCTTTCTGAAACAGAGGATGTTTTATTAGGTTATGGTAATTTAGATGATTGCCTGGAAGCTCATGGATATTTCAATTCAATTATTGGAAGAGTTTGTAATAGAATAGGGCAAAGTAAATTTACTCTTAATGGGAAAGAATATAATTTATATTCTAATACTGAACCTGATCATCTTCATGGTGGAGAGGTAGGTTTCAATAAAAAGATTTGGAAAATAGCCGATATTATAAAAACAAGCCAAAGTATAAAAGTAGAACTCACTTACCAGTCTAAACATTTAGAAGAAAATTATCCAGGCAACCTAAATTGTAAAACTATTTACGAACTTAATAATAATAACGAAATTCTAATTTCCTTTAATGCTACTACAGATCAAGATACTATTGTTAATATGACTAATCATAACTATTGGAATTTCCATGGCCATAAAGATAATTATAAAAATATTACTGACCATGTTGTAAGAATATCATCTAATCAAATTTGCGAAACTGATGAGGGATCAATTCCTACTGGTAAATTATTCGATGTAGTTAATACAAAATATGATCTTAATAATTCATTTGAAATAAATAAATCTTTTTTAGATGGCGGTGGTATTGATCACAATTATGTTCTCAAAGATCATTCTATTGATCAATCTATAGCTTCCATCTACAGTAATATTACTGGTATGGGAGTTGAATACTCGACTGATCAACCTGGAATACAATTTTATACTGGTAATATGATGAAAGATTCATATCATGGTAAACATAATCGAAATTATGGATTACAATATGGTATGTGTCTAGAAACGCAAATTTTTCCAGATGCTATTAATCAACCAAATTTTCCATCAACTATATTAAAAGTAGGCGAAACATATAATTCAAATACAAAAATAAAATTAAGAAATGATTTTAAATAAATTAATTTATTGTTTTATAATTTTATATCTATAGACATCCGCATAAATGAAAATCAGTAAAAAAATCATCGATAATTTAAAAAAAGGTGGAGTAGATTTTTACTTAAGTGTTCCTTGTAAGTTATTAGCCAACATGATTGATATTCTTGAAAATGATAAAGATGTTTATTATTCAGCTGTACCAAGAGAGGAAGAAGGTATGGGTATTTGTGCTGGAGCTTATTTAGGAAATAAATTCCCGTGTATAATGATGCAGAATACAGGGATTGGAAATTCAGTGAATGCAATTGTTTCTCTATTACAATTATATCAAATGCCTGTTGTTTTTTTAATTAGTTACAGGGGTACACCTGGTGAGCCAGTAGGAGCGCAAGGTGGAATGGCGAAGATTACTGAAGATATTTTACAAACGTTGAGAATACCTATGTTGCATTGCTCTTCTGAAAAAGAATTAGATAAAATTTCAACTTTTAGCAAACATGCCAAAGTTGTTGAATCACCAGTAGCTATTTTATGTGATTTCAATTTAATGAAAGATGATAAATGAACCGTTTTGATTTATTAAATAAGGTACAAAATATTCTTAAAGATAACTTAGTTATTTGTAATATAGGTCTTCCATCTCAAGAATTATATAAAATTAGTGATCAACCAAATTTTTTTTATATGTTAGGCAGTATGGGCTTATCATCTTCTATTGGCTTAGGCTTGGCACTATCCCAAAATAAACACGTTATTAGTATAGATGGTGATGGATCAGTTTTAATGAATATGAATACTTTAGCAACAATAGGTAATAGAGCGCCATCAAACTATACTTTATTGATAATTGATAATGGTTCTTATGGATCTACAGGAGATCAACGAACATTTACTGATGAGAAAACTTCCTTAAAGGATGTTGCATTAGGAGCTGGCTGCAAAAATGTGATTGAATGTTCTGGCGAGGAAACAGTTAATGAATTAAACAAAGCCATTGATGATAAAGATAATTCATATGTAATAATTTCAAAGATCAATTCTGGAAATGTTAAAATTGATCCCATTCCGCTCAATCCTATAACTATAAGAGATAGGTTTAGAAAGTTTATTGGTAAAGTTAAATACCTTTAATTAATATTTTATGATCATTTGTGCAGGATCAATATTTACAGATTACATAAGTAGGATTAATAAATTTCCAAAAAAACCAATTAAAGTTTTATCTAGAGGTATTGATAAAAGATTAGGTGGTTCAGCAGCAGTATCGGCATTTACTGCAAGAATTTTGGGCTCTGAATCAAAATTCATAGGAAAATTTGGAGATGATGATTCATCAGTCTTTTTAAAAAATGAATTAAAAAAATTTTCTATAAATACTAGTAAATCAATTTTTATTAAAAAATGTCAGTCTTCGCAAAGCTTTGTAATTGAGGATACAAAGGGTGAAAGATTACTAGCAGCATACAATGATCCAAAATTACTTGATTATAAGAAAATACCCAAATTAAATTTTAAAAAAAAGGATATTTATTCAATAGATATGAGATGGATAGATATGGCCTCTTATATTGCTATTAATACCAATAAAAAAAATATTAAATGTGTTGCTGATCTAGATAATTTTAAAAATTCTAATAAAATTTCTGAAATTGTTCACAAAGCTTCGCACCCTATATTTTCTGAAGAAGGTTTGAAAACTTATAAAAAAAACATCAATACGCAAAAGGCTCTTTTTCAAATATTCAATGAAACAAATAAATTTGTTGCAGTTACTATGGGATCAAAAGGTGTTTATTGGGTTGAAAATAACTCATTATATCATTGTAATGTTCCAAAAGTAAAAACAGTTGAAACGAATTGTGCAGGAGATGTTTTTCATGGTGCTTTTGCAACAGCTCTATCATTAAATAAATCAAACTCTCAAAGTATTCAATTGGCAGCAGCTACTGCAACTTTAAAATGCATGAAAGCAGGAGGCATATATTCAATACCAAATTTAAACAACGTAAAAAAGTTTTTAAAAAAATTAAAAATTAGAAAAATTAAATGACAAAAATTTTAATTACAGAATTTATAGATTCACAATCATTGCAAAATATTAATAAAAAATTTGATGTAATCTATAAAAAAGATGCCTGGCAAAATAAAGATTTTTTAGAAAGAGAAATTCAGAAATTTGATGGCATCATCGTAAGGAATAAAACAAGTTTAGATAAGAAAATTTTAATAAATGCGTCAAATTTAAAGTTTATAGGAAGATTAGGTGTTGGTCTTGATAATATAGATACAGAATACTGTAAAAAAAATAATATCATTGTTCAGCCAGCAACAGGTATGAATTCTGACTCTGTTGCAGAATACGTTTTGAATTCTTCTCTTACATTATTAAAAAAAACTCACATTATTAAAGAACAAACTCTACAAGGAAAATGGCCAAGGACATCAATTGTTACAAAAGAACTTAAAGGAAAGACTTTTGGTCTAATAGGTTTTGGGGATATTTCAAAAAAAGTTTTAAATCTTGTAAATGTTTTTGATGTTAGCTGTATTGCATATGATCCTTTTATAACCTCAAAACAAATGGAGGCAGAAAATGTTAAGAAAGTTTCATTCGATGAAATTCTTAATTTGGCCAACATAATTTCTATTCATGTCCCATTAAATAATGAAACAAAGTATCTATTTGACAGACAAGCTTTTATTAAAATGAAAAAACAACCAATTATAATTAATTCTTCTAGGGGTGGCGTCATCAATGAGAAAGACTTAATTGATGCTTATAAAAATAAATATATCTCTGGTTTCGCATTAGATGTTTTTGAAAATGAACCAGTAAATGAAGAATTTTTTAACAATATTACAAATGATATGAATTGCATCTTATCACCTCATATTGCAGGTGTAACTGCTGAATCAAACGTTAGAGTAAGTAATTTTATAATTGATAAAACAAATAAATTTTTTGAATATTTTAAAGATTAAATTCACTCATCTTAACCACACGATTTTCTTTTATTGATTTCTCTGCTGCTTCTCCAATAGCCACTGCATGAAGACCATCGTTTATAGAAACTTGTGGTTTTAAATTATTATTAATTGCTTTAATAAATTCTAAATGTTGATAATAAGTCGATCCATGATGTTGCCCAGCTGATAAAATTTTTTTATCTACCTCAACTAATTCTTTAATTGCATTTTTAGAGTTTCTTAAACCTATTCTAACTTCTGAAGAGTTTTTTCCAGATACATCAGCTGGCACACCTGTTTCTATTTTACCCTTATCTCCAACAGCACATAGCTCTTCTTGCATTTCTGAATTTTCTGCAAACATACAAAGTTCTAAAGAACTTCTTATTCCATTTTTAAAATCTAAAATTACAAATGCATTGTCCAATATATCAGGAACTTTTCCATTATAATTTTCATTAAGATGATTTACACTTTGGTCACCACTTGCATATACTTGTGTAACTTCACTATTTGTAATTAGGCGCATTAAATCAAAAAAATGACAGCATTTTTCTACTAATGTTCCACCGGTGTTTATTTGGAATCTATTCCAATCATCTACTTTTTTGAGAAATGGAAATCTATGTTCACGAATTGAAAGCATTTTAAGCTTACCAATTTTATTACTACCTATTTCTTGGATCATTTTTTTAACAGGTGGCATGTACCTATACTCCATAGCCACCCATATAACTGATGGATATGAAGTTGATAATTTTTTAATTTCAAGACAATCTTCTAATTTTGTACATAAGGGTTTTTCAATTAATAAATGTTTTTTTGTTTTTAACGCTTCTTTAATTATATCATGATGGGTAAAATTGGGAGTCGAAATAATAAAAGCATCCACTTCATTATTTTTAAAAATTTCATTATTATTTGAATAGATTTTAATATCATTTGAGATAAGATTTTTAGCTTTATTTATTGAATTTTCATTACTGTCTGAGATGGCAACTACTTCAGCTGAATCTATAAGATTAATATTTGAAATATGTTCACAACCCATTAGTCCACTTCCAACAATTCCATATTTAATTTTTGTTTTCATGTTGTGTAAATTGGAATATTCAATTGCGCACTTAGTTTTTTTATTTCTGAATATACATCTCCATATGTGAATGCTAGATGATGTTCGATACCAGACGTGAATAATCTAACTAATTTTTGATAGGTATTTGTTTGAAATCTCACAACACCCGAAGTACCTGAAAATGAATTTTTTTTATCTAAAACTTCACCTTTAATAACAATAAATTTTAATTTATTTTCTGATTTTGAAACTCTAAATATTGTTATTTTTCCAGGTCTAAATGCAAAATCATGAAGCAATGCTTTCCTTCTATTAGAATGTACAGTTGCACTTGCTGTATTTTTTTTTGCCATACTAATTGGAGCTAATCCACAATGCCAAAAAACTAAAGTATCAGTTTTGGGATCACAATCAACAACATCTACTAAAAGTGACGGGCTGTTATTTATCTTATTTAAAATATCGCAACTTATACTTCCTAATACATCAGCTTCACATGCACTACTAACTCCCTTTTCATTCATCATAGCCATTGGACCACATGATGCACATCCAAATTGAGTAAACATTTCAGGCCAACACTTAATTGCAAAAGTATCAATTTTGTTATCATTTTTTATTTTTTCTAATCCATGAAAAATTGAAATACTTTTATTTAATTCATTTGCATTCAACTTTGAGACTGATTTTAAATCTTTTTTTATTTGATTTTTAGTTTTTGTAATATCTTTAGTGCTAACATTTTTAGAAATATTAAACAAAGTTTCTAATTTAATTTTCTTAAGACTATAATTTAATTTTTTTTCTATTTCTCTATTATCATAATCACAGGTAAAAAATCCATCTGGTCTTTTTCCAACAAGTCCTAAATTCTTTTTTTTTGAAAAAATAATATCATCTTTCTTTTTAGGATTTTTTATTTTTTTCAATGTATTATTTTTTAAAATTTTTTTATTTTTTAAAAAATTATTAATTTTTTCCATTTCAAATAATTTATTATTAATAAATATTGAAAATTCTGGTTTATATTTTAATTTGATTAAAGAATGCATAGCAAGATTTACACCACATAAAGAGTTCAATCTTAACCGCTTACCTGTTCTCGGCTCTTTAAAACTTATTAAATGTATTGGTTTATTAAATGTTTTAGCAAAACTTGTTATAAATTTTGCATCAGTGAAAGTTGTTTGAGCAATGATATATTTGCTACAATTTAGTTTTTTAAAATATCTAATAGCTTTTTTCCCTGTTTCATCATCTGTAATTAATTCTTTAAAATGTGAGTATTTAATGTCTAAAATATCTATAAATTTTTCAAACCTTTTTTTATTATCTAAAGCATAATTTATATCAAATGTATCTCTTGCTAATGCTAAATAACCAATCATTGAATTTTGATATGTTTATAATATTTTTTAACAAAATATTATTATTTAATTTCAAAATTTGCCATTATTTCTGGGTTTTTATTACTTGTATATAATAATTTAATATGTTTAAGTCTGAAAAAAATTGGAGGATAAATGATGAACTTTAAGTTTATTTTAAAAGCAATATCTGTAGCTTTAGTTTCATTCTCATTAACTTTAATTTCTGCAGTTTCTTTTGCTGCCACAGATGTACGTATTATGTGGTATGGAGATGGAGACAAAGAAAATGTGCCAATTGCAGCACAAATTGATGAGTTTAATGCAGCTAATCCAGATATAAATGTAATTTTAGATATTGTACCATATGATGCAATAATGAACACTCTACCTATCCAGCTTGCTGCTGGTGAAGGTCCTGACATTGCTCGTGTTACTGATCTTGGTGGATTAAACAAATATTATGCTGATATTACGCCTTATGTAGCTGATCCAAGTTACTATGAAAAAAGCTTCGGTCCTTTTTTAAATTGGTATCGTAAGCCTGGAGATACAACTTCAATTCATGGTTTCCATTCTACAATGACCGTTACTGGTCCATATGTAAATAAAACTCTATTTGAACAAGCTGGTGTAGATCTATTAGGCCCTGGTGCAACTTGGGAAGAATGGGCAGCAGTTTCAATTGAAGTAGCAGAAAAAACAGGTACTCCTATACCAATGGCTTGGGATAGATCAGGTCACCGTGTATCAGGCCCTGCGATTTCTATGGGTGCGAAATATTTTGATTCAAATGGTGATCCAAAATTAGTTGATGATGGATTAAAAGCTATGACTCAAATGCTTTATGACTGGCACCAAGCAGGTACAATGAGTAAAGATCTTTGGGGATCAGTTTCAGGATCTAAATATCATGCTCCAAATGATTGGTGGAATGCTGCTGAGGTAGTTTTCATGATGAGTGGTTCATGGCAAATTGGAAGATTTGCAAATGAAGTAGGAGATGATTTTGATTGGTGGGCTGTACCAGCTCCATGTGGTCCTGCTGCATGTACTGGAATGCCAGGTGGAAATGCACTATTAGCATTCAATGCTAATCCAGCTGTTGGAAAGGTAATGGATTATCTTTCTAGTAAAGAACAACTAAGTAGTTTTATTGGTCAAGTTCTTGCTATCCCTGGACACTTAGATCTACAAGTTGACTATCAAACTGATGATCCAAACGCAAAACATGCATTAAACACTTTTGCTGGCGCAGTGCCAACTATTGATCAAGTCGCTTTTGATCTTCAGGCACACGTTGACAACCGTATAATGTTTAACGCAATTATCTCAAGATTAGGACAAGCTATTGTTGGTGAAATGACAATGGAAGAAGCTTGGACGCGTATGGATGAAGATGTTGAAAAACAACTTAAAGAAAAATACGGCGGATAATTACATCCAAAATAATAATAATATAAAGCTGCTCATTTTGAGCAGCTTTTTTTCGAAATCATTTAATGGAAAATATTAGAAATCAAACAAAAATTTTTTTCCTTAGAATTTTAAACATTCCCTTTGCATTTTTAATGCATGCTATTGATTTAATCATGTGGCCAATTCAAAAAATTATTGGTGTAAGAAATATGCCATATATTTTTTTGCTTCCAAATTTAATTTTTTTTGGATTATTTGTAATAATCCCTCTTGGTGCAAACTTTTTCTTTTCATTATCATCTGGTGACGAACTGTTATTTGCTGAGAGAGAACTTCCTACAACAAAACAATATGATCAGTTATTTGATTGTGAGAGTTATTTAAACCCAAATACATGTACAGAAGATTTTTTTTGGAGAGGAGTTTATAACACTATATTTTTTGTTGTTTTTCAAGTTGGCTTAATGATTTTCTTTTCAGTTTTGACTGCCGTGATATTAAATAAGAAAATTATTGGCAGAGGCTTTTTTAGATCGGTATTTTTTTTCCCTGTTTTATTGTCACCAGTTGTTGTTGGTTTGATTTGGCAATGGATACTGCTAAAAAATGGAGCTTTCAATGCAATAATTGAGTCTTATGGTGGAGACAAAGTATCATTTTTAACGGATCCATCATGGGCTATGGCATCTGTAATCTTTGTATCAATATGGGCCCATATGGGTTTTTACACTCTGATTGTATTAGCAGGTCTTCAAGCAATACCTCCAAATTTATATGAGGCAGCCGAAATGGATGGAACTAGCCGAGAAAGAATTTTCTTTCGAATAACTCTACCTCTTCTAATGCCAAATTTATTAGTTGTATTTATTCTTGCCTCAATAAAAGGTGTTCAAACATTTGATGAAATATATGTTTTAACTGGTGGGGGGCCTGGAACATCTACATCATTGATTGTTCAATATATTTTTACCACAGGATTTGCTTCATCTGGATCTGTTCAAAATTTTGGTCTTGCAGCCGCCGCATCTATGGTTCTCGGTGTGGTACTTTTATTTTTAACACTTATGCAATTATATTTCAGTCGAAATAAAGAAAGTAAACATCAAGAAATCTAATATGTCTGAAACAACTTCAAGAATAATAAAAATTGCTACAAAAAAAAGATATAAAAATAAATATCATTGGACAGATTATTTTTCTTATTTTTATTTATTTTTAGGTGTTCTTTTAATGTTTGGTCCTGTTGTGTGGTTAGGATTATCTTCATTAAAGACATTAGCAGGTATACAAGAATATCCTCCAACAATTTTGCCACTTTCTCAAATTCAAGTTGATGTTGAAGGATACGATAAACCCTTACCAATTTTTAATGTGACACAAGAAGATGGGTCAGTAAAGCAGTTAGCACAAATTAAAAGAATTGGAATTAATGCTAAAATGGTTGATCCTCTAAACCCAGGAGAAACAGTAAAAGTACCCATTGATAAAAGAGAAAAAATTAGAGAATTTAAAATTCAGTGGCAAAACTATGTTGATCCTTTAAGAAAGTATGATTTCTTACTTTATTTCAAAAACTCAACTTTCATTACTGTTGTAGCAACAATAATAACGTTAATAATAAATTCAATGGCAGCATATGCACTTTCTATATATGAGTTTAGAGGGAAAAATTTTGCACTTGTTTTTGTTATAGGTACATTATTAATTCCATTAACGATAATTTTGGTACCAGTTTTTTATGTTGTTGCAAACTTTGGAATGATAAATTCATTATGGGGCGTAATTCTTCCAGGTGCTGCAACACCAACAGGAGTTTTTTTACTTCGTCAATATATGCTTACATTGCCTAGAGAGCTTATAGAAGCAGCAAGAATGGATCACGCAAGTGAATGGGCAATTTATTGGCGAGTTGTCCTACCTTTATCTATACCTGCGATTGCAGTTTTAGCAATTTTTTCCATAATGTGGAGGTGGAATGATTTCTTATGGCCTTTAATAGTTTTATCAAAAAGTGAAGTTTATACATTGCAAATTGGATTAAACGCATTTCACGGAGAACTTACTAGTCAGTGGAATTATGTATTATCAATGACTATGGTAACTTTATTACCTATAGCAATTATATTTGCTTACTTACAAAAATTTATAACAACAGGAATAGCAAGTACAGGTATGAAGTAATGCAACACAAGCCTCTAATTTTTTTTGATCCTTATCCAAGAAATGAAGAAATGGTTTTTACCAATGATGTTAAGACTGAATTAGAAAAAATATCTAATTTAATCTATCACTTTGGCAGTCGAGCACCTGATGAACTTGTAGATAAAAATATTGAAGAAATTGAAATATTAGTTGGACAGACTGCTATGCCTAAAGAACGTTTAGATAAATCAAAAAAAATTAAAGCTATTATAAATGTCAAAGCAAATTGGGAACCGAATATTGATTATCATGAAGCACATAGAAGAGGTATTTATGTTTTATCAGCTGCACCTGCCATGGCTCCTGCTGTTGCCGAAGCTTGTATAGGTTACGCAATCTCACTTTCTAGAAATGTTTTGGGAGTTTACAAAAAATTTTTAAATTCTGAAGAGCAATATGGAATTAAAGAAAATAAATTTGCTTACACTCTTTTTAATTCAAATGTTGGTTTAATTGGGTTTGGAAATTTAGCAAAAAGTTTACTTCCTTTGTTAAAACCATTTAACTGTAAAATTTCAGTATTTGATCCATGGTTATCTAATGAATACTTAGAAAGCCAAGGTGTAAACCCTGTATCGATTGATGATTTACTATCTAACAATAAATTTATATTCATATTAGCTGGAGTAACTACTGAAAATGAAGGATTTATTAGTAAAGATAAATTAAAATTAATTAAAAAAAATAGTTCAGTAGTTCTAGTCAGTAGAGCGGAGGTTGTTGATTTTGACGAATTTATTGAACTTGCTGAAAATGAATATTTTAGAGCAGCTATAGATGTATATCCAGTCGAGCCTGTGCCAGCAGATTCAATTTTTAGAAAAAAATCTAATATTTTATTTACTTCACATGTTGCAGGTGCTTTAGATTATTCATATAAAAATATAAGAGATATGATGATGAATGATATAAAAAAAATCTTGAATGGGATGCCGCCTATACACTTACAACATGCTGACCCTGACAAAGCAATAATGAGAAGAGATAGATGACTGAAATCGTATTAAAGGACATTTTTAAAAGTTATGATCAAACAGAAGTAATTCATGGAGTTGATTTGAAAGTTGAAAGTGGAAAATTTCTAGTTTTAGTTGGCCCCTCTGGATGTGGTAAGTCAACATTATTAAGAATTATTGCTGGATTAGAAAGAATTACATCAGGAGAAATTTTAATCGACGGAAATGAAGTAAGTAATATACCCGCTTCAGAAAGAGGTTTGGCTATGGTTTTTCAATCATATGCTTTGTATCCTCACATGTCTGTTTTTAAAAATATGGCCTTTGCATTGGAAAATTTAAAAATTGATAAAAAAACAATTGAAGAAAAAGTTAATAGTGCAGCTAAACTTTTACAAATTGAAGAGTATCTTCAAAGAAAACCAAAAGCACTTTCTGGTGGTCAAAGACAAAGAGTAGCTATTGGAAGAGCAATAGTTAGAGATCCAAAAGCCTTTTTGTTTGATGAGCCCTTATCTAATCTTGATGCTGAGTTAAGAGTAACAATGAGAAAAGAATTATCAGCACTTCATGAAAAAATTGGTGGTACAATGATTTATGTTACACATGATCAAGTTGAAGCAATGACATTGGCTGATCAAATAGTAGTTTTAAATAATGGCTATGTTGCACAAGCAGGAGCACCACTTGATTTATATAATAATCCCAGTGATATTTTTGTAGCTGGTTTCATTGGATCTCCGAAAATGAATTTTATAAAAGTTAATGCAATTGATAAGTCTGGTTCATTCAATTTAGTTTCAGATGCAATGAATTTACAAACAAATCATAAAAATTTACAAAATAATACAGCTTATTCTCTTGGGATAAGACCTGAACATATAGAAGTTTGTGAACAGCAAAATTCAGATTTGAAAGTAAATGTTGATTTTACTGAACAGCTCGGAAGTGAAACTTACTTTTATTGTCAGGGTGAAGGAATAAAACAATTAATTGTTCATCATACCGGGCAATATAAAATTAATAAGGGAGAAGAATTATATCTGCGTTTTAAAAGAGATTCAGTTCATCTTTTTGAAGAGAATGGCATGTCTGTATCAAAAAAAAATAATTAATGAGTTCTAAAAAAATTGGACTTGCCATTATTGGTACGGGTATGGCTGCAAAACCCCATGCCTTGGCTTTAAATGAATTAAAGGACGATATTAATGTAGTTGGAGTTTTTTCTCGAAATAAGGAAAAAAGAGAAAATTTTTCTAAAAATTATAATTTTAATTCATTTCAAGACATTGATAGCATTTATGATAATCCTGAAGTTGACATGGTGGATATCATCACCCCTCCAAATCAACGCTTAGAACTAGTAGAGCAATTTAGTAAACATGGAAAACATATCTTAATGGAAAAACCAATTGAACGAACTTTAGAAAATGCAAAAAGTATAGTCTCAATTTGTGAAAATAATAAAGTTAACCTCGGTATAGTTTTTCAACACAGATTTAGAAAATCCTCAATTAAATTAAAATCATTAATAAATGAGAATAAATTTGGTCAAATTTTTTCAGCTCAAATCAATATTCCATGGTGGCGAGAACAGTCCTATTATGATGAACCAGGTAGAGGAACATACAAGAGAGATGGTGGAGGAGTTCTTATAAGCCAAGCTATTCATACACTTGATCTTGCTATCAGTCTTTTAGGGGATGTTAAAGACGTGATGGTAATGGCGGAAACTACAAAGTTTCATAAAATGGAGTCAGAAAATTTTGTAACTGGTGGTATTAAATTTAAAAATAGCGTAATTGCATCTTTATTCGCTTCAACGAGTGTTTTTCCAGGCTCATCAGAGTCAATTGTTCTTCATTGTGAAAATGCAACAGTCAAACTTGAAGCAGGAACACTTATTATTAATTGGAGGAACGGTAAAAAAGAAGAGTTTGGAGAGGAATCTGGGACTGGCGGTACTGCTGATCCTATGGCCTTTCCATTTGATTGGCATAAAGATCTTATACTTAATTTTGCAAAATCAATTAATACAAATAAAAAATTTGAAATTACTGGAAAAGAAGCATTGAAAGTTCATTATCTAATTGATGCAATGATAGAATCATCTAAAAAAAATAAACTAATTACAATGGAGTAAGATATTTAATCATGAGAAAAATTAAAGTTGCTGCAATGGGTGTTGAGCATAGACACATTTTTGGACAATTAAATGGTATGTTAAATTTGGGATGCGAATGTATTGGCTGGTGGAATGAAACTGATAATAAAATTACAAAAGATTTTAATGAAAAACATCCTGATATACCCCGCTTTACAAATAAAGAGGATTTATTAAAAAATAAAGAAATTGAATTAGTATTGATAGCAGACATTCCAGTTAAAAGAGCAGCTTTAGCTATTGAGTGTATGAATGCTGGAAAAGATGTAATGTTAGATAAACCTGGTTGTACAACTTTAGAACAACTTAAAGAAATTGAAAATACTGCAAAAAAAACAGGAAAAATTTTTTCAATTGATTTTTCTGAAAGATTTGAAGTGCCGTCAGTTCAAGCTGCCTATGATTTAATTCAAGCGGGTGAAATTGGAGATGTTGTTCAAACAATTGGAATGGGACCTCACCGATTGAATATCCAAACTAGACCTGATTGGTTTTTTGATTACGATCAATATGGCGGTATTTTATGTGATATTGCTTCACATCAAATAGATCAGTTTTTATTTTTTACTGGATCTAAAAATGTAGAAATTATAAATTCTTCAACAGGTAATTTTGCAAATCCTGAACATAATAAGTTTGAAGATTTTGGTGAAATTTTAATTCATGGAGATAAGGGAAGAGGTTACATTAGGGTAGACTGGTACACTCCTGATGCTTTACCTAATTGGGGTGATGGCAGATTGGTCATTTTAGGTACAAAAGGATACATTGAATTAAGAAAGTATGTCGATCTTGTTGGTAGAGAGGGTACAGATCACCTTTTTTTAGTTAATAATAAAAAATATGAATATAAAAATGCTTCTAAAGAACCCCTAACATATTTTGAGAGATTAATGGGTGATGTTATAAACAGAACTAGTACTGCAATGGATCAATCACATTGTTTAAAAGTTATGGAATTGGCAATCAAAGCTCAAAAAAATGCGATTAGGCTTGGCAATATTAAGTGATGAATATGTCTAATCAGGAATTATCCGATACTTTAGATGACGTTATTAATAATACAAAAATTTTTGATATTCATACGCATTTATTTCCATCTGCCTTTAAAAGTCATTCTCTTTCTGGTTTTGTTAATTTATTAAACTATCATTATTTAATTGCAGAATTATTAACCAATGCAAATATAAGTGCAAAAAAATTTTACTCTCTTGATGACGTAAATAAAGCAAAACTTATCTGGGAAGAATTATTTCAAAATAGAACACCAATTTCTGAAGCGTGTAAAGGCGTACTAACGGTACTTCAAAAATTAGATATTAATTATAATAATAAACTTTTGAAGAACTAAAAAATGAATATGAAAATAAATCTCTTACAGATGAAAAAATTTTAAAATTATCAAATGTTGCTTCTTTAGTAATGACAAATAATCCATTTGATATTGATGAATGGAATTTATATAAAGATAATGATTGGGATAGAAATATATTTCAATCATCATTAAGACTGGATGATTTAATTATTAACAATTCCCAAGCAACTGAGGTTGCAAAAAATCAAACTAAGATAAATCAAAAAGCAGATGATATTGTAATAAATTATTTAGATAGTTGTTTTTTAGTATCAAATCCAGTGTATGCAGCTATTTCAGCAAATTCAGATAATTTTAAAGAAATCTTAAATGATCCTCTTTGGAAATTAATTTTATCATGGTTAAATAAAAAAAATATCCCATTGTCTTTAATGTTAGGTGTTAAACGAGCTGTAAATAGTAGTTTTGGTTTAGCTGGAGATGGGATTGGTGATATTAATCTCAAAGAACTAAGTAAATTATGTAATTCTTTTCCGGAAAACAAATTTCTTGTAACTTGTTTATCTTTAAATGATCAGCACGAATTAACTGTCTTAGCTCGTAAACATCCTAATTTAAAAATATTTGGTTTTTGGTGGTTTATGAACCAGCCAAGTATTATAAAAATTGTTCTAAAAATGAGGATTGATATGCTAGGTCTTTCATTTATACCTCAGCATTCCGATGCAAGAGTTACTGATCAACTTATATATAAATGGTCTCATTTCAAAAATATCTTACATGAAATTTTATATGAATATTATGAAGATCTTTCTAAGAAAAATTACGAGTTATCAAAATTTATAATAGAAAGGGATATTAATAATTTATTACATCAAAACGCAAAAAGTTTTTTTCTTAAGTAACTGCATATTTTACTAAATTATTATAGCTAATCTGAAGTGAATCAAAAGGATCGCCATTACATTCATCCTGTTCAACAATAAACCACTTACAACCTGAATCTGTTGCTCTTTTAACAATATTTTTGATATCTAAATTACCTAAGCCAACCTCTGCAAAAAAACTTTCTTGATCATTTATCATTATAAAATCTTTTAAATGTAATAATGGCATTCGTTGATCTAATTTTTTACACCACATTAGTGGATTTTGACCACCTTTTTGTATCCAATAAATATCTGGCTCTCCTTGTATGAATCTACTATCTGTATTTTTATAAATTCTATCTAAAATTATTTCATTTTGAACTTTTTGGAATTCAAGTGCATGATTATGGTAGCATAGCACCTTTCCTTCTGCATGAAACTTGGAGCCAGCGATATTTATATCTTCTATGAATTTATCAATTTCTTCTAAGTTTTTCATATCTACATTTAATGGATAAGGAAGAGCGGAATATTCGCAATTAAAAATTTTTAACTTATTAATAACTTCATCAGTATTATTTATAATTTGTTCATTTGGTTCATGTGTAGCGCATATAACTAAACTCAAATCTTCACACATGCTTTTTATTTTTTTAGGATTAATTAAACCAACACCACTGATTTGAATGCTACTATATCCAATATTTTTGATTTTTTTAAGGCTCTCAAATAAATCTTTTTCATTTTGGCAAAAATCTCTAACGGTATAAAGAGTTACTGCAATTTGATTAATTTTCATCTTGATTTACTTATCATTTCTTCTAATTTTTGTTCATATTTAACCTCATCTAAAGGAAGCTCTATTTTTTTTTCCTCTAATCCCGATAGAACCATGGCATTAATTAATTCAACTGAATTTAAACCATCTTTTCCATTCACTAACAGTTTTTCTTTTCCTAGGAGGAAGTTTGTAAAGTTTTGAATAAGTCTTTGATGCTCAATATGTTGATCCAAATCAGCCTTAAAATTAAAATTAATTTTTTCTTTTTTAGGCATTCCAAAAAGTGTTTTAGAGTTATTAATAAATTCAGTAGATGAATCTATTTTTTCCCATGTAACATTATTATCCTGAATTGTAATTAAACCCTTATCTGATGCAATTTCCAATCTGTTTACACCAGGAGCTTCACCTGTTGTTGTAATAAATACACCTTTTAATCCATTTTTATATTTAAAGATTGAAGTCACTTCATCTTCAACTTCTATCTTATGAAAGCGACCTAATCCCAAATCAGTATATACACTGTCAGGCATACCAAATAACCACTGACACAAATCAAGTTGATGAATACTCTGATTTATTAAAACGCCTCCACCTTCACTTTCCCATTTAGCTCTCCAATTAGACGTCTGATAATAATAGTTTGTTCTAAACCAATTAGTTATTGTCCATTGAAAACGGTGAACTTTACCTAATTCGTTTCCATTAATTAGTTCCTTTATCTTAACATAAACAGGATTAGTCCTTTGATTTAGCATAACAGTAAAAAATGCTTTAAAACTTTGTGAAATATTAATAAATTCTCGACACTTTTTACTAGTTATTGCTAAGGGTTTTTCAATTATAACATTAATATTATTTTCGAGAGCTTTTTTCGCTAGATCTATGTGCGATTTATGAGGTGTAGCAATGATTGCCGCATCTATAATTTTATTATCAAAAAAATTATCAGTATTTTCAAAAAAAGGAATATTTTCATATTTATTTTTATATTCTACATTTGAATCAGCAACTGCGGCTAAGATGGCATTTTCTATTTTATTCTCTTGTAATTTTTTAGCATGATTTGCTCCCATACCTCCTATGCCAATAACACCATATCTGACAGGTTTTTCCATAATTAATTTTATTATATTAAAATAAAAAATATTTAATTAATTTATGAAAGTATTGGATCTTTTACTGGAATAATCGGCACTCCGCCTGGGGATTGTTCTGTGCCAGAAATTTCAATAGTGCTAATATTGCTTCGCCATCTAACACTTACTGCAAACATAATAGCATCAGCAATATCTCTTGGCTCGAGAAGAGTAAAACCAGACATAAATTTTTTAGCTTTATTTTTATCTGTAAATGCAGCTTTACCAAAATTTGTTTTAGTTCTTCCAGGACATATTTCAGAAACTTTAACTCTTGAACCGCTAAGTTCAATTCTTAAGCTTTGTGCGATTCTATGTATAGCACCTTTTTGACCGCCATAAACAGTACTCATTTGTGGGTATAGACCTGCAAGAGACCCCATTAAAACTACATGTCCTTTTCTTCTTTTTATCATTCCTGGAACAATAGTTTTTAAAGTATGAAGATAAGACTCGACATTTAATCTTGTAGATAATTCAATATCTTGCCTTGACGCTTTTAATATACCTTCAGCCCCTCTTCCAATGCCTGCATTACAAACTACAATATCAACTTTTACTTTGGAAAGTTTTTTATAAATTTGATCCGTGTCAAAGAGATCAATTTGAATGATTTCAAATTTATGTTTTTTTTTCAATTTCTCTAATATTGAAACGTCTTTATCAAGAGCATAAACTTTTACATTTTCTTTTAAAAATCTTTTAAGTGTTTCTAAGCCAATACCACTTGATGCACCAGTTATAAGCACACTTTTATATATTTTATTGATCATCTTCTGTTTAAGTATATTTTAATTATTAATATGCAATTAAATAAAAACATAAATAGAAATCTTTTAAAAGAACAATCATTTCCAAGTTATAATATTAATAATAATGAAGATTGCATACTTCATTTCGGTATTGGTAATTTTCATAGAGCTCACCAAGCACTATATATTCATGAAATATTAGAAAATAATAAAAACATTTCCATAATTGGGGTCAATTTAAGGTCTGAAGAAACAAATAATAAAATGCAGTTACAAGACTACTTGTATTCTTTGGTAAGGATATCAAATAATTATAAAAAAGTTGATATTTTAAATCCAATTAAAAAAGTTTTATTTGGTTTAAAACACAAGAATGAAATAAGAAATTTAATTGTATCTGAAAAAATTAAATTAATTACAATTACTGTTACAGAAAAGGGATATCATTTTGATAAAAATAAAAAATTAAATTTTTCGAATCAAATTATTAATGATTTAGAGGATAAAGAGTTATCAACTTTGATAGGTCATCTAAGTTTTGGAATAATAGAAAGATATAAGAAAAACAAAAAAAAATTAATCGTTTTAAGTTGCGATAATTTGTCTGAAAATGGAACAATTTTAAAAAATTTAGTTAAACAATTTATAGAAAAAAAATATCCAAAGTGTTTAGATTGGTTTGATAATAATATTGAGTTCCCATTATCTATGGTTGATGGAATTGTTCCAAATAATAATAAACAATCTGAATATTTTAACTTGCCATATAATGATAATACAATTGTGGTTACTGAACCTTATAGAGATTGGTATATTCAATCAAATAATGATGAGCTAAAAAATATTTTATCAAATAATAAAATAAAATTTGTTGAAGACGTAAAATTTTATGAAAATAATAAACTTAAAATACTGAATGCTTCCCACTCAGCTGTAGCATACATTGGTCATTTGTGTGGGTATACATATGTTCATGAAGCAATAGAGGATAAAAATATTTACAATTTTATTTTAAATTTTTTAGACCAAGAAGTGTTACCCACTTTAGAAACTAAAGATGATTTTAATATAAATGAGTACAAAATGAAAATTTTAGAAAGATTTAAAAATACCTACATAGAGGATAAATTGTTAAGAATTGCTATGGATGGTTCTTTAAAAATACCTATAAGAATACTTGATACCTACAATAATAATAAAGGAGCAACTAAATATATTCAATTTATCATAGCCTCTTGGTTATTTTTCTTATTTCAAATTATTGAAGAAGATCAAAATAGACTTGATGATGGAAATAAAGAATACTTTTACAATGTTTATAAAAATAATAAGGATAATTTTTTTGAAGAAATAATTAATAATAAAAATATTTTTAATCTTTCGGAAAGTAAAAAAGAAGAAATGTTAACAGCAGTCAAAAAAAATCTAAATTTAATGAAAGAAAAACCTTTAAAATCATTATTAAAAGAAATAATTTCATAAGATGAAAATTTTACCCAACAAAATAAATGAATTTTTTGATAGCATTTTATCAAAACTATCTGTTCCAAAAAAGGATAGAAATTTACTTATTAAATCACTTTTAGATTCTTCTCTTAGAGGCGTGGACAGTCATGGTATTAGATTATTTTCTCATTATGTAAAATGTATTGAAAACGGAAGAATAAAAGCAAAACCTAAAATGAAGCTTATAAAAAAAAATAGAGGTGTAGCTGTCTATGATGCTGATGATGGCTTAGGGCATGTAGCAGCTTTAAAGGCATCAGCAATAGTATCATCTATGGCAAAGAAGAATGGCATTGCTTCAATTGGCATAATAAACTCCTCACACTATGGTGCTGCAGGTGTATATTCTATGGATATTGCACAAAACGACTGTGTTGGTTTTTCATTTACACACTCAGATGCTTTTGCAATAGCGTATAATGGTAAGAAACCTTTTCACGGGACTAATCCTTATTCTTTTACAGCACCAATAGGTAATAAAGACTTTTTACATGCAGATTTTTCTTCAACTTCGATAGCATGGAATAAAGTTATGAGAGCCAGAGCAAATTCTACTAAATTAAAATCTGAGATTGCACTTGATAAATCCGGAAACTACACGACTAACCCTTATGACGCTGTTTCTTTGGCTCCACTTGGAGGTAAAGAATATGGGTATAAAGGTTTTGGATTATCTTCTTCTGTAGAAATAATGTGTGGACCTCTTATTGGTATGGCTCATGGATACCGTTTATTATCAATGATTGGACCAGATTTTAGTACACCAAGAAAGTTAGGACATTTCTTAATCGCCATTTCATTAAATGCTTTCACTACAAAAAAACAATATTTTAAAGGTATGAAAAACTATATGAGTGATCTAAAAAAACAAAAACCAAAAAAAAATAATAATCCAATTTTATATCCAGGCGAAAAAGAAAAAATTACTTCTAATAAAAGATTAAAAACAGGTATTCCAATAGATAAGGAATTAAAAACTGATTTTTTGTTTTTAGCAAATAAATATAAGGTAAAAATTAATTTATAGCTTTTATTACACCTTTAAGCTGATCTAGCCCTTTCATTCTGCCTAATAATGAATATCCAGGTATTACTGAATTAAATTGGTCATGAAGTATTGTATGCCCATGATCAGGCCTCATAGGAATTTGTTTAATAGGATGATTACTTTTTTTCCTTTTATTTTCTTCTTTTAATATTGCTTTGACAATAGACACCATGTCCAGGCTTCCATTAAGGTGGTCATCTTCATAAAAATCGAGAGATTTTGGAATGTGTCTTATATTTCTTAAATGAATAAAATTTATATAAGAACCATATTTTTTAATTATATTGACTAAGTTATTTTTTTTATTAACACCAAGGGATCCTGTACAAAAAGTTAAACCTACATTTGTATCTTTTTTTATATTCACAATAAAATTAATATCTTTCTCATTAGAAACAATTCTTGGTAATCCATAAACATTATATGGAGGATCATCTGGATGAATATTGTAATGAATATTATATTTTTTTATGATTGGATAAATTTCTTCTATAAAATCTTTTAAATTATTTTGTAAATCACTATGATTTAATTCTGCAAATTGATCAATCTCATAATTTAAATCTTTAATTGTATACTTTCTATCGTTTGCAGCTAACCCTCCAAGTAAAGACATTTTAAGTTTTTTTAAATCACTAGAATTCATTTTTTTTAATATTTTTTTTGAAGTATGGATTTCTTTGGGTGAATACCTTTTTTTTGCTGTTTTAGATTTTAAAATAAAATTTTCAAATGCACAGACATGAAGATGATTATATTTTAAAGCAAATGCTCCATTTGGTAGTTGATGATTTAAATCTGTTCTCACCCAATCAATCAATGGCATAAAATTGTAACAAATATTTTTAATCTTATTCTTTCCTAAATTTATCAATGACTCTTTGTATTGATCTATGTAATATTTATATCTCCCTGACCTTTTTTTTATGTCATTGTGGACAGGAAGACTTTCAACAACACTCCAAGTTAAATTTTTATTGTTATTAATTTTGAAACTTTCAATAAATTTCTTCCTTTTCTTGATTTCGAATGCAGACCATTTTTCACCATATTTTATTTGTGCTAGTGATGATACGATTCCTTCAACACCTATCTGTCGAATTTGATCTAATTTTGAAGGATCATTATGACCAAACCATCTAAATGAATACAGCATGCGACAATAGTATAATCAATATAATTATAAATAAATACTTTATTTTATTTTTGTTGATTTAAGTTCTAAATCTGAATACATTAAAAAAAATTTAAGGAGGAATAATGAAAAAATTTATAATATTTTTAACTTCTTTTTTTGCTTTACTAGTATCACCTGTTTTTGCCGGTGGTCATGGTGTTACTAAAGTAGCTCTAGTCCCTGGTGGCCCGCACCCTTATTTTGCTGCGTGGGAACAAGCAGGTTTAGATGCTGTAGAAGACTTTGGTTTAGGAAAAGCAGATTACAGAGTTCCTGCAGAGTGGGATCTAAGTCAACAAAACGAGTTAATTGAAAGTTTAGTTGGTCAAGGTTACAATGCAGTACTTGTATTTCCTGGTGATGCAGTTGGTACAAATAAAATTTTAGGTGAACTAGATGATGCTGGTATACCAACAGCTGCTTTAGCAGGATGTGTTGAACAACCAACTCAAGCAAAATTTTGTTTTGGAACTGACACTGGTCACTCAGCTTATCTTGGTACAAAAGAATTAATTAAAGCTTTAGGTGGCAAAGGAAAAATTGCTCACTTTACTGGTTTCTTAGTTGATCCAAATACAACTCTAAGAATCAATGCTGTTGAACAAGCTGTTTCAGAAGCAGGTGGTGGAGTAGAAATTATTCAAGTTATTGCTGATATTGATGCTTATGAACCAGCTGATGAAAAAATTAATGCTTTCATGGCGGCTCAAGGAAGTGAAGTAGATGGTATTGTTACTACTGCTTGGGTTCCTGCTGTTGTAGCAGCACAAGCTTTAACTAATATGGGTGATAAAAGAATTAAAATGGTTGGTATTGATCATGACGAAGTAGTTTTAAAAGCTATTAAAGATGGTTATGTTCATGGAACTATGCTTCAAAACCCATATGGACAAGGTTACATTGGTTCATATGTAATGGACAAAGTTAGACAAGGTTGTGAGTTCAAAGCTGATGCACCTTGGAAATCAACTGCACAAACTGATCAATTTATTGATTCAGGTACTGTATTTGTTGATATTAGCGATGTTGATACATACGTTATGGCTATGAGAGGAATTTCTCTAGAAATTTTAGAAACTTTTGATAGCACATATCTAAACTGTCCAAGTTAAAATAATATGGGGGCATTAAGCCCCCTTTTTTTATGAATAATAAAATTCCTAATTTTGTAAAAACTAATCAGTTTGGTTTACTTATTTTGGTAATTGTATTTATTTGTATTTTTTCCTTTTCAACTGATGGATTTACTTCAAGATTCAATATTTATGCTCTCTCAAGAGTAGTTGCTCTAGATATAATGATTGGTTTAGCAATGATGGTAGTTATACTTACTGGAGGTTTAAATCTATCTCTAGGTGCTTTAGGTGTTTCTGCAGCAATGTTTGGTGGTTGGTGTATGGAAAGTATGGGAATTCCTATTTCTATTACAATCATTTTAGTTTTAGCTTTTGGTTCATTTCTAGGTTGGATTAATGGATTTGTAACTGTTAGAACAGGTGTTCATAGTTTCATTGTTACACTGGCAACGATGAGTATTTATTTTGGTTTCATGACCTTGCTAACTGAAGCAGAAGCTTTTAGAAAACTACCAGAGGCTTTTACTGATTTTGGAAGTTTAAAACTTTTCAATAAATATATTTCACCATTACTAATTATCAGTGTGCTGACTTGTTTTGTACTTTATTATATTTTTAAATACACTGATATTGGCCGAAAGCTTATCGCAGCTGGAGCTAATCCTGATGCTGCTGAATTATCAGGTATTTCTGTAGATAGAATGTTTATTTATTGTCATATGCTGTCAGGATTCTTGGCAGCACTAGCTGGTATAATGTTAACAGCAAGAATTGGTGCTGCAATTCCGTCTATGGCTGGTCATCTTGGATTTGACTGGTTATTACCTGCTTTTTTAGCTCCAGTATTGGGTGGAACACTTCTTTCTGGAGGTAAGGTTACAGTTTTTGGAACAATGCTAGGAGCAATTCTTGTCACATTAATAAATAATGGATTATACTTAATTGACGTTGGTGAATTTTGGGTAAGATTTTTTCTTGGGATCATATTATTAGGAGCTGTTCTGCTAGATAGAGCCAGGGAATATTTTACTGTTAAAAATTCAATTGTTTCATGAGCGCGCTTTTAAAAAAAGATTGGTTTGGACTTGGTTTAGTTTTAATTTTTGGTTCAATATTAATTTCATTGTTTAAGCCTGCATTTATTTCTCCATTTAATTTATATGTTTTAATGCTGAGTGTTAGTTTGATGCTCGTTGTGGCAATGTCACAAATGATTATCATTGCAATTGGTCAAATGAACTTATCTGTTGGAGCAATTGGTGGCTTAGTTGCGATTTCATTTACTGGCTTAATGGAAGTTTATAGCATGTCTATTTTACCTGCTGTTCTCATTGGATTATTAATTGGTCTTGCTTGTGGTTTTATAAATGGATACATCACTGTTAAAACTGGCATATCAGCTTTTATTATTACCCTTGCTACACTTTACATTTTTAAGGGAATGAATTTAGGAATAACAGAGGCTCAACCTTTTTATGAAATTCCTGAGGCTGTTAAATTTTTTGGAAATGCAAAAATCTTTGGCCCTATACCTTACTTAGTTATTATACCAATTATTATAACTGTGCTGATGTGGATTTTAATGAATAGAACATCACTTGGAAGGTATATGCTGGCATACGGGAATAATGTACAATCATCAGAACTAATAGGAATATCTTCAACAAAAATAGTTATTTATGCTCATGTTATATCAGGCCTTTTAGCTGCTATCGGTGGAATGTTAGTGGTTTGTAGATTACAACTTGGGACACCCAATATAGGTGATTCTTGGCTATTACCTTCATTTGCTGCTCCGGTAATTGGAGGCGCTATACTTGCTGGTGGAAAAGTAGATGTTATTGCTACTGCATTTGGTGTGATATTAGTTTCTATAATTTCTCAAGCTTTAGTAATTTTTAAAATTGATCCTTTTTTTGTTCAAATATTTTTAGGATTTATGATTTTATTAGCGGTATTTATAAATAGATACAGAGAATATAGAGAAGAGAGAAGAACAAAGGTTTTTTCAGATGAGTGATTATATTTTAGAACTCAGTAACATTACAAAAAATTTTCCTGGTGTTAAAGCTCTTGATAATGCAAACTTTAGACTCAAAAAAAAATCAATCCATGCACTTCTTGGTGAAAATGGAGCAGGAAAATCTACATTAATTAAAATTATTACAGGAGTATATAATCAAAATGAAGGAAAGCTATTTTTAAATAATCAAGAGAAGTCTTTTTCTTCACCTAATGAAGCAATGAATGCTGGAATTTCAGTTGTGCACCAAGAAAGAAATTTAATTAGGAGGTTTTCAGTTGGTGAAAATTTAATGTTAACCAACCTTCCTAAAAATAATTTAGGACTAATTGATTATAATACTGTTGCCAAAGAATCAAAAAAATGGCTCGATATTATGGAGTTGGATATAGATCCAAATACAATAGTATCAGATTTAACAGTTGCAAAAATGCAACTATGTGAAATAGCTAAAGCCTTATCCTTAGAATCAAAAATACTATTATTAGATGAACCAACTTCATCATTATCCCCACAAGATACAAAAAATTTATTTGCATTACTTAAACGATTAGTTGCTGAACAAGATGTCAGTATAGTTTTTGTTAGTCACAAATTAGAGGAAGTATTTGAAATTTGTGATGAAGTTACTGTTTTGAGAGATGGTAAAAATGCTTGTGAGTCTGAACAAATTACTAATCTTAATAGACAGAAACTTGTTAAATTAATGATTGGTAGAGATGAACAAATAATTAAATCTAAGAAAAATATTGATTTTACAGATGAAAGTTTACTAGATTTACAATCAATAAATACTGACCTTGGTCATAAAAATATTAATTTAAATTTAAAAAAAGGTGAAATACTTGGATTATACGGTTTAGTTGGTGCAGGAAGAACAGAATTAATAAAATGTGTACTTGGGTTAGATAAAATTAATTCTGGACAGATTTTACTCAACAATAAAGAAATTAAAATTAAGTCTCCAAAAGATGCACTAGAAAAATATAAAATTGGATACATAAGTGAAGACAGAAAAAAAGAGGGATTAATTCTAATGCATGATGTTTTATCCAATGCTGGAATAACAGTCTGGTCAAATTTGAAAAAAATATTATCTTTTTTAAATGACAGTATTGTTTACAATAAAGTAGATCCTTATGTGAAACAACTTGAAGTAAAAACACCTTCCTACCAACAAATTGTTTCTAATTTATCTGGAGGTAATCAGCAAAAAATTAGTGTAGCTAAATGGCTAGCTTCTGGAACTGATATATTATTTATTGATGAACCTACAGTTGGTATAGATATAAAAACAAAATCTTACCTTCATGAATTAATTATTGAACTATCTTTAAAAGGCACATCAATAATTTTAATTACCAGTGATATGCCTGAAATGATTAGCTTAGCAGATAGAATTATTACAATGAAAGATTTTAAGGTAGTTGGTGAAACTATCAATAATCATAACTATGAAGAAATGAGTTCATCAATTATGGGCAATATTCATGAATAAAAGACAGCTTGGAAAAACTGATATAAACTTAACAGCTATTGGTTTTGGTGGAGCACCCTTAGGCAATTTATTTGAAAATCTTGATGAACGAAATTGCTATGACATACTTGAAAAAAGCTATGAAAAAGGAATCAATATTTATGATACATCACCTTTATATGGTTATGGATTAAGTGAACATAGATTAGGAAATTTTTTAAAAACTGTAGATGAGGATAGTTATTTTTTATCAACCAAAGTTGGAAGATATCTTACACCAGCAAAAAAAGATAATATAGATAGAGGGAGATTTGCAGGAAGTTTAAATTTTTCTCCTAATCTCGATTACTCTTATGACGGTGTGATGAGAGCATTTGAGCAATCATTACTAAGATTAGCTGTTTCAAAAGTAGATATTTGTTTAATTCATGATGTAGATCGATTTAATTTTGGTGACGAGGTTGATCATTATTTTAAATTAGCAATGGACGGCGCCTATAAAGCCGTTCAAAAACTAAAAGAAGAAAAAGTAATTAAAGCTATTGGAGTAGGAGTAAATGACTCTGATATATGTGCAAGATTTGCAAATGCAGGCGATTTTGATTGTATGGTTCTTGCAGGCAGATATTCATTATTGGATCAAAACGCTCTTAATGATTTTTTCCCTATTGCTGAAAAAAATAATATAGGAATTATTCTTGCAGGAATTTTTAATTCAGGAATTTTAGCTAAAGGTGTAGGTGAAAATATTACTTATTTTTATGATAAAATTCCAGAAGAAGTTAAGCAACGATACTTAAAAATTGCAAATATTTGTAAAAAATATGATGTACCTGTTCCGGCAGTAGCAATACAATTTTGCTATACTAATAAACTTGTCACCTCCATGATTTTAGGCATGGATAGGCTTGATCAAGTGGAGCAAAACTTAGAATTTTTAAATTTTCCTATCCCTGAAGATTTGTGGAAAGATTTACTTAATGAAAAACTAATTGATGAAAGATGTCCAATATGAAAATAATTGATATTAAAACTCAGGATATTCGTTTTCCAACATCAAAAGATAATTTGGGAACTGATGCTGTTCATGTTGATTGTGACTACTCTGCAACTTATGTTACAATATTTACTGATCAAAAAGATTTAACTGGTATTGGATTAACCTTTACTATTGGAAAAGGTAATGATCTTTGTTGTACCGTCATAGAATATTTTAAAGAATTTATAATTGGAAAAAATGTTGAAGAAATAGAAAAGGATATTGCATCCATATGGGAAAAAATTACAAACCACAGTCAATTAAGATGGGTAGGACCACAAAAAGGTGTAACACATCTTGCAGCTGCAGCTTTTTTTAATGCAATATGGGATTTAATTTCTAAATTTCATAAAAAACCTCTTTGGAGATACATAATAGAATTAGAAACAAGAGATTTGTTAGATAAACTCTCTTTTTCTTATATTGACGATGTAATTACTAAAGATGAAGCAGCTAAAATAATTGATCAGAAAAAAATAAATTTACCTTCAAATTTAGACGATTTAAATTCCACTATTTTTCCAGCATATACAACAGCAGCTGGTTGGTTAGGATATTCAGATGAAAAAATGAAAAGACTAGTTGAAGAAAATTTAAGTAAGGGCTGGACTCATTTTAAAATGAAAGTTGGTCAAGATATAGAAAGGGATATCCATCGCTGTAAACTTGTTAGAGAATTAATAGGTAATAAAAATAAATTAATGGTAGATTCCAATCAAATCTGGAGCGTAAACGAGACTATAGAAAATATTGGGAAACTAAAACAGTTCGATATTTTATTCTATGAAGAACCAACCAACCCTGATGATGTATTAGGTTTTAAAAAAATTAAAGATGCACATCCCGACGTTAATCTTGCAACTGGAGAAATGATACAGAATAAAGTTATGTTTAAACAATTTATAGAACACAAATCTTTAGATTACTGCCAAATTGATAGTTGTAGAATAGCAAGTATAAATGAAATTTTACCAGTTCTTTTAATAGCTAGTAAGTTTAATACTCCCGTTATTCCTCATGCAGGTGGTGTTGGTTTATGTGAATATGTTCAGCATTTAAATCTAATCAACAAGTTTATAATTTCAAATCATGATTTATTATTAAGTGAATATGCAGAAAGCTGTTCTGAACATTTTGAAAATCCAGCAATGATTAAAGATGGTGGATATGTAACGCCTACAAATCCAGGGTATTCTGTAAAAATTAAAGATAGTTCTCTTAATGAATTTGATTATAATAATGGTACTTATTGGAAATAAATGTACGTAGATAGTCATCAACATTTTTGGAAACTTTCAAGAGGAGATTACTCATGGATGACTCCAGATATGAAAGTCTTATATAAAGATTTTTTTCCAGAAGATCTTGAGCCACTTATAAAACAAAAAAATATTACTAAAACAGTAATTGTCCAAGCTGCTGACACTGTTGCTGAAACAGAATTTACATTAAGTTTAGCATCTAAATATGAATTTATTGCAGGTGTGGTGGGTTGGGTTGATTTAGATAGTAACAATGCTAAAGATGACATTGATAAACTGTGTGAGAATAAATTTTTAAAAGGTTTTAGACCTATGATACATGATATTCAAGATGATGCTTGGATGTTAAATGATCACCTAAAAGAAAATATAAATTATTTAAATACAAAAAATTTAACTTTTGATGCTTTAGTTCGACCAAATCATCTTCAACATCTTATACAATTTGTTAAAAAATATGATTTCCTTCCTATAGTTATTGATCATATTGCTAAGCCCGTGATTACTAAGTCTGAAATTGACCAATGGAAAAAAGATATGACTGAACTATCAAATGCAAGTAATGTTTATTGTAAATTCTCTGGAATTCTTACAGAAGTTGGTCCAGATTATACAAAAGAACAGCTTGATCCTTATATTGATTTTATTCTTAATACTTTTGGATCTGATAAATTAATGTGGGGAAGTGATTGGCCTGTTTTAACAATGGCAGATAACTATTCAAATTGGTTTGATTTAGCAATGAATTATTGCAATTCTTTTTCTGAAGACGAAAAAAATAAAATATTTGCTCAAAATGCAACTCAATTTTATAGTCTTTAAAAGATTATATAAATTTAAATTTAATTAAGTGATGAAACAAAACTATTTTGAGCCAACTTGGTCATCAATAAAACAACATCAAACACCAAATTGGTTTAAAAAAGCAAAGTTTGGTATTTATGCGCATTGGGGAATCTATTCTGTTCCAGCTGCTGGACCCAATGTAACGTGGTATCCTTATTGGATGTATAGGCCACCTAGTCCTCAGTTTGATTATCATTGTAAACATTATGGTCATCCATCTAAATTTGGATACAAAGATTTTATACCAATGTTTACTGCTGAAAAATTTAATGCAGAAGAGTGGGCAGATTTATATTATCGATCTGGAGCAAAATTTGCTGGACCAGTAGCAGAACATCATGATGGTTTTCCAATGTGGAATTGTTCTGATACCGAATGGTGTGCATCCAAGATGGGGCCAAAAAGAGATATTGTTGGAGAACTTGCAAAAGCAATTAGAAATAAAGGAATGAAATATATGGTAGCAATGCATCATGCTGAAAACTGGTTTTTTTTCCCACACTGGAATAATGATTTTGATACATCAAAAAAGGAATATGAAAGTTTATATGGTGAACTTCACAATTTAGATTTAATAGGAAATCAGGCTGTATATCCGGATCATTGGGGTAGAAAAAATGAACATCAAGACAAGCCTAGTAAAGCTTTTCATGATAGATGGTTAAATAGATTAAAAGAAGTAGTAGATAATTATAAACCAGACTATGTATGGTTTGATTTTGGAATTAGATTTATTCATGAAAAGTATAAAAAAGATTTTCTTTCATATTATTATAACAAAGAAACTGAGTGGGGTAATGAAGTAGTTGTATCTTATAAATGGCATGATCTTCCCCCCGGTTCTGGATTATTAGATCTTGAACTAGGAAGAGAGTCAGAATTAACCCACTATGATTGGATTACTGATACCACAGTCCACGATGGAAGTGCTTGGGCTTATATGAAGAATTCAAAATATAAAACTACGACAGATTTAGTTCACTACTTAATAGATAATGTTAGTAAAAATGGATACATGCTCTTAAATATTGGGCCAAAACCTGATGGAACAATTCCAGAAGAAGATAAAAATCTTTTAGAAGGTATTGGAAATTGGCTTGATGTAAATGGAGAAGCAATATTTGAAACAGAAACATGGGATCAATATGGAGAAGGCCCAACTAAAATGAATGAAGCAGGACCTTTTTCAGATAATCGAACAAAACTAATTTATACTGCTAAAGATTTTCGTTTCACCACAAAAGATAATTTTTTGTATGCAACTGCATTAGGATGGCCTAGCAAAGATTTTACGATAGAAAGTATATATAAACTTTTTGATAATGAAATTGAAAGGGTAGAATTATTAGGAAGTACTGATAAAGTAGAATGGAAACATACAAGAGATGGACTCCATATAACAAGACCAGATAATAAACCATGTGAGCATGCATACAGTTTTAAAATAACAAGAAAGGAATATTTTTAGATGATTAGATTAGGTATGACTCTTGGAATTAAAGAGGAAAAAATAGAAGAATATAAAAAACTTCATGCAAATGTTTGGCCTGAAGTCTTAGAAAATTTAACAGAACTTAATTTTAAGAATTATTCGATATATTTGCATAAAAATACTCTTTTTGGATATGTTGAATATCACGGAGACAATCTTGATAGAGATAACAAGCTAATGGCTTCAAACCCTAAAGTTCAAAAGTGGTGGAGTGTTTGTGGACCATGTCAAATTCCAGACCCAAATAGAAAAAAAGGAGAATGGTGGTCTAGTATGGAAGAAGTTTTTCATCACGACTAAAGTTAATTATGAAAACAAAAATTTGTTCAGTTGGTGAATGTATGATTGAAATTGCCAATATTAAGAATAATATTTTTCAACAATCATTTGCAGGTGATACGCTAAATTTTTGTAACTATATTGATAAAAAATATTTTGATGTCTCTTTTCTTACAGCCATTGGTAAAACTAGTGTAAACAGATCAGTTTTGGAATTTATAAATTCTAAAAAAATTTCAACAAAATTAATCAAGCAAGTTAATAGTCATGAAATTGGTTTATATTTAATTAAGAATAGAAATAACGGAGAAAAACAATTTTTTTATTGGAGAGATAATAGTGCAGCAAAAAATTACTTTAATAAGATAGATTTTGTTTCATTATTTAAAAATTTGAAGAATTTTGATTATATCTATTTTTCTGGAATTACACTTTCAATTATTGATCCATCTAAAATAAGTAATTTTGTTAATTTGTTAAAATTATTAAAAAATAAAAAAATAAAAATTATCTTTGATTTTAATATTAGAATTAATCGATGGACTAAAAAAAATTTAAACAATTTTTTGCATTCCATTTTAAATTTCGTTGATATTTGTTTTGTGTCAGGTGAAGATTTAAAATTTTGGAAAAATGACAGTAATTTAGGAAATTTTGAAAAATTAATAAATAAATACAAAATAGATCATGGTATATTTAGAAAAAATGCTAAATTAACTTACGCAATTCAAAATAAAAAAAAATTTACAATAAGAAATAAATTTATTAGAAAAGTAGTTGATACTTCAGGAGCAGGAGATGGATTTAATGCTGCCTACGTATCAAATTTTATTATGCATAATGATCCAGCTTTAGCTCTAAAAGAAGCCAGTCTTCTGGGCTCGAAAATAATCATGCAAAAAGGAGCAATAGTTGATGTTAAATAGCGAATTACAATTAAAACTAAAAGAACAAAAAATTTTACCAATTCTTAATACTACAACTTTAAGTAATGATATTGATCGTTTAAGCAAATATTTAGAGAAGAATAGAGCAATTCATTATATTGAAGTAACCCTGAGAGAAAATAAATCTTTTGATATAGCACTAGAATTGAAAAAACATTTTACTGAATATAAATTTGGGTTGGGATCAGTTTTAACAAAAGAAGATTTTATTAAGGGTCAAGATCATAATTTTCACTTTTTTGTTTCCCCTGGAATTGTTGATGAGATTTTAGAAATTAATAATTTATCATATATTCCTGGAGCTGAAACAGTTAGTGAGTTTATACATCTTAATAAAAAAGGTTATAAAATAATTAAATTTTTTCCAGCAAATTTAAATGGAGAGCAAAAAAAATTACAATCAATTGAAAACATTCTAAAGGATATAAAATTTATTCCAACAGGCGGGGTTAACAAAGATAACATTAATAAATATCTAGATTTAAAAAATGTTTTATGTGTCGGAACTTCAAATTTTGAAGAGTTTTAATTTACTTTTGTCATAGTACAAAGCATTTCAAAGGCAATCGTTGCTCCTACTAATGAAGTCATATTATTTAAATCAAATGGTGGCGATACCTCTACAACATCACCTCCTACAAAATTAATTTTGTTTAGCGCTCTTATAATAGTTTGCGCCTCTCTCACATTAAAGCCTCCAACTTCTGGAGTTCCAGTACCTGGTGCAAAAGTTGGGTCTATTCCATCAATATCAAATGTAAAATAAGTATCTGTATTAACTAGAACTTCATAAATTTTTTCAATACATTTATTAAATCCCATTTCATAATAATCATCTATAGTAATAATAGTTACACCTTGTTCTCTAGCCCAACTTAAATCTTCAGGATCATATAAAGCTCCACGAAGACCAAGGATTACATATTTTTTTGGATCAATTAGATTTTCTTCTATAGCTCTTCTAAATGGTGTGCCATGAGTATATTTAAATCCTCCAAAATAAGTGTCCCAAGTATCAGAATGAGAATCAAACTGAAATAAACCTACTGGTTTTTCTTTTGCCATACCTCTAAGAATTGGTAGGCTAATTAAATGATCACCTCCAATTGATAATGGTATTGTTTTTGAATTATAAATATTTGAGTAAAATTTTTCTATTTTATCTAAACTATCATTTAGGTCCGCTGGGTTTACCGGACAATCACCAATATCTGCAATATTAAATTTATCATAAGGGCTCTTAAGTGAAACAGGGTGATAAAGCCTTACAAGTGACGATGCATTCCTAATTTCTCTTGGTGCATGTCTAGCGCCAGGTCTATTAGTAGTTCCACCATCCCATGGTACGCCTACAACACAGTAGTCTAATTTATTTAAATCTTTCACAACAGGTAAACGAAAAAAAGTAGCAACATCAGCAAAGCGAGGAGTTTCCATACTAGATAGAGGTTTAATTTGAGTCATAAAACTATCTTATGGTATATAGAATTAGATTATACAAGACAAATTAGTATGGATTATAGTAAATTTCCTAAACCGCAAAATGATGGAAAAGCTGATCATCTTTTAAATAAGTTTTTGCCGGATATTTCTCTTAAAAATCAACAGGGAAATCTATTAAAAATAAAAAGATCTGACACTTTCCGTTTAATTTTATATTTTTATTCTATGACAGGTAATCCAAATGAAAGTTTACCTAAAAATTGGAATCAAACTCCAGGAGCCATTGGCTGTACTGTGGAGACCTGTAGCTTTAGAGATAATTATGAAGAATTAATCAAACTAAATGCTCTGCCTATAGGAATATCAACTCAAACAATAGATTATATTAAGGAAATGACAGATAGATTAGCAATTCCCTATGATGTTTTAAGTGATTCAGAAAATATTTTGCTAAATTCATTAAAAATGCCTTATTTTGAAATTGAAAACAAAATTTATTTTAAAAGATCAACTCTTATTGTGGAAAAAAATATTGTTAAAAAAGTATTCTACCCTATTTTTCCTCCTAACAAACATATAAATGAAGTTCTACAATGGTTAAAAGAAAACTAACTATTTTTTTATTTTCTGTATTTTTGTTTTTATCTAACCTTTCAACAGCTAATCCAAATATAGATCAATGGCTAGAGTCAGAGAAATCTTATAAAGATCTTATTAATGAGGGATTTGAAGTTAAAAGCTACGCTATAAGTGACATAGAGGTTGTAAACGAGTTAACAATAATCTTATTTGTTACAGTTCTCCAAAAAGATAACGAAGTATATGAGTGTCAGGAATATCAAACTATAGATAAAAATGTTGAGACTTTAGATATGAACTTAATTTGTAAACAATTAGTTCAACCTTATGAAAGAGGTATAGGAACTTAGGTTCGTTCAATGTTTAAAAAAAACCACTGTAATGCTATTAGTGTAAGCCCATTTAAAATTTGTTTTTTATTCATTTTTCTTTTTACCTCATCAAAACTATAACTTTTAACTAATATATCCTCATTTTCATTCTTAAGACCTCTTATAACTTCTTTATCTGGAGCAATTACCTCGCCTAAAAAAAGATTATAAAAAGATTCAGATGATCCTGGGGCAGGAAAGTAACCTTGTATAGATGTAAGATTACTTACTTCACATCCAGTTTCTTCCAAGCATTCTCTCTTTGCAGTATCTTCTGGAGTTTCACCAGAGTCAATTATTCCAGCAACTATTTCATCTAGATAATTTTGATTATCTTTAGAAATTGTCCCTGGTCTGAACTGTTGAATTAAAACAATTTTTTTATTTATAGGGTCATATGGTAAGACTGCAGATACTTGTGCGCCACCAAATAACTCCCTTTTTATTTCATTACTCCAATTTCCATCATATTTTTTGTATTTAAGAGTAACTTCATTCATTTTAAAGAAACCGTCGTGAATATTCTTTTTATCTAAAATTTTAAATTTTGAGCTCATAAAAATTGATATATTTTATATTACATATATATTTATAAATATGGAAAAAGCATTATTTGGTGCAGGTTGTTTCTGGGGTGTGGAAGAAACATTTTGTAAAACTCCAGGTGTAATAAATACCTTAGTTGGATATTCTGGAGGCGATACTATTAACCCTTCTTATGAAAGTGTTTGCCAAGGAAATACAAATCATACTGAGGTTGTTTTAGTTGAATTTGATAATTCTAAAATATCTTATGAAGATCTTTTGATGGTTTTCTGGAAGTGTCATGATCCTACAACTTTAAATAGACAAGGTCCCGACATTGGAACACAATATAGATCAGCGATATATTATTATAATGAAGATCAAAAAAATAAATCTATTCATTCTAAAAACGAATATGCTAAAAGCGCTGGATTAAATATTGTTACTGAAATATCAGAAGCTAAGGAATTCTATAAAGCTGAAGAATATCATCAAAAATATATCCAAAAAACAGGTTTACACTGCGCTATATAAATTAATTCTTTAGGGAACTGATGTCTGTCGATTTTTATTACGCATTTTTAACAGGCTGGGTAATACTTTTATTATTTTGGAGTACTATTGTTTTCTTTATATATTTGAGAAAACCTCCTAAATCCAAATTAACTAAAAGTTTTGTAATCAAATCCTATCTGTTTTTTTTGGCACTATTGTTTATAATTTTATTTTTTCGATAAACCGATTCGTTTTTCTTATAAATTATGTATCAACATATAGTAGGTCAAAAAGATTTAGATACTAACATATTGATAATTAACAACTTTTTTATATTTAATGTTGAATACTGGTTTTTTCATAAATATAAACTACCTCGAAATTAATAAAGTTATTATGTCTATATTAAAAAACTATTTTAAACAAAACAGTGTGATGCACAGTTTCTCAAGTTGCCAATGGCCAATTGGAGATCCACAAGAAAAAGATTTTCATTTTTGTGAAGCTGATACCGTTGCTGGGAAGCCTTATTGCCAGAGTCACTGTGATGTTGCGTATATTGACGAAAAAGAGCTTAAAAAAGAAAAAGAAGCTCAAAAAAATCGTCGCATTGCTGCTTAAGTCAATCTTTACAAATTATTTTCTCATCAAATGTTAATAATTTAGAGTTATTGACATAAGAGATGTTTTTCTTAAAATAAAAAAACATGTTATTCAGTGTACTGAAAAAACTTAACTTTGATGGAACATTAGAAATCATAGATTCTAATGACAAGACTCATATCTTTGGAAATTCAAACCCTCACGTTTGTATAAGACTAAAAAACAAATCTATTGAAAGAAAACTTTTCTTAAACCCTAATCTTCATATAGGTGAAGCGTATATGAATGAAGAGTTAGTTGTAGAAAAAGGCACTATAGAAGATTTTCTTAATTTAATAACTAATTGTTACGATGACTTTATTTCTAACAATAAAATTTATAAATTTTATGAATATTTATCTTCTATTTTTATGCCATTTCAGCAGATTAATCAGCTTGTAAATTCAAAAAAAAATGTAGCACACCACTACGATATAAATGAGGATTTATATAAATTATTTCTTGATCAGGATATGCAATATTCTTGCGCATATTTTCACAATCCCAATATGAGTTTGGATCAAGCGCAGAAAGATAAAAAACAACATATAATTAAAAAACTTCAAATTACAGAAAATATGGATGTTCTTGATATTGGGTGTGGTTGGGGAGGAATGGCAATTGAAATAGCTAAATCTACCGGCGCCAAAGTTAAAGGAATTACACTTTCAGAAAATCAATTTAAAACTGCATCTGAGCGAGCACAAAAAGAAGGTTTGGCTGATAAAGTTTCTTTTGCACTACAAGATTATAGAAATGAGAACGAAAAATATGATCGCATAGTATCAGTTGGTATGTTTGAGCATGTTGGTGTTAAATATTTTAAAACTTATTTTAGTAAAGCTAATGATATTATGAAAGAAAACGGTGTTTTTCTTTTGCATACAATTGGTCAAAGGGGTAAACCAACTGCTACAAGTCCCTGGATAAGAAAATACATTTTTCCTGGTGGTTATATTCCATCATTATCTGAAGTAATGAATGCAACACAAAAACTTAATATAAATGTCACTGATGTTGAAGTATTAAGACTACATTACGCTCACACACTTTCCAAATGGTATCAAAATGTTATTGAAAATAAAGATAAAATTATAAATATGTTTGATCAGCGTTTTTTTAGAATGTGGGAGTTTTATCTATTGGCAAGTAAGTATTCCTTTGTAAATATGGGTAATGTTGTTTTTCAAATACAAATTGCAAAAAATATTAACAATTTGCCTCTCACAAGAAACTATATCTACAACTAAACAGTTTATATTTATTGAATTTCCAAGACAGGTAATATAATCTTTCTTTTATGGCGCTATCCCTAAATAATTATATAATTAGAGCATCAATTTTCTTAGTCGCTGTCTTTGTTATTGTTGTTTTATTATACCCAGTTTTACAAAATGCTTTTTTATCAAATATTTTTATTAATATTATAATTTTATTAGCCCTGTTAACTGGAATTGTATTTAATTTTTTTCATCTCATTAACTTAAATTACAAATATATATCTTTCTCAAACTTTAATATTACAAATTCTATAGAAGCATTCTCTACTTTAAGAGGGCAAGACAAAAATATTTCTCTTGAATTAAAAAATCTTGACGGAAAATTTGTTTTTAAAAGTTCATCAATAAATAGAATGATAGAGAATTCTGATATGACTTTGATAAGCATAAGAGAAACTTCTCGTTACCTGGTAGGCTTGCTAGTATTTTTAGGACTCCTAGGAACTTTCTGGGGACTTCTAAAAACCATTGGATCTGTTGGCAATGTTATCAGCGGCCTAGGTATAGATGATACAAATGTTGCTGGTTTTTTTAATTCTCTTAAAGATGGATTAAATGCTCCACTAGAAGGAATGAGTATTGCATTTAGCAGTTCTTTATTAGGTTTAGCTGGCTCTTTAATATTAGGATTACTTGATTTAAATCTTGGACAAGCTCAAAATAAATTTAGTCAATACTATGAAAAAATCCTTAATAGCAATTCTTCTCCAGATTTTTCTAAAGTAGAAGATAAGCCTACAGGTGAAGCAATTCAAAAAATCTATGATAACTTGGAAAATCTCCTAAATACTTTAAAAAAATCATCTGACAATCAAACTAAAATTTCAAACAATTTAGAGAAGTTTAATGAAATACTTAACAAAATCAATTCCAACTCTTCAAATCTTGATAAACAATTATCAAATTTCTTATCTTCACAATTAAACACACAATCTACACTAATGAACCTTACAGAAGCTTTAAGCAAAAATGGAATATTAGAAGCAAAAAAAGTTAAAGAATATTTTCAGAAAATTGAAAAAGAACTAAAGAAAATTAAAAAATAATAATGTCTACTAGGTCTTTAAGAAATAGACTTGCTGATACAACAAATATTTGGCCTGGTTTTGTCGACGTTCTAGCTACTCTTTTAATAGTAATCATATTTGTGCTAATGGTTTTTACTGTTTCGCAAATATATCTGAGTGATGCTATATCTGGCCGAGATAAGGCGCTTCAAGATTTAAGAATACAAATAAATGAATTATCTAAAATACTTGTTATTGAAACTAAAGATAAAGAAGAAGCTCTTTCAACTCTTTCTGAAACTGAGAAAAAACTTGAAGATACAGAATTAAATTTACAAAGTGAGCAATTATTAAGTGAGCAATTACAAACTGATGTTGCAAAAAAACGATCAGAAATATTTGTTCAGGAACAAAATATAATAGCTTTATCTGAGCAAATTAGTAGTCTTTTAAAAGAACTGAGAATAGTTGCAAATGCATTAGAAACTTATGAAGGACAAGAAATTACTTTACTTGAAACCGAGGGGCTTGGAGAACGAATTAATAAAGCACTCGCAACAAGAATTGATCAACTAAAAATACTTAATCAAGAATTAGATAATGCTAATTTTAAACTACTTGAAAGTGAAAAATCTCTCAAATCTACAATAGCAGAATTAAATGAGAAGAATGAAAATTTAATGGCCATTAACGAAAGTCTGGGTTTAGAGGAAGGAGGAATTGAAGAGCAGTTACTTGCAATTAAAAATAAAAATAAAAAACTTATAAGCTTAAATGATGAATTAGAAAAGACTAACATTGAACTATCATTGAGAGATGAAGAACTACAAAGTCAAATATCTCAATATCAAGAACTTATGAATGATCTTTTAGAGATTAATGATAGTCTAGGTTTAAAAGATGCATCACTTAATGAACAACTTGATGCAATTAGGTTTAAAAATGAAGAATTAGCAAGATTAAATAAAGATTTAATTCAGAAAGATAGCACCATTTTTAATTTGCGAGGAAAAATATCTGAACTAAATAATGTTCTTTCTTTGTCAGAAGATAAACAAAAACAACAACTAGAAAAACTTGAGTTACTTCAAAGTCAAATTGTTTCATTAGAACAAGAAAATCAAACACAAAAAGAAACATCACTTGAAGAAATTAAAAATATGGAAATACAAGCTTCAAAAACATTAGAACAGGTAGAAATTCTTTCTAATCAAATTGATACCTTGCAAAAAGAAATAGCTTTACTTAATGATGCTTTAGAAGCTAGTGAAAGCCAGGCTTTGATTAAAGATTTAGAAATAGAGGTGCTAGGTGAAAAGTTAAACAAAGCCCTTACATCGAAAGTATTTGAGCTCCAAAAATATAGATCTGAGTTTTTCGGAAAATTACAATCTATTTTAGGTGATAGAAAAGACATTAAAATTGTAGGAGATAGATTTATTTTTGAATCAGAGCTATTATTTGATTCTGCTTCAGCAGATTTACAACTATCTGGCAAAGAAAAGTTAAGTGAAATTGGCCTTACTTTAAAAGAGACTACTAATGATATTCCTTCAGATATTGACTGGATTATTATGGTAGAAGGACACACTGATAAAAAACCTATACAAACAATTAGATATCCTTCTAACTGGGAATTATCTTCAGCTAGAGCTAATACAGTTTTAAAACTTCTTCTTGATCTTGGCTTTCCACCAAATAGATTAGCATCTGCAGGATATGGAGAGTTTTATCCTATCAGTAATGGAGAAACTGAGAGTGATCTACAACAGAATAGAAGGATTGAATTAAAACTCACTTCACGCTAATTTGCCTTAAATTTAACATAAACTGATCATAAAAATTAAATATGAGATTTTTAATTTTATTTGTCTTAGGTTTCTTTAGCTCATATTCTGTATTTGCTGCATGCAGTGATCAACCAGCAAATGAGGTGGATTGGACTAATTGTAATTTTGTAGAAAATCTCGATCTTTCTGGTACTGGTTTGGCAAATTCTCAAATGTCAGGAGTTAATTTATCTTTATCTAATTTTGAAAAATCTCAACTTAATAATTCAAATTTATCTATTGGTAATTTTATCTTCTCAAATTTCAGTAATTCAAATTTATATGCTTCAAATTTACAGGGAGCTAATTGTAATAATGCTAACTTTGATAATGCAAACCTTGCAAAAGTAAACTTTGAGGGATCTAATCTCTTTGGAGCGACTTTTAAAGGTGCAAATTTATATGAGGCAAATCTACTTGGTGCTAATATTTCAGGTGCAATTTTTGATGAAGCAAATTTGTCAAATACTATATGGATAGATGGTAAAAAATGTGCTCTTGGTTCTATAGGCAGTTGCCAATAATTTTTTTATTTCTTTTTATTGCCAGTTGCAAAATGTCAGACGTATCTGAAATACAAAAAAATGATGATAATAATGTTAATTTTAAGATCTCAGGAAGTAAAGAAACTGGTATTCAAATAAATAACTAAAATATTAATTTACTTTTATTAAATTTAATGATTTGACCTTTTAATAATGAGTCAAAATTCTTATTTATATGCTTTTTGTGTAGTTTTTCTTGCTGGAATTTTTTGGAGTTTTGGAGCTTTGACAGTTAGATATATGGTGGATGGTCATCAATATGTTTTTCAATATTTATTTTATAGAGGTTTAACAATTTCAATTATTCTTCTAATATATTTATTTTTTCGTGAAGGTTTTGCTTTTTATAAAAATTTTCTCAAAATAGGAATACCATCTATACTTGGAGGTTTATTTCTAGCTACAGCTTTTACCGGGTTCATTTTTTCTATTACAATGACTACGGCTGCCGTAACATTATTTATGTTAGCAGCCATGCCTTTTATTGCAGCCATTGTTGGTTATTTTGTTCTTGGCGAAATACTAAAAAGATCAACATTAATTGCAATGGTAGTTGCATTTATAGGTGTTTGCGTAATGATTATAAATGACAGTATTTCTGGAACTGCTTTAGGTGCAATAATAGGATTTATTTCTGCAACTGGTTTTGCATTATACACGGTAACAATAAGATGGAAACCTGAAACACCAAAATTCACAACAGTTGTTTTAGCGGGAATATTTTGTACAATATTTGCGTTCTTTATTTTAGGCTTCTCTTTTGAACCTTTTATTCTAATGCCTGAAATAAATAATTATTTGAGTATACTTCATGGAATAATTGTTGCAGCCGGCTTAATACTATACAGTCTTGGAGCAAAATACTTACCCTCAGCTGAGCTAGCACTTTTATCGTTAATGGAAGTTGTTGGAGGAGTTCTGTGGGTTTGGCTTCCTATTTTTGGAATTAATGAAGTTCCAAGTACAACTGTAATAATTGGAGGTTTTATAATAACTTTAGCTGTAGTTTATTATGGTTTTGCTGCTAGGCAGATTGATGTTAATATTAAAACTTAAATATTTGCTGTAACTTTATTAATATTTTTTCTTGGTAAACTATTTTTAGACCAAACTGTATCAAGAGCCTTAATCATTTTTTCGATATGCTCTTTTCTATGTTTTGGGGTAACAGTTATTCTTAGTCTTTCTAAACCTTTTGGTACAGTCGGGTAAAAAATTGGTTGTGCATAAATACCATGATCATCAATTAAATCTTTAGACACTTTTTTGCACAAAAAAGGATCATTAATTAATACTGCTACAATATGAGAATTTGTATCCAAATAAGGGATTGCTAAGGAATCTAAATTTTCTCTTATTAAAGCTGCATTTTCTTTTATTCTTATTCTTAGTTGTTCTGCCAGAGAAACAATATCTATTGCTTTAGCTGCTCCTGCAGCAATTGATGGGCAGATTGAAGTTGTAAAAATAAAACCTGGAGAGAAACTTCTAATGTAATCAATTATTTCTGAACTAGCTGCAATATAACCTCCCATTTGACCATATGCTTTTGCTAAAGTTCCATTAATAATATCTATTTTATCTTCAACTCCCATTTCTACTGCAATACCTTTACCTTCTTTACCGTAAAGTCCAACTGAATGAACTTCATCCAGATATGTCATACAGTTATATTTTTTTGCTAACTCTACTATTTTTACTATAGGCGATCTTATACCTTCCATAGAGTATAAACTTTCAAAAACGATTAACTTAGGATTATCTACATTTGACTCGTTTAGTAACTGTTCTAAATGATCAATGTCATTGTGTTTAAATATATGACACTTAGCACCACTATTCTTAATACCTTGTATTAAAGATGCATGATTTAATTCATCAGAAAATATCTCAATATCTTTAATTTTTTTTCCTAACGTCCATAAAGTAGATTGGTTTGCTGTATAAGCAGAGGCAAAAACTAATGCCGCCTCTTTATTATGAACATTTGCCAGTTTTTTTTCAAGTTCAGTATGATAGGTTGATGTACCAGAAATATTTCTTGTTCCACCTGAACCAGATCCATATTCAAGTAGTGTTTTTACAATTTCATTTACTACCTCTGGGTGCTGACTCATGTTCAGATAGTCATTAGAACACCAAA
>CACIQI010000004.1 GCA_902588745.1 uncultured Alphaproteobacteria bacterium | reverse complement strand
ACCAGAAACTGCTACAGCAACCAAAGGTTTTTTCTCAAAAGTGTATTTTTTTTCTATGATTTTAATGAATTCTTTATTTGTAAGCTTCATTCATTATTTTCTAAGCAATTATACTCTACAATTTGTTTTTTGGTTTGAGGAATAATTTTATTTTTAGGAAAATCTATAATTAATTTTTCCATAGTTTTACAAGCTTCATTAGTTTTTTCAACTTGGTATAATGATTGAGAAAGTTTAAAGAGCATTTCTGCAGCTTTAATACTGTCTGGGAATTTTTGGAAGCCTTCTGCAAATATAAGTGCTGCCTCCCTATAATTTTTTTCTAGAATATATAATTCTCCAAGCCAATAATGTGCTGAACCTGATAATTGATTTTGAGGATTATCTGAAATAAACTGTTCAAATGAAATTTTAGCATCCTGCCATTTTTTATCTCTTATATTATCAAACGCTACCTGGAATTGATCTTCAGGTGATAAGACCTCTTCTTTTTTATTAGAATTTACTTCCTGGTCTTCAGATATAACTTCTTCGTTTGTATTATTTGTGTTTTTTGAAATATTTAATGTTCCAAGTGTATTTTCTGTTTCAGTATCACTTAATGTATTACTTTTAACTTCAGAACTATCTTGTGAAGCTTCATCAGTATTTACTTCAACATTATTTAAAGGAACTGATTGGAAATTATTAATAACTAATTCTAAATTTTCCAGTTTATTAAAGATATCGTCTAATTGAAAATACAATTCTTCTAAATTAGAAGTTAAATTTTTTATATCATTTTCAATATCATATATTCGCAAATCGATAGCGGAAAGATTTTTAACGAAATCATTATTTGTTGCATTTGATTGATTCGGTGAATTTGAAAATACTTCTTTGGAAAGATCTGAGACTTCTCTTTGTAATCTTTCTAATTGTTGGGAGATAGTTAGATCACTTTCATTAGAAAAAGAATAGCTTGAAAAAAATAGAATTAAAACTGTGAGTATGTATTTAAACATTAACTGATTTTAATTTCTAATTGAGATAAAAATGTGGCGCTATATTTCTATAGCGCCAAAGTATTAAGGACTAATAACTAATTAACTAAAGTTACTGATCTTCTGTTTTGAGCCCATGCTCCATCGTTTGATCCGACAACAGCAGGTCTTTCTTTACCATAACTAATAGTTGAAACTCTATCAGGATTTATTCCTAATCCTATAAGATAATTTTTAACAGCCTGAGCTCTTTTTTCACCAAGAGCTAAGTTGTACTCTCTAGTTCCTCTTTCATCGCAGTGTCCTTCAATTGTTACAGAAACATCGCTATTCTGCTTAAGCCATGCAACTTGATCTTGCAGTAACTCTAGAGCGTCTGAGTCTAAATCAGAACTATCGTATCCAAAAAATACTCTATCACCAACATTAACAATTAAATCTTCCTGTGATCCAGAAACTATTCCGCTTCCTGCAGTTTCAGTAATTGTTCCTTCTGAAGAAACATCACTTCCAGAGCTACTTGATCCTGAACCAGAAGAGTCAGCTGAGTCTTTTGGTGTTGTTGCACAAGCTGCAACAAACAAAACCATAAATATAGAGATAAAAAACTTGTAAAACATAAAAAATTGCTCCCTTAATACTTTAAGTAGATATACTAAATTACAAACAGTTCCTTAACATTTTTTTTAAAATTTCGTATATTTTTTTGTATTATATTGAATTAATGCATCAAAGGAGACCAAGCTGGGTCAGATCCTCCTAAGGGAGTTATTACTTTTCTTTCATTAAAACCAGTCAAATCAATAGAATATAGACTGGATTCACCCCCTGATCCATCCTCAGCAGTTCTCTCTTCTTTAAAATACATCAAAAATCTACCATTAGGCGCCCATGTTGGTCCCTCAACATGGAATGATTTTGCAATCATTCTTTCATTTGAACCGTCAACTTCCATAACACCTATATAAAATTGTCCTCCCTCTTGTTTAGTGAATGCAATCATATCACCTCTTGGTGACCAGACAGGTGTGTAGTAACTTCCAGCTTCCCTGCTAATTCTTTTAATATTTTTTCCATTATTATCACTTACATATAGATGCCTTCGTCCACTTCTATCTGAATTAAAAACTATTTTTTTTCCATCAGGTGAAAAACTTGCAGAAACATCTATTGAGGAATTATTTGTAACTCTTTTAGAAATTCTTGTTTTTAGATCCAGAATATAAATTTCAGAATTACCAATTTCTGGATCAGTATAAGACATGACGATTTGATTACCATCAGGTGAAAAACGAGGGGCAAATGTCATTCCAGGAAATTCACCTACTATTTCTTGTTTACCAGTTTCAATATCAAAAATGTAAACTCGTGGATTATTTCTATTTATATAGGACATGTAAGTAATTTTTTGTGAATTAGGAGAGAACCTTGGAGTTAAAACTAGATATGATCCGTCTGTTAAAAAACGATGGTTTGATTGATCTTGATCCATGATTGCTAATCTTTTTTGTTTATTTTCTTTAGGACCTGTTTCAGCAACATAAACTATTCTTGTATCGAAGTAACCACCTTCACCTGTTATATTTTTAAAAATAGAATCTGAGATAATATGAGCGACTCTTCGCCAATTTTTTTCATTAGTCTCATATTTTTTTCCCACAATTTGCTTTTGTTGAAACACATCATACAATCTAAATTCGACAGATATTTTTCCATTATTAGATGAAATTTTTCCAGAAACTAAATGTTGAGCTTTTATTAATTTCCAATCTTCAAATCTTGGCTTGTTTGCCAATGACTCATTATCTTGGATAAATGATCTTTTATCTATTGGTAAAAAAAGTCCAGACCTTTCTAAATTATCTGAAATAACGGTCGAAATATTTTTACCTACTTTAGTTAATTGTGAATTTTTTGAGTATAGCTCTGTTACAGCTATTGGAGTTGGCTTCACGCTACCTTGTGTTAGGGTGACTTCTAAAGAACAGACTTTAAAACTAAAAAATATAAAAAAGGTTATAAAAAAAACTTTTTTCATCAGTAGCCTTTCATAATACTATAATCGAAAGTAATTGTAAGATTTTTCCATAGATTATATTTATCTTTTGGAAGTTTTAACGGAGTACATTCTGGGTTTAAGAGAGTTCTCATTGCGCTATCAGTAATTGGTCCATAAAAAGGATTAGTTTTAGCTATATTTGTGTCAACAATGCGGATACTGTTTTGCGAAACCTTCATATTTTGTAATACTTTAGCTGAAATTGTAACTTTGTCTCCTCTTTGTATAACTGCACCTGCTGGAGCATTCCAACATGAAGATAATTGCTGCCTCAACATGTCTATTTCAGATATTGATAGCATTAGATTGTCATTAGTATCATCTGTACTTTTATTATCAACTTCTTCAACCTCTTCTTTAACATCATTTTGAACCATATTTGTTTTTTCATTTCTTAAATCTTTAAGCATTGATGCTATACTAAAATCTTTTTCAGGTTTCGGCTTTGGTTTAGATACGGCTTTATCACTTTCCAACTTTGGTTTATCCTTTATGTTTGTTTCAAGATCTAAATCTGATTTAACATTTTCATTATTTATATTTTTTGGCTTTGGTTTGAGTTTAGGTTTAATTATATCAGTTTTAATTGTTTCTATTTTTTTCTTAACCTCTAAAATTTCCTTTTCTTTGATAACTACTTTTTTTGTTTCCTTAACTTCTAAATTTGGAGTTTGTTTCATTTCCAAAACTGGTTGATTTGGATTAGTTTTTTCTTCAATTTCAGTTTTATTTATTTCAACATTTTTTTTTACCTCTAATTGATCTGATGAATTAAATTTTTTTTGCTTAGTAATTGTTTCCTTATTTTTATTTTCTGGTTTTTCACTATCAGATTTTTTCAAATTTGTATTTTCATCAACATTAAGTATTTCAATAGGTATTACGTTTGGAACATAGATTTCTTTTGTAGAAAAAAAATTTGGTAAGCCAACCATAAACAAAAGGATAATTAAATGTATTAGTGTTGAAAAAATAACTCCTGATGTTTTAGGATTTAAATTTTCAAAAAAGTTTATAATTTTTAAACTATTATAGCTTATACGATCCATCTATTGCTCAAGATTTTGAGTAATTAATGCAACTTTAATATATCCTGCTGAATTTATTATGGACATAATTTCCATAATCCTTCCATAAGCTACCACTCTATCACCTCGTATATAAATTCTTGCTTCTTTGTTTTGTTCAGTAATAGCGTTTAGTCGAGGAATTAAATTTTCTACTTCAACCTTTGATTCCCCAATATAGACTTCTCCGTCTAACTTAACGGTTATCTCAATTGGATCTTTAATATCAGTTAATGCAGTAGCTTTAACCTTTGGTAAATCAACTTTAATTCCAACCGTTAGAAGAGGTGCGGTAACCATAAAAACAATAAGTAAAACAAGCATAACATCTACAAAAGGTGTAACGTTAATTTCACTCATTTGAGTGTACCTTTGCTTTTTTCGTTTGTTTAAATTATTTGAAGTAATCAATTTATTTTTTCTCTAATTGTCTAAAAAAAATTGTTGAGAATTCATCCATAAATGTTTCCAAGGATATAAAATATTTTGATAAATCGTTTGAAATTTTATTGTAAGCAACTACAGCAGGTATAGCCACAAAAAGACCTAATGCAGTTGCAAAAAGGGCCTCAGCAATTCCTGGTGCAACTACTGCTAAATTTGTATTTTGAGCTATTGCAATAGATTTAAAACTATTCATTATACCCCAGACTGTTCCAAATAACCCAATAAAAGGTGCAGTTGATCCAGCAGTTGCGAGAAATGTTAAATTTCTCTCAACATTTTCACTTTCTTTATTAAAAACAACTGTCATTGATCTCATCATTCTATCTTTTAAAGAATTAATATCAGATGTATCATTTTCAAACTGAGCTTTACTTTTTTTCCACTCTAAAATTGCAGCACAAAATAATTTTGATTTTGGATCTGTCTGATTAAAGTTTAAAGTTTCATATAAATCTTCAAATGAATTTCCAGACCAAAAAATATCTTCAAATTCTTTTTCAAGTTTTTTTAATTGTCTAATTCTTAAAATTTTTGAAATTATTACATTCCAAGAATAAAGAGAGGCTAAGATTAATATTATAATTACAGATTTGACAACAATGTCAGCCTGCATGAATAAAGCAAGCATTGAAAAATCTGGTGCTTCTGTGGATAAATTTGTACTATTAATATCTGCCATAATTATTATTTTTTAATTTTTTCAAGATCGCTACTATGAACCATAACCCAAAACCCTGGTCTATTTTTTTCACATAATGCTATTACTGGTGTCTTACCCTCCTCTTTCGCAAGCTTTGCGGTATCATCCCATAAACTAATTGCTGTATGTTTTGCTCTTAGTTTACATTCTATAAATAATTCTTCATGGATTACATCAGCTCTAGTCACTTTACCATTACCGCCACTCAAAGGTGTCCTTTTCCCATTGAAATAGTTTGCAACATCTCTTTCTCTTTTTTTCCAGGCTTTATCAGGCATCTATATTCCTTTCATTAGGCTGTGAGTGAAGATAGAACATTATCATCAACTTCAAAATTTGATGATACAACTTGAACGTCGTCATTGTCTTCTAAAACTTCAAGTAATTTAAATAGTTTGTCCGCTGTTTCTTTTCCGATATTTATATTATTTTTACTTTTCCAAATTAAATTTGCAGAGTTAGTCTGACCATACTGTTTAATTAATTTATCATTAAGTTCATGCAAATGGTTTTGATCACAGTATATTGAATATTCTGTTTCATTAATTTCATAATCTTCACTATTATTTTCAATAAGAAATTCTAAGAGTTGATCTTCTTTTACTAAGTTTTTATCGAGAGTGATATTTCCAAATCTGTCAAAACCAAAACTAACACTTCCTGTTTCACCCAAATTACCTCCATATTTACTAAAAGAGGACCTAATCTCAGCAGCTGTTCTATTTTTATTATTTGTAAGGGCCTCAACTATTATTGCAATACCTTCAGGGCCATATCCTTCATATCTTACTTCTTCATAATTACTATCAGGATCATTTCCTTGACCTTTTTTTATTGCTCTCTCAATGTTATCTTTTGGCATATTTAGAGACTTGGCCGAAGCAATTGCAGATCTTAATCTAATATTACTTTCAATATCTTCGCCTCCTACTTTGACAGCAACAGAAATTTCTCTTCCAAGTCTTGAGAAAACTTTTGCTCTTTTTTTATCTTGAGCACCCTTACGATGCATAATATTTTTAAATTTCGAGTGCCCTGCCATTAAGAGTAGATTTATAAATATTTAATCCGATGTTAGTAAAGATATAAAATATTAGATAAATGTGTCTAATATATGTAAATTATGTCTCTTGAATTGGGGTAATATTTTTAGCTAAACCAGTATTAGTATCAATCTCTATTAAAGCCCCGCATACTGTTATGTTTTCAGTGGCAGGTGTAAATCTACCTTCTGCCCTGTACCCCTTAACAAATCCATGTATTGGATTATTTATATCAAAACCAATTATTGAATTATAATCACCTGACATCCCCACGTCTGTTTGATAGGCTGTACCTTTAGGTAAAATAACACTGTCTGCCGTTGGCACATGAGTATGTGTGCCTAAAACTGCCGTAACTTGTCCATCAACATAATATCCGAATGCCTTTTTTTCAGAAGTTGCTTCACCATGCATATCAATAATTATCGCATCACATGTACTGCCTAACTTCTCTTTTTGAAGAAATTCAATTATGCCTTTAAAGGGATCATCTAATGATAAATTCATAAATAATCTGAGCATTACTTGTACTACTATAATTTTTTTTCCATTTAAAAGTTCAAGCTTATAATATCCTTTTCCAGGAACCCCCTCAGGATAATTCAAAGCTCTGATTATTTTTGGATTTTCTTCAATATAAGAAAGCATATCTCTTTGATCCCATGCATGATTCCCAAGTGTAAGTAGATCAATTCCGCTAGAAAATAATTCTTCTGCATCCTTTTTTGAAATTCCATAACCAGAAGTAGCATTCTCACCATTAGCAATAATCATGTCTGTATTATATTTAGATTTGAGTGTTGGGATAATTTCTTTAATTTTTTTTCGTGACGCCTTACCGACAATATCACCTATAAAAAGAATTTTCATTGAAAACTATATAAATTTTTTTCAGTAATAACATAATCCACTTTAAAATCAAATTTGTCTATGGGTATGTAATCTAACTTTTGTTCTTCATATGCATAGGCCACAGAGATGAATCTGTGATTAATTTTATTTAAATAAGCAAATGTCCTGTCATAATAACCTCCACCATAACCTAATCTATTTCCCTTCTTATCAAAAGCTAAACAAGGTACAAAAATCAATTCAGGATTTAAAATTTTATTTTTATTTTGAGGCTCTGATATATTCATATGTCCTTTTACAAAATTCTCTTCACTCTTAAATTGCTTAAAGATTAAATGACTATTTTTTTTTTCAATTACAGGGAGACATAAAATTTTATTTTTAATAAAGATAAGATTGTTAAGCTCTCTTGTATTTATCTCAGAATTTATAGAAATAAAACTAGAAACTATATTAATATCTTGAAAGTTAATTTTTTCAAAAAGGTCATTAAACAAAGTTAAAGCAAAATGAGATGGTTTATTATTAAAAATCTTATCTCTTATAATTTTTTGTTTTTTTCTGATAATTGATTTTTCATCTTTAATATTATTCATAATATGAATTCTTAATAATATTAATTAAGCCTTCTACCTTTTTATTTATTTCATCAAATTCTTGATCTAATTTCAATTTTTCATCTTCTAAAATTTTTTTTTCATTTTGTAGTTTTAGTATTTTGTCTTTAAGTTCTAAATTGTTCTTTAGATATTCTTGTTTCTTGGTATCGTTTACTTCTGAACTTCTTTCTATATTTAATTTTTCTGAAAGCTCTGCTTGAAGCTCAATAGAGAGAAGTGATAACAATATAGTATCACTTATTTTTCCATTAGAATATTTTGGATTTTGTAATTTATCATCAATTTTTTCATTAATTAAATTTATTGAATCTATTATTTTTTTTTCGTCTTTTTTTTCATATTCTAATGATATTTCTCTATTTAAAATTTTTGTCTTATAAAAAGGCATAGTTATTTCTTAATTAGAAGTTCCAATTCATCAATATACTCGGACATTTGTTTTCGTAAATTTTTAATTTCATTTTCAAGATTTTTAATTTTTTCTTTTTTAGAAATATGATGATCCCTAAAATCTTCTAAAGCTGATCTTAGATTATTTAAGTTTTCGCTTAGAACTGTAATTTTTTTTTGTATTTCCATTATAATTTTATAGTTTGTAATTTTATAATTGTCACTGTAATGAACCCATATTAAATAATTTTATATCAACCATAAAGGTAAGTATTTGAATAATTTAAATAATATCAACAATCTAAGACAATTATCAAATTGTATTAGATTTTTATCAATGGATGCAGTGGAAAAAGCAAAATCTGGTCATCCTGGTATGCCTATGGGTATGGCAGACATCGCAACAATTCTTTATAAAAATCATTTAAAGTTTAACCCGAATGATCCGGAGTGGATTGATAGAGATAGATTAATTATTTCAAATGGTCATGGCTCAATGCTTTTATACTCTTGTTTGTATCTAACAGGATATAAAGACATAGACATAAATCAAATTAAAAATTTTAGACAATTACATAATAAAACTGCAGGTCACCCAGAATACGGAAGTGCAGAAGGAATAGAAACAACGACTGGACCTTTGTCTCAAGGTTTAGCAAATGCAGTTGGAATGGCGCTAGCGGAAAAAAAATTATCAAATAATTATGGAGAAGAATTATTCGATCATTATACTTATGTTTTTGCTGGAGATGGATGCTTAATGGAAGGTTTAAGTCATGAATCGTGTAGTCTCGCAGGACATTTAAAATTAAATAAGCTTATTATGTTTTTTGATAATAATTCTATTTCCATAGATGGATCAACAGATCTTTCAGTTTCAGACAATGTGAAAAAAAGATTTGAAGCTTATAATTGGAATATAATTGAAATAGATGGTCATAAATATGAGAAAATTGATCAAGCTATAATTCAAGCAAAAAAAAATGATGGTCCAACAATTATATCTTGTAAAACTAAAATTGGTTTTGGCTCTCCAAACAAAGAGGGTTCAGCTTCATCACATGGTTCACCTCTTGGTGAAGAGGAAATAAGTTTAACAAGAAAAAAATTAGAATGGAATTATTCGCCGTTTGAAATTCCAGATGATTTATTACGTGAGTGGAGAAGTTTCTATAAAAGAAATGAAGAATCAAGAAATTCATGGTTATCAAAAAACAAAGAATTAATTGAAAGTAAAAATTTTAAAGATAGTTTTTATCAAAAAATTGATCATCAAATTCCAGAAAAACTTAGTGAATTAAAATCTGAACATTTTAATGACAAAACAAATTGTGCTTCAAGAAAATCGAGTGAGCTAACGCTAAATTTAATTTCAAACTATCAAAAAAATCTTATTGGTGGATCTGCTGATCTTACTGGATCAAATAACACTAAGGCAAAAGATATGAATGTAATTACATCTAATAATTTTAATGGAAATTATATTCATTACGGCATCAGAGAACATGGAATGGCTGGAGTAATGAATGGCATTGCTTTACATAAAGGTTTAATTCCATATGGAGGAACGTTTTTGGTATTTACCGATTATTGCAGACCTTCAATTAGGTTATCAGCTATTATGAATATACCAGTTATTTATGTAATGACGCATGACTCAATAGGATTAGGAGAAGATGGACCAACCCATCAACCTGTTGAACATCTTGCATCTTTAAGATCTATACCAAATTTAACAGTCATTAGGCCTTGTGATATTATTGAAACTATAGAAGCATGGGAATGTGCAATCAACAATACTGGACCAACAATCTTAGTTTTAACAAGACAAAATCTACCGATGTTACAAAAAGATAATCGCAAAGAAAATCTTGTAAATAAAGGTGCTTATAAAATAAGAGATTTTAAAGAATATGATGCAACAATTTTATCTTCTGGTTCTGAAGTTGAGATTGCTTGCTCTGCATCAAATAAACTTTTTGAAAACAATAATTTAAAGATAAGAGTTGTAAGCATGTCTTCATTTGAATTGTTTGAGAAAAATGATGATGGTTATAAAAATGAAATTTTAGGAAATAAGCCGATTTTTGCTATTGAGGCTGGAGTAATAAATGGTTGGGAAAAATATATTAAAAATGAAAATTTTGTTGGCATGTCAACTTTTGGTGAAAGTGGGCCATACAAAGATTTATATAAGCACTTTAAGATAACAGATGATTACTTAATTGAAAAAATAATTAAAAGTTTATAAAAAGGAGAAATATGAAAGTTGCAATAAATGGATTTGGAAGAATTGGAAAACTTGTTTTTAGAGCTTTATTAGAAAAAAATCCTAAAGATATTAATATTGTAGCTATTAATGAACTAGGAAGTGTTGAGAGCAGTGCACACTTACTTAAATATGACAGTGTTCACGGTATTCTTAAAGATGAGATTAGCTCAATCAAAAATGGATTAAAAATTGGTAAACATAAAATTAATTTTTATTCAGAAAGAGATCCAAATAACCTTCCTTGGAAATCACTCAGGGTAGATGTTGTTCTTGAATGTAGTGGTGTTTTTACTTCAAAAGAAAAGGCGATTTCTCATTTAAATGCAGGAACAAAAAAAGTTATTATTTCAGCACCAGCTTCAAATGTAGATGCCACAATTGTTCAAGGTGTAAATAACGATACCATTAAAAAAAATCATAACGTAATTTCAAACGGATCTTGTACTACTAACTGTCTTGCTCCTTTAGCTATGGTTCTTGATGAAAAATTAGGAATTGAAAGTGGTTTCATGACAACAATTCATAGTTACACGGGTGATCAAAGAACTGTTGATCAAACCCATTCTGACTTTAGAAGAGCAAGGGCTGCAGCTGAGTCAATGATTCCAACTTCTACAGGAGCAGCAAAGGCTTTGAGTCTAGTCTTGCCAAAATTAAAAGGCAAACTAGATGGAACAGCTATTCGAGTACCTACTCCTAATGTCTCACTTATAGATCTTACATTTGTAAGTAAGAAAAAAACTAGCCCAGAAAAAATTAATTCTATAGTTCTTCAAGCTTCAAAAACTAAAAAATTAAATGGAATACTAACAACAAACTCATTACCTCTGGTTTCAATTGATTTTAATCATAATTCAAGCAGTTCTGTATTTGATATGAGTCAAACACAAGTTGTCAAAGATAAATTCTGCAGAGTTTTATCTTGGTATGATAATGAATGGGGATTCTCAAATAGAATGGTAGACACTATGGTTGATCTTAAAAAATTTATTTAGTGCCTAAAAAAATCTGTTTTGCAGTATCGACACTAATACAAATTGAAAATTTAATAGAATTTCGAAAATCAAAGTTCAAAACTTCGACCATATTTATAAAATATTTTTTAATTAAAGGTTTTGGGATAGAGTGGCTTAGAACGTTAATAAACCATATTAAAAATAAATATAAGACACACAATATTAAGTTTTTTATCGACTCAGGCTATGATCAAGGTCTTAGTATATTATTAATTCATGAAAATATTGATTATTTAAAATTAAAAAATAATAAAATCATCTTAAATAAAATTAATCAAATTGCTAAAAAAAATAAGGTTTTATTAAATCCAACTTTTGATGTAGTAGATCTTACGAAAATTAAAAATATACAAAAAAAACTTAAGATAAAACTATGAAAATAGATGGAAATGAAATTAAAGTCGGAAATATTTTAGAAATTAATAACAAACTTTGGAAAGTTTTGAAAACCCAGCATACTCAACCAGGAAAGGGTGGTGCCTACTTGCAAGCTGAACTTAAAGAAATAAGAGAAGGTACTAAAATGAATAGTAGGTTTAGATCATCAGAAACAGTGGAAAGAGCTATCCTTGATGAAAAAGAATTTCAATATCTTTATGATGATAATAATAATTTTATATTCATGGATAAACAAACTTATGAACAAATAGAACTTGGCTCAGACATATTAACTGAGGATCAATCAAAATTTTTAGTTGAGAATAGTAATGTTATTATTAATTTCTATAATGAAAAACCGGTCGGCATTGACTTGCCTGATACTGTAGAATTAACTGTTATAGAAACTGAAGGTGTTGTAAAAGGTCAAACAGCTGCTTCATCATATAAACCAGCTACTTTAGAAAAGAATATTAAAACATCTGTACCGCAATTTATTGCAGTTAATGATAAAATAGTAATAAGTACAATTGATGGTAGTTATATCGAAAAATCAAAAAATTAATGCAGCCTGCTGTAATTAATATCTTTGAAAAGGCAGTAAAAAAAGCTGGTAAAATTTTATTAAGAGATTTTGGAGAATTAGAAAATTTACAAATACAATCTAAATCAGTTGGAGATTTTGTAACAAATGCAGATATTAAAGTAGAAAAAACACTTTTAGAAACTCTAAAATATTATTATCCAGATTATACTTACATAACTGAAGAAACTGGTGAAATAAAGGGTGATGAAAACACCATTATTATTGATCCCATTGATGGAACATCTAATTTTATTCATGGAATACCTCATGTTGGAATAATCGTTGCCAAAATGACAAATGATGAAATCACAGACGGTGTGATTTATAATCCAATTTTAAACGAATTTTTTTGGAGTTCTAAAGGTAAAGGTTCGTGGTGTAATAATAGTAGACTTAGAGTGTCAAACAGGCAAATTTTTTCAGATTGCTTGATCGGCACTGGGCTTCCGTTTGGAGAAAGAATTTATAAAAACTATTTAATTGAGATTGATGAAATCCTAAAATCATCTGCAGGAATAAGAAGACTCGGTTCTGCAGGCCTTGATCTTGCTTATGTTGCCTCTGGTAAATTAGATGGTTTTTGGGAAAAAGATCTAAATTTATGGGATGTTTCAACGGGCATTCTTTTAGTTAAAGAAGCTGGGGGGAAAATTTCTAAAATCGATGGAAATGCATGGGAAATAAGTTCTCGTGATTTAGTTGCTTCAAATAATAAAATTCATAATGAATTAGTTAAAAAACTTACTTTACTTTGAAATCTATATAAATATAAGACAGGCATGAAAAAAGATATACATCCTAAATATCATGAAATAAACGTTGTTATGACTGATGGATCTACTTTTAAAACTAGATCTACTTGGGGTAAAGAAGGTGATACTCTTAAATTAGAAATTGATTCTAAATCTCACCCAGCATGGACCGGTGGTAAGGCTGGTCTTAATGAATCTGAAGGACAGGTAGCTAGATTCCAAAAAAGATTTAAAGGTCTTAAAATTAATAAATAATTATTTAAAAAACTTTTCAGCATTAAGTTTTAAATTTTCCTTCTTTTTTATCTCATCTTGAACTCTTAGTATTTCAGTTTGAAGTTCAGAAATATAATTTTGCAAATCCTCAACACTGAAATCATCCAAATTTAATATTTTAACCGTCTTTTGTTTTTCATCAACTTCAAAAAAATCTGTCATAGTCATATTTTGTTATATATTATTTTTTGATTATATTATATGAGCCAATTATGAAATACCCTTTAATGCCTAAAGCAACAGCGATATGGTTAGTTGAAAATACAGCTTTAACCTTTGATCAAATAGCTGAATTCTGTGGATTACATGAATTAGAGGTTCAAGGAATAGCTGATGGAGAAGTTGCTGTCGGTATGAGAGGTTATGATCCGATTGATAATAATCAATTGACAAAAGAAGAAATTGAAAGGTGTGAAAAAGATAATGCAGCTCGTTTGAATCTTATCAAGTCTGATGTAATTGAAGATTTACCACCAAGAAAAAAAGACTCTAAATATACACCTCTTTCTTTAAGACAAGAAAAGCCATACGCTATTTTGTGGCTTATAAAAAGATATCCGACTGAATTAAGTAGTTCTCAAATTGCAAAACTTACCGGCTCAACAAAAAATACAGTAGAGGCTATAAGAAATGGTACATACAGAGAAGCAGTTCTTGAAGCAAAGAGTCCAATGGATGTTGGTTTATGTACTTATAAAGATCTCGAAAGAACTTTAAATAGAACTAGAACAAAAAAAGTAGATCAAGAAAATTAATTATTTTTTATAACGTAATTTAGATAATAGAACATCAAGATCATCCAAAATAATACCATTGAAGTAATAAAAATCTGAAAGTTATATATTTTTATAACTCCGATAGGCTCGCCAAGATAATAGGTTAAAGGTCCTAAAACTCCACTTAAAATAATTCCTAAAATTTTATAACTTTTAAAAAAAGTAAGAATTTCATCAAAAAGAGTACTAAAACTAAACCATAAAACAATCATCCATAATGGCAGAGTGCCAAGTTTAGCAATAGTTTCAAAATCGTAAATTTGGAAATAAACTAATAAAGTATCAAAAAAATATCCTGGAACTGAAATCAAAAGTGAAATCTTAATAAATTTTTGTTTATTATGATTAAAATAAAAATAAGTTAGTAAGAAAATAATTCCAACCCATATGCCCAACATAGGATTAGAAAATTTAGTTTCACCAAATACACAGGCTAACCAGGTTAGTTGATAGCCAGTTAAGACTAAAAATACTTTTAGTTTTTGCATTTCTATTTTTGAATTAAAAAATGAGAAACATCAGTAGAGTTATTTGAAAAACCTGTTTCACAATATGAAAAATAAAATTCCCACATTCTTTTAAATTTAATATCGAAGCCAAACCTTGATAAATCAGTCCAAGATTTTTGAAATTGTTTGTTCCACATTTTTAGTGTTTTTGCGTAAGAACCGCCAAAACTTAATTTTTCAATACATTTTAACCCAACGTGTCTTGCTGAATATTCAAATTGTTTTTTGGTTGGAAGCATGCCCCCAGGAAAAATATATTGTTGAATAAAATCTGGTCTATTTTGATAATCTTTAGCCTTTTGTTCATCAATTGTTATGACTTGTAGTGCAGCCATACCCCCATCGTTGAGAGAATTACGAATTGTATCAAAGTAATTATGCCAGTATTTCTTGCCAACTGCTTCAAACATTTCAATTGAAACAATATTTGAATATTTTTTTTTGATATCCCTATAATCTCTGAATATAACTGATACTTTTTCAGACAAACCTTCATTTTGAATTTTTTCAGAAGCATATTCATATTGTTCCTTAGAAATAGTTATAGCATCAACTGAACAATTGTAATTTTTCGCTACAAATGATGAAAACCCACCCCATCCACATCCAATTTCTAAAGTTTTAGAATTTGAGTCTAATGATAAAGTTTCAGCAATCTTTCTATATTTGTTAAATTGTGCATCCGATAAATTGGTATTCTTATTATCAAAAAGAGCAGAAGAATAGGTCATGGTTTTATCTAACCACTTTTCGTAAAAATTATTTCCTAAATCATAATGATATTTAATGTTTTTTTTACTTTGTGATTTTGAATTGTTATTTAAAAAATGTTTTAATTTCGCAAAAGTAGCAAAAAAAATATTAGTATTTATACTTTGTAAAAAATAACTCTCATTTTTGTGAGAAAGTAGTAATAAATTAGTTAAATCGGTGCTTGAAAAGTAACCATTCATATAGGCTTCTGCAAAACCTACAGAACCTTTTTTAAAAATTAAATTTAGAAAATTATAATTATGAATTTTAATACTTGCAGATATATCCTCTTCTTTTCCGACAAAAACTCTCTCCTCGCCAGTAGGAAATTGAACTGTTAATTTTCCATATTGAATTTTAGATAAAAAGTTTACTAATAATTTTTCGATAGTTTTATCAAAATTTGTTTTAAAAAAATTCATTTAAAAATTACCTTCAAAACTCACTGTATCATTTGGCTTCTTTTTTCGTGCATAATATTTACCACCTTTGTAAATTATTTTTAAAGCCTCATAAAGAATTCCAGCCATTACCTTAAAACCAAAAAGCGGATTATAATATAAAAATTTAAACATATTTTTTGAGTTAAAATCTATAAATTTGCCATGCTGGGTAGCTGTTAGAACTTTTTTATTATTTTTATCATAAAGATCAATATTAATATTTATTTTATCTTTTTGCATTCGATTAAAAAATTTATAATTTGCCTCCATTTCTATGAATGGGGATACATAAAACTGCTTTGCACATTCATGAGATAATTTAAAATCTTCAAAATTTACATTTCCTTTAAAAATATAGGTATGTTGTTCATTAGTCGTATTTTTGACTTCATAGAAAATAGATATTAATTTTTTATCATCATAACAATATATAATTGATAAGGGGTCAAATACATATCCCAAAATTCTTGGAAAACATAATATCATTATATTAAGATGTTTATATTTAATATTAAATTTAGAGAGGGAATCTTTAACGAATTTCTTTATTGTCCTTTTGTCTCTATATCCATGATCACTTTCATAAATAGAAAAAAGATTAAAAGAGTTTAATGAAAAAAGTTTATAGTTTTTACTTAATTGATCAAGATTATCCAAATTAATAAAAAGACTTGGTACCTCATATTTCAATGTGTGTTTAAATGGAATAAATCTTTTATGTATAATGCTAGATAATAGTATTTGTGAAATCATTTAAAATTAATTTGCAATCTATTATAAAAATTTTTCTCTCTCTTCCAAGGTAAATCACAATTTAATAATTTACAAATATAAGAAGATGATTGAATGCCATCTTCATGAAAACCATATCCAAGGTAAGCTCCACAGAAAAATGTATTATTCTTTCCTTGAATTTCCATAACATTTTTTTGAGCTAAAATAGTATCAGTAGTATATATTGGATGATTAAATGTTGTTTGGTTAATTATATTTTTAGGCTTTTTATATGGATTAACTGTTACAAAATAATTTTGTTTAGTTGGTAATTTTTGCAAGAAATTCATCCAATAAGTTAAAGTAAATTTAGAAGATGATATCGTATTTAAAAAATTCCAACTTGACCAAGCAATTTTTGATTTAGGCATTAAAGAGTGATCGGAGTGAAGTATTGCTGAGTTAGTTGAATATTTAAATTGTGAAAATATTTTTACTTCTTCTTCTGTTGGTTTTTCCAAAATATCCAATACTTGATTTGCATGGGTTGCAAATATTACCTTATGAAATTCAAATATATTATTTTTCTCATCTTCTATTTTAATTTTACTATTTTCTCTAATAATTTTTTTAATTTTGAAATTTGTTTCATACTCAAAAACATTTTTATTAATAATTTTTTTTATATATTCGTTACTTCCGCCTTCTACGTATTTCCATTGAGGTCTTTTTTTTAAATTAAATAAAGCATGATTTTTAAAAAAATTAATGAATGTTATGAGAGGAAAATTTTTTACATCACTTATATTGCTTGACCATATAGATGATATCATAGGTAAAATATGATAATTTATTAGGTATGTTGAAAAATTATTAGTTTTTAAAAAATCATTTAAGGTTTTAGTTTGCTCTAAATCACTAACATTCAAGCTATTACATAATAAATAAAGTTTTCTTATTTCAAATAACATTTTAAAAAAATTAAAAGAAAACACATTTCTAACATTAGCAAAAAGAGAAAAGATATTTTTGCCACTATATTCAATTTGAGGATCTTGATTTGAGACGGCAAAAGACATATCTGAATTTTTGCATTTCACATCAAGTAATTTAAAAAAATTTGTTAAATCTGGATAATTATTTTCATTGAATACAATAAACCCTGTATCGACTGGGATTGTCTTTGTTGATTCTTCAACATAGATAGTTCTTGTATGTCCACCCAATCTATTATTTTTTTCAAATAAATAAACATCATATTTAGAAGACAAAAGGTAAGCTGCACTTATTCCTGAAATACCAGAACCAATAATTGCTATTTTTTCTCTCACATCAACTAATAGTTTTAAACGCTGATAGTGCTCTATTTCTTGTTTCTTTTAAATCTACAATTGGTGCTGGATATGAAGTACCAATCTTAAAATTATATTTCTTTTGATCCTCCATAGACATCTCCCAAGGATTATGAATATATTTTTTTGGAATATTATTCAACTCAGGAACAAATTCTTTTACATAATCACCATCTGGATCAAATTTTTGACCCTGCAATATTGGATTAAAAATTCTAAAATATGGACTTGCATCAGCACCACAACCAGATATCCATTGCCAACCTGCAGAATTAGACCCAACGTCAGCATCAACTAAAGTATCAAAAAACCACTCTTCTCCATTTTTCCAGTGTAACAATAAATTTTTTGTTAGAAACGAGCCTACAATCATTCTTACTCTATTATGCATCCAGCCTGTTTTATATAGTTGTCTCATTCCAGCATCAACAATTGGAATACCAGTTTTACCATTATGCCATAATGATAAATTTTTAGCATTTTTAATCCATGGAAATTTATTAAATTTACTTTGTATAGGTTTATGAGTCATATCTGGATAATGAAATAAAAGATTATAAGAAAAATCTCTCCAGCCAAGTTCGGCAAGAAATTTTTTTTTATTTTCAGGATCAATTTTTTTTTCAATATTTACGGTATCATAAACTTCCAAAGCAGATATTTCTCCAAAATGAAGATAAGGTGATAATTTTGAAGTTAAATCTTTATCGGGTCTATCTCTTCCAACTGAATAGTTATTTGCTTTTTGCGAAATATATTTTTTTAATTGTAATTTTGCATTACTTTCACCAGGTGTCCAATATTTTTCAATTTTTTTGATCCATTTCTCTTTTTTGTTTGTTAGATTTAAATCTTGTATAGTTATTTCATTTTTAAATTTTGAATTGGCGTAGCTTATTTTTTTATTTTTAAATTTAAGATCTTTTATTTTTAGTAGTTCATCACAATGTCGCCAGTAAGGGGTAAATACTTTAAAAAAGGTTCCACTTTTATTTTTAATATTCCAAGGTTCATTTAAAAGATATCCATTGTGCGAGTCGCATTCTATTTTAGATGAGGTAACTATAGATTTAATTTTAGTATCCCTTATAATTGAATATGGATCATATAGTCTATTCCAGGATACATATTTAACATTTGAATTCTTTAGTATTGAAGATATAATTTTCTCTGGATCACCAGCAAATATATTTAGTTTGCCATTATGTTTTTTTATTGAGTCATATAAACTAATTAAGGATTTTTCTAACCACCATTTAGATGTGGATCCAATTCTTTGATTTAAATCTAAAATATAAATTGGAATTATCTGATCAACTTTTTTTGAAAGTGACAATAAAGATGGATTTTCTTGTAATCGCAAATCTTGTCTAAACCAATGAATTCCATAAGTGGCTACCATGAGTTTAAATTATGTTAATTTAGAATAAATTAAAGAGGTAAATCTATTATTTACTATGAGGAGGCATTTTTTTCTCTACGAACCAAACGTGTTTTTTTAACACAGGATCATATTTTTTCATTCGAAGCTTTTCAGCAACTTTCAATCCTTTTGTCGGTTTTCTTACAATATACTTAGTTCCTGTTTTTGGATTTTCTTCAGGTATTAGTTGTTTAAGAGCGAATGAAGTTTTTTTTGCCATGAGGTGTCTATACAGAATAATTATATGAAATAAAGTATTATTTATTCATAATCAGAAATTGACTGCTTAATAAAACGGTTAAAATTTCCTCTTTTTTTATCAAGTTTAATTTGTTTATTTCTTTCAAGTAAGTTTTTTTTCTTTTCTTCAGATGTTTTATCAAAACAATTATGACAAGATACACCTGGTTCATAATATTTATTATAAGTATCTTTAATACTAATGGGTAACCGACAAGCATGACAAAGTTTGTAAGTTCCATCTTTTAATTCATTTTTCAATGATACTCTTCCATCAAATACGAAACATTCACCATTCCACATTGAATTTTTTTTTGGAGTTTTTTCTAAATACTTTAGTATACCTCCGTCTAACTGAGCAACATTTTTAAAACCCTTCATCATCATATATGATGAAGCCTTTTCACACCTGATACCTCCAGTGCAAAACATTGCAATTTTTTTGTCTTTTGACTTATTTAGTTTTTTTTGAATAAAAGATTTAAAGTCAGTGAAACTTTTAGTTTTTGGATTAATTGCCCCTTCAAAAGATCCTATTTTAACCTCAAATTCATTTCTTACATCAATCACAATAGTGTCTTTGTCTTTAATTAGTTGATTCCATTCATTGTATTTAACTTTTTTTCCAGATATTTTTGTAGGATCAGCAAATTTGGTTCTGAGTGTGACTATTTCATTTTTATTTCTAATTTTTAGTTTTTGAAAAGGCATATATTTATATTTTGATCGTTTAAGATTAAGTTTCTCAAAACTAAAATTTTCAAGATATATAATGAAAGAATTTATGTTTATTTCTAAGCCAGCTATTGTTCCATTAATGCCTTCATCAGCAATCAATATTGTACCTTTTATTTTATTAAATTTGCAAAAATCTTTAAGTTTAGTAATTATATCATTTTTATCTTTAATTATTTTGAATTGATAAAAAGTAATTATAGTAAAGTACTTGTTGTTCATTTATCTAATTAATATAAAAAACTTTAAAAATTTATGTCTAAAGAAACCATTAATATTGTTAAAAATTTTCTCAATAGTTATTCTATAGAAACAACTCCAAATGTTTACGAAAAATATGGGGGCTTTTCTGAATTTCTTAATAAAAATCATGACGTTTATATAACTTATTTACCAGATGAAAATTCAAAAAATGTTATTAAAACGGCAAAAAAATTAAAATTAGAAGGTTATGATGTTATACCTCATTTGCCTGCGAGAACTATTGTAAATAAAAATGACTTAGAAAAATATATTGGTGAACTTGCAAATGAATCTGGGTGTTCAAAAATTTTAATTATTGGTGGTGGTGGAAATCAAGCTGGCGAAATCTCTTCCTCAATTGATGTTTTAAAAACAGATTTTCTTTCAAAATATAATTATCAATTTGTTGGTGTGGCTGGACATCCCGAAGGAAGCCCAGATATTTCAAATGAAAATTTAGATTTAGCAATTAAACAGAAGAATGATTTTGCAAAAAATGTTGATTTTAAAATGTATTTAGCAACACAATTTTTTTTTGAAGCTAAATCTTTAATCGACTGGGAAAAACACTTAGTAAAAATTGGAAATAAATTACCAATCCACGCTGGAATACCAGGTCCAGCCTCTATTAAAACATTAGTAAATTATGCAAGGTCTTGTGGTATTGGAAATTCTTTAAGATTTATTACAAAACAGGCTTTTAACTTAACTAAACTTGCATCATTGAACACTCCTGACAAATTAATTTATGATCTTGCTGAACATAGCGAAATAAACAAAGACTCTAAACTTGAAAAAATACATTTCTATGCGTTTGGTGGTATGAAAAAAACATCAGAGTGGTTAAATCAATTTAATAACTCAGATTTTTCTTATAATAATAAACAGAAATTCGAGTTAAATTAGCTTCTTCACAATTTTTTTATCTTTTAATGAAACAAAAGTTGTTTGATATTTAAGTTAATTTATAGATTAACAATCTAATAATTAAGGAGTCTCATGTCAGATATTGAAATAGCAAGAAAAGCTAAAATGAAGCCTATTAGTGAAATTCTAAAAGGGCTTGATGTACCAGACACACCTGAAGCCTTCAGTCCTATGGGTCGTCATATAGCAAAAATAAACTTAGAGTACATAGAGTCACTTAATAAAAATAAAGATGGTAAACTTGTTCTAGTCTCAGCAATAACTCCAACACCAGCAGGAGAAGGTAAAACAACAACTTCTGTTGGATTAAGTGATGGTCTTAATAAACTAGGAAAGAAATCAATAGTTTGTTTAAGAGAGCCGAGTCTTGGACCATCATTCGGTATGAAAGGTGGTGCAGCTGGTGGAGGCTATGCTCAAGTAGTACCAATGGAGCAAATTAATTTACATTTTACTGGAGATTTTCATGCAATTACATCCGCTCATAATTTACTTTCTGCATTGATTGATAATCATATCTACTGGGGAAATAAATTAAATATTGATGTTAGAAGAGTTGTTTGGAAGAGAGTAATGGATATGAATGATAGATCGCTTAGATCTATTGTCGTTGATTTAGGAGGAGTTGCAAATGGGTATCCTAGACAAGATGGTTTTGATATTACTGTTGCATCGGAAATAATGGCAATTTTCTGCTTAGCAAAAGATTTAAAAGATCTTGAAGAGAGAATTGGAAATATAACTATTGCTTATACACGAGACAAAAAAGCTATTTATGCAAAAGATTTAAAGGCAGAAGGTCCAATGACAGTATTATTAAAAGATGCCATTAGGCCCAACATAACACAAACGTTAGAAAATAATCCTGCTATAATTCATGGTGGACCATTTGCAAATATTGCTCATGGTTGCAATTCTGTAATTGCAACTAAAGCTAGTTTAAAATTAAGTGATTACGTTGTAACTGAAGCAGGCTTTGGAGCTGATCTAGGAGCAGAAAAATTCCTTGATATAAAATGTAGAAAATCAAATTTAAAACCTGATTGTGTGGTTTTGGTAGCTACAATTAGAGCACTAAAAATGCATGGTGATGTTTCAAAAGAAGATTTAAAAAATGAAAATGTAAATGCTCTTAAAAAAGGTTTAGTAAATCTAGAAAGACATATTAATAATGTTAGAAAATTTGGATTACCAGTAACTGTTGCTATTAATCATTTTGTCACTGATTCTAAAGCTGAAGTTGATGCAGTTCTAAGTTTTTGTACAACTCAAGGAGTCAAGGCTTCTATGTGTACTCACTGGTCCGATGGTGGTGATGGTGCAACTGAATTAGCTCAAAATGTAATAGATATTTGTGAAGATAATAAGAATACATTTAAATTTTTATATGAAGATGATTTAACTCTATTCAAAAAAATAGAAAAAATTGCACAAGAGATTTATCACGCAAGTGAAGTTGTGGCAGACACGAAAGTACGTCAACAATTGAAGGATTTTGAAACTAAAGGATTTGGTAAATTACCTGTTTGCATTGCAAAGACTCAATATAGTTTTTCAACTGACCCTAATTTAAAAGGTGCCCCTACTGGCCACGTTTTACCTATTAGAGAGGTAAGATTGTCATCAGGAGCTGAATTTATAGTAGTTGTTTGCGGTGATATTATGACCATGCCAGGTCTACCAAGTGTTCCTGCGGCAAATTCGATAAAGCTAAATGACCATGGAGAAATTGAAGGTCTTTTTTAAAACTGCTATAAAGAGTTATAATGTTTAATAAAAATAAATACTCATTTCTATCTATTGCTAGAAATGCTTTAAATCATCATGAGAATTGGCAAAAGACGTGGAATAGTCCTGAGCCAAAAAAAAGTTATGATGCAATAATTGTCGGTGGTGGTGGACACGGTTTAACTACTGCTTACTATTTAGCAAAAAACCATGGAATTAATAATATTGCAGTAATTGAAAAAGGTTGGATAGGTGGTGGGAATACAGGGCGAAATACCACTATAATTAGATCAAACTATTTATGGGATCAAAGTGCAGCTTTATACGAGCATGCATTAAAACTTTGGGAAGGTATGTCTCAAGAATTAAATTACAACGTAATGTTTTCTCAAAGAGGGGTTTTGAATGTTGCTCATAATCTTCATGATGTAAGAGAATTAAAAAGACGGTGGCATGCAAACAGACTAAATGATATCGATTGTGAATGGCTTGATACAAAGAAAGTTAAAGAATTTTGTCCAATAATAAATACTTCACCAAATATTAGATATCCTGTTTTAGGAGCAACACTGCAAAGAAGAGCAGGAACTGCAAGACATGATGCTGTTGCATGGGGTTATGCAAGAGGAGCTGATGAAATGGGAGTTGATATAATTCAAAATTGTGAAGTAACTGGTATTAATGTAAAAAATGGAAATGTAACTGGTATTGAAACAACAAAAGGAACAATTAATTCAAATAAAATTGGAATAGCTGCTGCAGGGCATACCAGTGTTATTGCCAATATGGCGGGTATCAAATTACCTTTAGAGAGTAAACCATTGCAAGCTCTAGTTTCAGAACCAGTAAAACCAGTCATTGATACTGTAGTAATGTCAAATACAATTCATGCGTATGTATCTCAGTCAGATAAAGGAGAACTAGTTATTGGTGCTGGAACAGATGGATACACTTCATATACTCAAAGAGGTGGCTTTAACATTGTTGAAGATACATTAATGGCAATAGTTGAATTGTTTCCAATATTTTCTAGAATGAAAATGCTTCGTCATTGGGGAGGAATTGTAGATATTTGTCCTGATGCAAGCCCCATTATCAGTAAGACGCACATAAACGGATTATATTTTAATTGTGGTTGGGGAACTGGTGGTTTTAAAGCAACACCAGGTTCAGGCTGGGTATTTGCTCACACTATAGCTAATGATCAAGCCCATGAATTAAATGCTCCTTTTACAATAAATAGATTTTCTAGTGGTGAATTAGTTGATGAACATGGTGCAGCTGCCGTAGCACATTAAATCATGTTTTTAATAAATTGCCCATACTGTGGAGAAAGAGATCAAGCTGAATTTTCTTGTGGAGGTGAAGCGCATATTGCAAGACCAAAAAATCCTCCTGAACTCTCTGATGATCAATGGGCAGAATATTTATTCTTGCGAAAGAACGAAAAAGGTATTCATTATGAAAGATGGAACCATGAATATGGATGCAGACAATGGTTTAATTTAGCAAGAAATACAGCAACTGATGAAATTCTTGCAGTATATAAGATGGGATCAGCTCCTCCCATATTAAAAGCAAATATTCCAGCTACTCCTTCAGGTGAGCCAAGTATTGGATCAGGGAATTTATCAACATCGAAAAAAGATAGGTTTTAAAAATAAAGATGCGTTACAAAAATAATAAAAATCTAGAAAATAATAAGTCTGTTAGGTTCTATTTTGATAATAAAGAATATTTTGGATTTGAAGGTGACACCCTCGCTTCTGCACTTCTTGCAAATGATGTTCACTTAGTTGGAAGAAGTTTTAAATATCATCGACCGCGGGGTATTTATACAGCAGGTAGTGAAGAACCTAATGGAATAGTTCAGCTTGAGACCAAAGAATATACTGAACCTAATAGAAGAGTAACTGAAGTCCAGATATATGATGGGTTAAAAGCTTTTAGTCAAAATAATTGGCCCTCAGTGAAATTTGATGCTGGCGCTATAAATGATTTACTATCCCCATTTTTTCCTGCAGGTTTTTATTACAAGACCTTTATGTGGCCGCCAAAATTTTGGAAAGTATATGAGTTTTTTATAAGACACGCTGCAGGACTTGGTAAATCTCCAAACAAAGATGATCCCCACAAATACGAACATTTTCATTATCATTGTGATGTTCTAATTGTTGGAGCAGGAGTGAGTGGATTAATTTCAGCAGAAATTGCAGCGAATAAAAATTATAAAGTTTTACTAGTTGAGCAAGAAGAGGATCTCGGTGGTGAAATTTTGTCTACAAGAAATCAAGATATTAAAATAGATAACTTACCAATTAATGAATGGAAAAATAAAATCGTTGATAAACTTTCTAAAAATTCAAATGTAAAAATAGTTAAAAATACAACTTGTTTTGCGTACTTGAATTATAATTTATTACTAGCAGTGCAAGAAATTGATCCAGAAAAAGGTTTAAATAAAAAAAATGATATTAAAGAAAGAATTTGGAAAATTAGATCAAAGAAAGTTATTTTAGCAACTGGCGCAATTGAACGACCAATAATATTTAACAATAATGACAGGCCTGGAATTATGCTTTCTAACAGTGCGAAAAAATACTTAAATAAGTATGGAGTTGCACCTGGAAAAAATTTAGTTTTTTTTACAAACAATGATAGTGCCTATGAAACTGCAATAGATTTTTTTGAACAAGGTATAAAAGTAGAGGCTATTGTCGATACAAGAGATGGTAGTGATGGATATTACCCTAAAAAAGCAAATAAATTAGGTATTACTATACTAAAAGGTTATGAAATTATTGATACTGTTGGAAGATTAAAAATTAGAGAAGTTAAATTAAGAAAAATAAAAATTGAAAACAATAATGAAAAATCTTCTATTAATATTAAATGCGATCTTTTAGCAATTGCTGGTGGTTGGACTCCTACTGTTCATTTATTTACTCAATCAAAAGGAAAACTCAAGTTTAGAGATGTAGATGGAAGTTTTATTCCTAATGAAGTTTATCAAGATACATTGTGTGTTGGAAGTTGTAATGGTGATTATAATTTAAATGAAATATTTTTAAAAACACAAGAAGATACTAATAAATATTTTAATGATAATCAGCAAAATGAACTTGGCGAAGTAAATTACAAATCAGATTATCTAAAGCAAGGCAAACACGAAAATGTATGGATTACATCGAAGAACAGTATCTCACGAACAAAAATGTTTGTAGATTTTCAAAACGATGTAACAGCAAAAGATATTAAACTAGCTTTAAAAGAGGGTTTTCAATCCATTGAACATGTCAAACGATATACAACTACAGGAATGGCAACAGATCAAGGCAAGACCAGTAATGTTAATGCACTTGGAATAATATCAGAGTTAACAAATACTGAAATTTCCGCATTAGGTACAACAACATTTCGTTTACCCTATAAACCAGTAACATTTGGAGCAATTGCTGGGCGTCATGTTAAAGAATTTTTTGATTTAGAGAGAACAAGTCCAATGCATCAATGGCATGTTGATAATAAAGCTTTATTTGAGGACGTAGGCCAATGGAAAAGAGCCTGGTATTATCCTCAAAGGAATGAAAGTTTTCAGTCTGCTTTAAATAGAGAAGTAAAAGCAACTAGAGATAGTCTAGGGATATTAGATGCATCAACACTTGGTAAAATAGATATTAAGGGAAGAGATGTTAGCGAATTCTTAAATAGAATTTACACAAATTCTTGGTCAAAATTAGAAATTGGAAAATGTCGATATGGTGTAATGTTAGGCGACGATGGGATGGTTATTGATGATGGTGTAACAACTAGATTAGACGAGTATCATTATCTCATGTCAACAACTACAGGAAATGCGGCATCAGTAATGTCAAAATTAGAAGATTGGTTACAAACAGAATGGCCAGAATTAGAAGTATATTTAACATCCGTAACAGAAAATTATGGAACGATAAGCTTAAATGGCCCAAATTCAAAAAAATTGATGCAAATGCTAGTTCCAGATTTTGATTTTTCAAAAGAAAATTTTCCTCATATGAGTTTTAAGAATATTAATATTGATGGAATAAAATGTAGAGTTATGCGTATAAGTTTTACAGGGGAAATGTGTTACGAAATAAATGTTCCATCTGGCTATGCTAAAAATCTTTGGGAACTTTGTATAGATAAAGGTAAAGAATTTAATATTACGCCATATGGTACTGAAGCGATGCATGTACTTCGTGCTGAAAAAGGATTTATTATTGTTGGTCAAGAAACAGATGGATCAGTGACACCAGTAGATCTGGATATGGACTGGATAGTCAGTAAGAAGAAATATGATTTTATTGGTAAAAGGGCATTATATAGAAGTGATACTATTAAAAAAGATAGGAAACAATTAGTTGGATTAAGAACTAAAGATCCAAATCAGGTTCTTGAAGAAGGATCTCAATTGGTTGAAGAAATAACTGCCCTACCTATGAAAATGGTTGGTCACGTGACCTCTAGTTACTATTCACCTAATTTAAAAAGCTCTTTTGCTTTAGCTTTAATCAAAGGTGGTCTTGAAAAAAAAGGAAGTGTTTTAATTGCTCCAATGGAAAATGAAAATATTGAAGTAGAAATAACTAGTCCAATATTTATTGATCCTGAGAATCTAAGGGTTAATCAATGAGTTTAACTTACAGTAATGTTTTGAATATAAACAAAAAAAATTACAATGGAGTAACAATAGAAGAAAAAGCTCTATCAGGTAAAATAAATATAAGAGGTAAAAGTTCAGATAAAGAATTTATGAAAAATATAGGCTCAGTATTAAATCTGGTTTTACCAATTGAGCCAAATGTAAGAATTTTTAATAATAATATTAGTATTATGTGGCTTGGTCCTAATGAATGGTTAGTCGAGACACCAGAAAATGAGAAAGATGAAATTATTTCTCTATTAGAATCTAAACTTAATCCAGAAAAAACAGCGATAACTGATATTTCTTTTAATAAAACTGTTTTACGGCTTGAAGGGGAAAAAGTTTTTATTTTACTTTCTAAATTTCTTGTAGCCAACTTAGAAAAAATTTTGGAAACTAATTTTTCTGTAGCTCAAACTATATTTATAAAAATTCCAGTACTTTTTATCAGAAATAATACTGATAAAGAAGAGACTTCACTAGATTTACATTTAAACAGATCACATGCAAAATATGTTTATGATTTATTAGTTGATGGTAGTAAAAATCTTAATATTTAATTTATTTTTTATCTTAATCTCTTTAAGTACAGTATCATTTGGTAAAACTATATTTGGAAAAGCAAAAGTAATTGACGGAGATACTATACATATTAACAAAAATAAAATAAGACTGCATGCTATTGATGCACCTGAAACAAATCAAACATGTTATAAAAATAGCAAAGTCTGGAATTGTGGTTTGGAATCAACAAAATTCTTAAAAGAATTAATTGGTAATAATAAAATTGAATGCATAACACAAGGTAAGGATCGATATAATAGATTTATTGGAATCTGCTACAAAGATAATTTAGATTTAAATGGTGAAATGGTTCTGAATGGATGGGCGATAGCTTATCGCTATTATTCAAAAGATTATGTTGAAGAAGAAGAAGAAGCAAAACATGAAAAAAAAGGTATATGGATTGGTGATTTTGAAGAGCCTTATTTATTCAGAAAGAAAAATAAATAATCAACCATGATGTTGGGAATCTTTTAAATACATTAAATCTTCTATTTCTTTATCTTTATTTTTAATTATTTTTTTTAGCTCATTTAATTCATTTTCAAAACTACGATTTTTTTGTTCGATTTGTCTAAGTTCTGATTTTAGTATTGAATTTTCAATATTTACTTCTTCCATATCTTCATTGGATGCAGAACTTTCTAATTCTATTTCTAATTTTTGAACAAGATCTTCATATTTTGACAATTGTTTAGTTAATTCAGTTATTTTACTTTCAAGTGTTTTAAGTTTCTCAATACTTTCCGAATTATTTTCTAATGTGTTATTTTCTAGATCTGATATATTGTTTAAAGATTGTTCATAATCATTCTTAATTGTATCGAAGGATTCATTTAAATCACTTATTTCTTCACGTAAATTTTTTATTTGATCATCTCTAAATTTTAATCGCTGATCTTTTTGAAATATCTCAAGTTTAAGTTCTTGTATTTCAGATCGTAAACTTGATTCATCAACGACACTACTAGGAATGATTTCAATGGATGGCTCAATTTTATCAGTTGAAAAATCTAAAGAAGGTAAATAGAAAAAAATACCAAAGATAGCTATAATTGAGATGACTAGTAAGATTCTGTTTCTTCTTCTTCTTCTTGCTTGTAAACCAACAAAACCTACCATACCAACTCTATAAAACGGTAAGTGTAAAAAATAAATATTTAATTATTAAATTGTGGATCTAAAGAATATGTGGTTGACCTTAAGTACTGAGTAATTTTTTTGATATCTCCAATTTTTACAAGGTTTTCGTAAGGTATAAGTGAACCAAAGTACATATGGATATCATCACCTATCTTTCTTTTCAGTTCATACATACATAAAGAGTATCTAAATGTTTGTCCGATTTTATTAGCAATGTGATAAAGTTGACTATTTTGACCATCAAAAAAAATTGGTAACACAGGGCTTTTAGTTTTAAGAACTAGTTTCGATACCCATTGTTTCCACTCACCATCGTCAGCTTTTGTATTTTTTTTTAAGTTCTGTTTAGTTGCTATCGTTCCAGAAGGAAAAAGAACTAGAACACCTTCATTATTCAAAACTTTTTCAGCTTCTTTACGTGTATTAATATTAGTTATTAGAGCTTCTCTATTTTCATTAAAATCAATTGGTAATATTTTGTCTTTTACTGCCTCTGCTTGCCTTAAGACTTTATGTGTAACCATTTTATAATCTTGTCTTACTTTTGAAATTGCTGAGCATATGGATACTCCATCTGCAACTCCAAAAGCATGATTTGCTATAACAATTAATTTTCCTTTTTTTGGAATGTAACTACCTTCCTGAAAATTAGTTATTAAAGTAAAATTTAATTTATCTACTGCATCATCCCAAAAAAGCTCAGGAGGTCTATTTTCAGATAAATATTCATCATATAATTTTTTTAATTTTAATTTTCCTGTTAATAATTCAGTAATCTTAATAAACATTTGGCCAATAAAATTTACTTCCGCTGTTGCAAAAGTAAATACAATTTTATTTTTATTCATAATGAAAATGATCAATTTAAATAAAATAAGTATTTTTCAAACATATTACATATTAGCATAATTTGGCCCCCCACTACCTTCGGGTACAACCCAGTTAATGTTTTGTGATGGCTCTTTAATATCGCATGTTTTACAATGAATACAGTTTTGTGCATTAATTACAAATTTAGGATTTTGAATATCTGTCTTATCAATCTCATATACACCTGCAGGACAATATCTTTGAGATGGCTCATCATAAGCATTTAAAGTAAATTTTATTGGTAATTCCTTATCCTTTAATTGTAAATGCACTGGCTGGTCAGCTTCATGGTTTGTTCCAGTCAAATAAACAGAACTGGTTTTATCAAAAGTAAATATTCCATCATATTTTGGATAATCTATTTTCTTTGAATCTTTTGCTAATTGTAAAGCTTCATGATCAGCATGTTTGTGTTTTAGTGTAAAAGGAAGCTTGCCTCTAAATATTATTTGATCAATACCTGTAAATATTATTGCAGGGATTAGTCCCCAATTAAAACTAGGTTTTACATTCCTTGCTGCAAACAATTCTTTATAAAGCCATGAACGTTTAAATTTATCTTCATATGCTGCAAGAGACACAGATTTACTTAAATAATCATTAATTGTCTCAGCAGCTATTATTCCACTTTTCATTGCAGTATGTGAACCTTTAATCTTTGGCATATTTAAGGTGCCAGCATCACATCCAACTAGTAATCCACCCGGCATATACATTGTAGGTAAACTTTGAATACCGCCTTCTATAAGTGCCCTTGCTCCATAAGCGATACGTTTTCCATTAGTGAGAATTCTCTTAATTACTGGATGAGTTTTAAATTTTTGAAATTCATCATAGGGTGATAAATAAGGATTTTTATAATCAAGACCGATTACGTATCCTAAAAATATTTGTTTATTATCAGCATGATAACAAAAACTACCACCATAAGTTGCATTATCTAATGGCCATCCAGCAGTATGCATGACAAGACCTTCTTCATGCTGACTTTCATCTATTTCCCAAATTTCTTTAAACCCAATTCCGTATTGTTGTGGTGACTTATCTTTTGATAAATTATATTTTTTAATTAATTCTTTACCTAAATGACCTCTGCAACCCTCAGCAAATACTGTTACTTTAGCATTAATATTAATACCTGGTTCAAAACTATCTTTTTTGTTACCGTCTCTATCAATACCCATATCACCAGTTTGAACACCAATTACATGATCTTCATCTGAATATAATATTTTAGATGCCGCAAATCCTGGAAAAATTTCTACTCCTAAACTTTCAGCCTCACTTGCAAGCCATCTACATAAATTTGCAAGACTTATGATATAATTGTTATGATTTTTTTGAACATTAGGAAGAAGCCATGTAGGCCAATTTAATGAGCCTTTCTTAGATAAAAATAAAAACTTTTCTTTTGTTACTTTAGTTTTAATTGGCGAGTCTTTACTTCTCCAATCAGGTATTAATTCATCGAGTGCTCTTGTTTCAAACACATTACCACTTAAAATATGAGCCCCTACCTCTGATCCCTTTTCTAATACACAAACATTAATTTCTGGGTTCAACTGTTTTAGTTTAATTGCAGTTGAAAGGCCTGATGGGCCAGCACCTACAACCACAACATCATAGTCCATTGACTCTCGTTCTACTTCCATTTTATTTATTGTAATAAATTAATTTATTGTTGAATAGTATTTAATTTATCTAGTTCAGAAGATAATTGAGGCAATGCCTCAAATAAATCAGCGTTTAATCCATAGTCAGCGACATTAAATATTGGCGCTTCTTCATCTTTATTAATTGCAACAATTACCTTACTTTCTTTCATACCAGCTAAGTGTTGTATTGCACCAGAAATTCCGACAGCAATATACAAATCTGGAACAACTACTTTGCCGGTTTGCCCAACTTGATAATCATTAGAAACATAACCAGCATCTACAGCAGCACGAGAAGCTCCAACTGCCGCATTTAGCTTATCTGCTATTTCATTTAAAAGTTTAAAATTTTCTGCGCTTTGTAATCCTCTGCCACCGGATATCACAACTCGAGCAGTGCTTAACTCTGGTCTTTCAGATTGAGATTCTTCTCTATCTATAAATTCAACACTGCCACTATCATTATCAAAAGAAATATTTTCGACCTGTTCTTTTCCACCGCTAGTTTCAACCGGGTCAAACGATGTTGGTCTTACTGTTACTACTTTAATCTTGTCATTTGATTTAACTGTTGCAATGGCGTTACCAGCGTAAATAGGCCTCATAAAAGTATCGGAACTTATTATTTTTATAACATCACTAACTTGTGCAATATCTAGTTTAACGGCAATTCTAGGAAAAATATTTTTACCAAATGTTGTTGCAGGTGCCATTATGTGGGAATAATTATTAGCCAAAGATACGACGATAGGCTCAATGTTTTCAGCAATTGGGTTTTTAAGTTTTTCATTATTGGCTAAATATACTTTTGAAACTTTTTCACATTTAGAGATATTTTTAGCTAACTCTTCACATTCATAGCCTGTTACCAAAACATGGATATCTTGGTCTATTTGTGATGCTGCAGATATAGTATTTAAGGTTGATGATTTGATATCTATATTATTATGTTCTGCTAATACTAATATTGTCATATAACTTTTGCCTCATGTTTTAGTTTTTGAACCAATTCAGCAACATCACTTACCATAATTCCTTTTTGTCTAACAGGTGGTTCTTCTACATTTATTTGTTCAATTCTAGGTTCTATATTTATACCAAGTGAAGATGCTTCTTTTGTATCAATTGGTTTTTTCTTTGCTTTCATTATATTTGGTAAAGAAGCATACCTAGGTTCATTTAGTCGAAGATCACATGATGCTACAAATGGTATAGACACTTTTATTCTTTCTAAACCTTCATCTATTTCTCTAGTAACGATTGCATTTTGACCATCAATTTCAATTTTAGATGCAAATGTAGCCTGAGGCCAATTGAGTAATGCAGATGTCATTTGACCAGTTTGATTAGAGTCATCATCGATTGCTTGTTTTCCCATTAAAATAATTGATGGTTTTTCTTCTTCAGCAACTTTAGAAACTATTTTAGAAATAGCTAAAGGTTCTAAATCATTGTCTGTTTTAATATGAATACCCCTATCAGCTCCCATTGCTAATGCAGTTCGAATAGTTTCTTGTGCCTTATCATTACCTATAGAAAGAATTATAATCTCATCTGCTTTACCAGCTTCTTTTATTCTTAGAGCTTCTTCTACTGCGTTTTCATCAGGAGGATTCATAGACATTTTTACATTATCTTTTTCAACTCCAGAACCATCAGCTTTAACCCTGATTTGAACATTATAATCTATGACTCTTTTTACGGTAACAAGTAACTTCATACTATTGTTTTAGTTTTTCATTTTTAGGATCATAAGGACTATCCTCTATAACAGTTACATTGTATTTTTTATCTAATATATCCATTTCTAATTTTTGACCAATATCTGCAAATTGAGGATCCACCATACCAATAGCTAATGATTTTTTCACTCTAAAACCATAGTTACCTCCTGTCGCACGACCTATAACTTTTCCATTATTATAAATTGGATTATTACCCAATGCATCTGCATCTTCAACATCATGAACCTCTAAAGTTACCATTTTGTTTTTAAAACCATTTTGCTGCCATTTAACAAGAGAATCTCTTCCAATAAAATTCCCTTTATTTAAATGTACAAATCTTTCTAATCCAGACTCAAAAGCTGCATATTCTATAGACATTTCTGTACCAACCAATTTGTAGGTTTTTTCAACACGTAAGCTTTCCATCGCTCTAATACCAAATGGTTTAAGCCCATGATCTTTTCCTGCTTCCATCAATTTATCAAAAATATGGTTTTGATATTCAATTGGATGATGTAATTCCCATCCTAGTTCTCCAACAAAATTCATTCGCATAGCAATACTAGGAGCTAAACCAACATTGATTTTTTTTGAGGATAACCATGGGAATTTTTCATTAGATAAATCAGTCTTGGTAATTTTGGAAAGAATATCTCTCGATTTAGGTCCGGCTAAAACAAGAACACCCATACTATTAGTTAGATTTTCATAAATTACTGATCCATCTTTGGGCATCCATTTATGAATCCAATCATGATCTAATCGTTGAAATGCTCCTGCTGAAACTAAATAAAATGAATTTTCTTTTTCTTTCGCAATTGTGAATTCTGAGTGAACTCCTCCAGCAGTATTTAGTGCATGACAAAGATTTACTCTTCCAATTTTTTTAGGGATTTTGTTAGCAACTAAGTAGTCTAGAAACTCTTCTGCACCAGGTCCTGAAATCCGACATTTAGCAAAGGCTGTCATATCTAGAAGACCAGCATTATCTTGAACATTTAAGCATTCGTTGCCAACATGCTTAAACCATTTTGATCTTCTAAATGACCAATCATCTTTTTGTAATTCTTTTGAAGGTGCAAACCAGTTAGCGCGCTCCCAACCAAACTTTTGACCAAAAACTGCACCAAGATTTTTTAATCTATCATAACAAGGAGCTTGTCTTAATGGACGTCCCTCTTCCCTTTCCTCATCAGGATAATGTACTGTAAAGACGTTCGCGTAAGCTTCTTCATTCTTTTTAATTAAATATGCTTCAGTTGCATAATCACCAAATCTTCTAGGATCTACTCCTAACATATCAATTGTAGGTTCACCGTCTACTATCCATTCAGCAATTTGCCATCCAGCGCCACCAGCTGCAGTAATTCCAAAACTATGACCTTCATTTAACCAGAAATTTTTAAGTCCCCATGCCGGTCCAACAATTGGACTTCCATCTGGTGTATAACAAATAGCACCATTGTAAACTTTCTTAACTCCAACTTCTCCAAAAATAGGAACACGGTGCATTGCCGATTCAATGTGAGGCTCTAAACGCTCAAGATCTTCTTGAAATAATTCGAATTCAGATTCTTTATCAGGTCCATCGACATAACATACAGGAGCTCCTTTTTCATAAGGTCCTAAAATCAATCCTCCTCTTTCTTCACGCATATACCAAGAACTATCAGAATCTCTTAAGACTCCCATTTCAGGAAGTCCTTGTTCTTTTCTTTTTAATATTTCAGGATGATCGTCAGTAACAATGTATTGGTGTTCAACAGGTATAACAGGAATATCAAGTCCAACCATCTTTCCAGTCTGTCTTGCAAAATTACCACTACATGAAACTACATGCTCACATTCAATAGATCCTTTATCAGTTTCTACAATCCATAAATCATCTTTATTTTTTTTAATTCCTATTACAGAAGTGTTTCTATAAATTTCTGCACCTTTGTCTCTTGCTCCTTTTGCAAGAGCTTGAGTTAGATCAGCTGGTTGAATATATCCATCTTCAGGATGTTGAATTGCACCTATTAATCCATCTGTATTACAAAGTGGCCAAATTTCTTTTACTTGTTCAGGAGTTAAAAATTTAACATCTACACCAATTGTTTTAGCAACTCCTGAATATTGATAATACTCGTCCATTCTATCTTGAGTAGTTGCTAAACGAATATTTGAAACCACACTAAATCCAACTTTTTGTCCTGTTTCTTCTTCAAGAGTTTTGTAAAGTTTGACTGCGTATTTATGCAATTGACCTACCGAATAACTCATATTGAATAATGGAAGCAACCCTGCTGCATGCCATGTTGATCCTGAAGTTAATTCCTTTCTTTCAACCAGAACTACATCTGACCAACCCTTTTTAGCTAAATGATAAAGAGTGCTAACACCTACAGCACCTCCACCGATGACAACTACTTTTGACTTTGATTTCATTATTACTATTTAATACTGTACTTCATTAATCATATTAAATAAGGTGGGTCAATCATGAGATACTTCAAAAAAATAATTTTGGTGGTTATAATAAGTGCGTTTATTTGTCTTCCCATTAAGGCTGAAATGACTCTTAAAGAATTGTTTTTTGATGAGTCTAAGCCTTTTCATTTAAAAATATTAGATGTTATTCCTGATGAGGGAATTGTTCAAATTGGTGATGAAAATGCGAACAATACTATTATTGAATTTATGGATTATTTTTGCGGATATTGTAAAAAAGTTCATCCTGAATTACTTCAGATTGCAAGTGAAAGAAAAGATACGCGAATAGTATTCTTACAACATCCAATTTTAAGCGAGTCTTCTAAATTACTAGCAAATATGGTTATAGCTGCAAACATGCAGAATAAAGGTATCGATTTTCATAATGCATTGTTTGAAGTTGAAGGAAATTTAAATAATGCAAAACTAAAACAAATTATTGAAAATCTTGAGTTAAATGATGCTAAATTAAATATCGATATGACAAAAGAAAGTGTTAATAATATTGTAAGGCTGAGTTCTTTTTTAGCTAATGGATCAGGTGCTCGTGGCACTCCTACTTTTTTTGTTAATGAAGAACTTGTTGTTGGTTATATCTCCATTGATAGAATAAAAGCTTTATTAAAATAAAGAAGCTCTATTAAATTAATAGAGCTTCTTAAAAAGTTTTATTTATCTACTACTTCTCTTGTATTAGCGTTGTGTGATTCAGTAAAAGGAATTGGCACAACTTCTGCATCTACTGGCACACCAGGTGAGTCTGCATATATATCAGGTAGATGAACTTTGAATTTGCGACCATAATTTCCAATAGGAAAACCATTTTTATTTAGAGTTCCATCAAATGGTACATAGCCCATAGCAATGTTCCTTCCTTGCTCAGGATGATACCAAGGAGATGTTATGAATCCACAAGGTTCGTTGCCATCTTCTGAAACAAGCCAAAAATCAGGAGCATATTCTTCAATAGGTTTTCCACCTAAGCTTAATCCAACTAACTGAAGCTTATATGGTTTTTTTCCATCTTTTAAATCTGACTTCATCTTTTCAAGAACAGTCTTACCAACGTAATCAGAAGTTTTATTCCACTCACCTTTACCAGATAGAGATACTTGATAGCCTAAATTACATTGAAAAGGATTATGCTGATTATCCATGTCTTGACCCCAAGATAGAATTCCTGCTTGGATTCTTCGATGATGAGCAGGAGCAATGACCATAAGATTATGTTTTTTTCCTGCTTCTAAAACAGCATTCCACATATCATCAGCATACTTAGTAGAATCATATAAATAAACTTCAAATCCAGCCTCTCCAGAGAAACCTGTTTGAGAAATTATACAATCTCTTCCACCTACTTTCGCAGCAGCAAGTCCATAGAATGGCATTTCATCAACTTTAACTTGATCACCTATTAAATCATTCATTAAAGCATGAGCTTTAGGGCCTTGAATTTGAACTGGGCTTACATCAATTTCATCAATATGAACATTAAACCTATTATCATGATTTACACCCTGTAAATAAAGACCAATATCTGAGTCAGATAATGAAAACCAAAACTCATCCTTTGAAATTCTAAGAAGAATAGGGTCATTTAAAACACCGCCATATTGATTACAAAGAATAACGTATCTTCCTCTCATTGGAGATATTTTAGTAGCATCTCTAGTTATAACATAATCAACAAATGCCTCAGCATCAGGACCTTTAACCTGAATTTGTCTTTCTACAGCAACATTCCACATAGTGACATGGTTTTTAATTGCCTCATACTCAACCATTGCTCCACCATCTTCAGGTTTTACGTAACCTCTTGGATGATAAATTCTATTATAAACTGTCGCTCTCCAACATCCCGCCTCCATTGACAAATGCCAATAAGGTGATTTTCTCACTCTGGTTGAAATAAGCATTTGGACTGGTGTAGGACCACTTTGTCTTAAATTGTAGGGAACCTTTCTGTCCGATTGATCCACCGACGTAGAATGTTTAATCATTATAAACTCCTTAAATAAATATGCTATTTCTGTATTTAATCTTTAAATACTCTGCAATGATAAAATGTATGTGATGTAAAAAAAATGGTGGACCTTAATTAGGTCAAATTTTCGTCTTAGTTTTGACAGCAAATTTTGATATTTGTACTATATGAAACTTAAATTATTACTACCTATTATATCTTTACTAATTTTTTTAGGCGGTTGTTCAGCTAGTTATAAACAACTCTCTAAAATAGAAAATAAAGAACCAAAAAACTTTCAAGAACACTTACTATCCGAATACAAAAAAAGAGCTAGTTTCGAGGCAGAAGAAATGCACGATTGGAATTCTGCAAAATTATATTCTGAAAAAGCTCTCAAGAGTTTAGAAACTGATGAAATATATCCTGAAGAAATTTCATATTGGAAAATTCCCGAAGAAAATATTAATGAAATAAAAATTGCATATGATAACCTTATGACAATTTATAAAGACGCAAAAAAGATTGATCCTTTTAATTTAGCAAGAGCTATTTCGTCTTTAGATTGCTGGTCAGAACAACAGGAAGAAAATTGGCAAACATGGGATATTAATAGTTGCAAGAATGATTTCTTAAAAGCTATGCATAATATTTACGAAAAAATATCTAGTCAGAAAAATGAGCAGGAAACTTTAGATAATCAAAATATTAATTTAGAGAATGAAACGAAGGATGAAGTAACGATTGTTACTAAAAATGAAAATAAAAAATTAATGCAAATAATATATTTTGATTTTGATAAATTCAATTTATCTGAAGTTAGTAAAGACAAAATAGAAAAATTTTTAAATAATTATGGAAATGTTATTAATGAGTATCTTGTTGTTGGACATACTGATACTAAAGGAACAAATAAATATAATTTATCATTATCAATCAAAAGAGCAGAGGTTGTAAAAGAAATTTTAATTAATTATGGAATTAATCAAAGTAGTATTAAAATTCTAGGTAAAGGTGAGGAATCTTTAGCTGTAGATACTCCTGATGATACCAAACAACCAGCAAATAGAAGAGTAGAAATAAAAAAAACAAATTAACTTTTGTTTATAATTATTTTGGTATATTGAGCTTTTTCAATGTACTCTAAAACGACAAAAAAAATAAACATTACTGTTAAGCCTTATTATCTTGAAGATCAGTCTGAGCCAGAGGATCAACATTATGTATGGGCGTATAAGGTAACCATTGATAACCAAGGTAATGAAAAAGTGCAACTTGTAAACAGGCACTGGAAAATTATTGATGCTAACGGCACTCTTCAAGAAGTACGAGGCAAAGGTGTAGTAGGCGAACAACCAATATTAAATCCGGGTGAAAAGTTTGAATATACAAGTGGAACGCCATTAACTACATCATCAGGTTTCATGGAAGGAACTTATGAAATGAAAAATGATAATGGTAATACATTTGATGTTCAAATACCTCAGTTTTCATTAGATACACCATTTGAAAATAATAAATTAAATTAATTCACAAAAACAATGAGAGACTTTAGGTCAATATTAAACATAATTGGGATACTAATATGTATTGAAGCGGTAGCAATGTTAATACCAATGAGCTTTGATCTTTACTACGGAAATTATGATTGGTTACAATTTTTTTACTCGAGTTTAATCACATTTTTTATTGGTATAATTTTATATATTTCATTTAGAAAAAAAAATATTAAACTCGGAATTAGGCAGGCTTTTTTATTAACAATTTCTTCTTGGTTAGTGATATCTCTTTTTGGTGCAATTCCATTTGTTTATACCTCTTCTTCACTTTCCTATACAGATGCTTTTTTTGAGTCTGTAAGTGGGATTACTACAACTGGAGCAACTGTTATTAATAATTTAGACAACTTATCAGAGGGTATATTAATTTGGAGATCTCTTCTTCAGTGGTTTGGAGGAATAGGAATTATCGTTCTTGCTATGGCTATACTACCAACCTTACAAATTGGCGGTATGCAACTGCTACACATGGAACATGATGATCCTTATGAAAAAACAATTCCAAAAATTAAAAGATTTGTAATTGAATTATTTCTACTTTACGTATCTTTATCAATTCTTTGTGCCTTTTTATATTTTGTAAATGGAATGAAAGGTTTTGACTCAATTATCCATGCAATGACTACGATTTCAACTGGCGGATTCTCTAATTATGATGAATCATTTTCATATTTTAATTCGTTTAAAATAGAAAGTATAAGTGTTGTTTTTATGTTGGTAGGAAGTTTACCATTTGTATTGTATTTGCAATTTATACATAATCAAAAAAAATTGATTTTTAAAGACGATCAAATAAAATTATTTTTTCTAATTTTGTTTATAATTGTTTTGTTAACGACAATTTGGCTAACTTCTACTCAATCAAAAGACGCAATGACTGCATTTAGAATTGCTTTATTCAATATTACATCAATTTTAACTGGGACTGGTTACAGTAGTAGTAACTTTTCTAATTGGGGAAGTTTTGGTATTGTAATAATGATGATTATTATGTTTATTGGTGGATGTGCAGGTTCTACAACTGGAGGAATTAAAATATTTAGATTACAAATTTTGTTTAGAGGAGCAATTACACAAATTAAAAAGTTAACTCAACCTCATGCAGTGTTAGTCATGCGATTTAATGGCAAGACAGTCAATGAAAATACTTATAACTCAATCATGGGTTTTTTCTTTATGTATATATCTTTATTTATTTTATCAGCAGTAAGTTTGAGTTTATTCAATTTAGATTTTTTAACTGCCTTTTCAGCGGCTGCTTCTGCAATATCAAATGTAGGCCCTGGTCTAGGTGAAGTTATTGGACCTAGTGGAAATTATTTTTTATTAGATAATGGCGCAAAATGGATATTATCTCTAACAATGATTGTTGGAAGAGTTGAGATTTTTACTGTGTTAGTTTTATTATCAATGAATTTTTGGAGAAGTTAAATACTTAAATAGTCCCTCATATAAATTGATAATTGGTTTTTAGTTTCAATTATATAATCTTTCATTGCTTCAACTAATAAATCATTAATTATTAATTCAACTTCATTTAATGAAATATATTTTTGAGATGTTGTTGATCTAGAAGTTTCAACAGTTGTATTTGCTTTTAAAAAATCACTGTCATCATAAAGTTCATACTCAACAAGAAAAAATACCTGATATTTAAATATAGTTTTTTCTTCATACTTTTTGGCATTAACATTTTCAATTTCGGTTTTTGTAACCGATGCATCTAAAATATTAATTATTAATTTATTTTCATTTCCAATTTTTAAAATATTTTTCTGGTTCCATTCTGTTATTATGTCAATAGGAGCTTGTTTAATTTGTTCTTCAATATTATTTTGAGAAAAAACTGAATTATATTTTTGATTAATTTCAATTACTTTTGTATTAATTGAAATAGTATCAAGTTTAGAAATATCGATTTCAATTGGTTTTAATATTTCAACAGGTTGACAAGACAGAACAATTAAAGAAATAAAAATAAAACTATTTTTTAAGTACATAAATTAATATGGCTTGTTGAATATACATTCTATTTTTTGCTTGCATTAATACAACAGAATTTTTTCCATCAAGAACTTCCGAAGTCACTTCTTGTCCTCTTTTGGCTGGTAAGCAATGCATAAAAATCACATTATTTGCAGCATTGCTAATAATTTTTTTATTTACTGTATAATTTTTGAAAAATTTTTTTTTATTTTTATTTTTTTCACCCATAGAAACCCAAACATCAGTCATTATACAGTTCGAATTTTTTGTACCTAAGATAGGATCAAAAAAATGATTTAAATTTTTATTTTTGTATTCTAGAAGCTCTTTTTTATAATTTTTAAAAATTTCTTTTGGGATAATTAAATTCAGTTTAAAATTATAAATATTTTGAAGATGAATTAGGGAACGTAAGACATTATTATAATCGCCTATCCAAGTAATATTTGCGGATTTTATACTTTTAAAATACTCTTGAAGAGTTAAAAAATCACCAAGTATCTGACATGGATGACTATATTCAGTTAAACCATTTATAATCGGTATAATATTTTCTTTGCTTAAATTTACTATTTGTTTGTGATTATTATTTCTAATCATTATGCAATCAATATATTGGCTTAATACTTTAAGAACATCTTCGGCTTTTTCTCTTTTATTATCAAAACCAATATCTTTACTTTGCAGCTCTAAAACAGAACCTCCTAATTTTTGCATTCCTACATTGAAGCTTAGTCTAGTTCTTAGAGATTGTTTTTCAAAAATTAAAGCAAGAGTTTTATCACTACAAGATGAAGAATATTTTTTTGGGTTTTTTTTAATTTTTTTTGCAAGTGAAATTATTTCATCAATTTCTTTTTTTTTTAAATTATTAATATCAATAAAATGTTTCATTTTGATAATTCTTTTAAACTCTTTTTAATTAATGAAATTGATTCATCAATCTCTTTATAAGATACGATAAGTGGTGGAGCTAATCTTACTGTATTATCTGCAGCTGGAACATTCAGTAATTTATTTTTTTTTAATTGTTCAGAAAATTCTATATTACTAATATTTGTTTTGATCCCCAATAAAAGTCCTGCACCTCTAACCTCTGAAATAATATTGGATGTATTCTCTAATTTTTTTAAATTTTTCCAAAAATATCTGGCAGTTTTATCAACTTTTGAAAGAAATTTTTTATTTGAGATAATTTTTAAAACTTCTAAGCCTACACTCATAGCTAACGGATTACCACCATAGGTTGATCCATGACTGCCCTTGGTCATTCCAACACATGCTTTGTTTGTTGACATACAAGCTCCAAGAGGAAAACCTGATCCAATACCTTTTGCTACAGACATAATGTCAGGTTTAATTTTTGCCCATTCATGTGAAAATAATTTACCAGATCTGCCAAAACCACATTGAACTTCATCAAAGAATAGTAAAATACCATTTTTATTACAAATTTTCCTTAATAATTTTAAAAAACTTAAATTAGCAGGACGAATGCCTCCTTCTCCTTGAATTGGTTCAATGATAATACCTGCAGTTTTTTTATTTATCGCTAATTTTAATTTTTTTTCATCATTGAATTTAATTTGTTTAAAACCTTTCAAAAGAGGTCCAAAACCATGAGAATATTTTTTATTTTTTTGTGCAGAAAGTGCACCGTAGGTTCTACCATGAAAAGCACCATCAAAAGTAATAATCTCTGTTTTCTTTGTATTATGGTATGAATGGTAACCTCTAATTATTTTTATTCCGCATTCAATAGATTCAGTTCCGGAATTAGTAAAAAAAACTTTATCTGCAAAAGATTTTTTACAAAGTAATTTTGCGAATTGCTCTTGTTTTTTTATTAAATATAGATTTGAAATATGCCAAAGTTGTTTTGATTGTTTATTAAGTACCTCTATTAGCTTAGGATGACAATGACCAAGAGAGTTTACAGCTATTCCACTTGCAAAATCTAAATATTTTTTGTTTTGACTAGAGTATAAATAACATCCTTTACCTTTTACAAATTCAAGAGTTTTATTGCCATAAGTTGGCATTACATTTGATAGAGGGTTGCTAGCCATATTTAAAATTTAATTTTATATCCTTTGTGAAACATAAAATAGCATATTAAAATTAATATAATATTAATAATTATTAAGAATATTGATCCCTGAATTAACGAGCTATCAGAAATACCAGTAAAAGCATATCTGAAACCATCAATATTATAAAAGAATGGATTAAATGACGAAACTGTCTGCCAAAACTCGGGAAGTCTTGAAATTGAATAGAATGTTCCTGATAAAAAAGTAAGTGGTAAAACAATAAAATTAGTTATGCCTTGTTGCTGATCCCATTTGTCTGCCCAAATACCAACTATTGTACCCAAAGTACCCATCATTGTGCATCCCATTAATGTGAAAAATAATAGTGCTGTATAAGAGTGCACATGAAGTGGTACAAAGATCATAACTCCTAAAGTTGTAACTATACCGCAAATAACACCTCTGCAAACTGAGCCAATTATAAATCCGAATGCTAATTCAGCATTGTTTAATGGAGCCATTAATATGTCTACAATATTGCCTTGAAATTTTGATTGACCAATACTTGATGCAGAATTAGCAAAAGAATTTTGAAGCATAGTCATCATTATCAAACCAGGTGCAATAAAATAAGGAAGATCAATACCATTTATTGAATTAACAGATCTACCTAGAGCTAAACTAAAAACAGCTAAAAATAATAAAGAGCTAATAGCTGGTCCAATCACAGTTTGTATTCCAACTTTTAAGAACCTAAAAACTTCTTTTTTTACTAATGTAAGAAAACAAAGATAATTATACTCAATCATATTAGGAGTTTTCTTTTAATATATTTAAATTATTTGTATATTAATTTAGTGGACGAAAAAAAACTCTTAAAATATGCGGTTGATTACTTAAGTAAATACGATTCCTCAAAGAATAATTTAATTAATGTACTTAAAAGAAAAATATTGAGATTAAATGTAACAAATTTTGAGAAAAAAAAACTCATAGATATTATTGAAAGTATAATTTTAAAATTAGAAAAAAATAAGTTTATTGACGATGATAGATATAGCTCAACAAAAATTCTTTCTTTGTCCAATTCTGGAAGATCTAAGAATTTTATTTTCAATTACTTAATAAAAAAAGGAGTGAATAAATCTCAAATTCAAAATAATTTAAATTCAATGAACCAAAATAACGATAATTGGGAATTAGAGTCAGCAAAAATATTTGTAAAGAAAAAAAAATTATTAGAAAAAAATGAAAGCTATGAAAAAAAATTAGCAAAAATGGCAAGAGCTGGTTTTAGTTATGATATATGTAAAAAAATATTAAGTTAACTTTCTTTAATATGAATCTTGCCTTCTAATAATCTTGCAATTTGTTTGGTTGTTTCAAATCTTTCAAATGAAATTCTAATGATTGCAGTTAAAGGTGCTGCGAGAAGAACTCCAATAAAACCCCAAATCATTCCCCAGAAAATTAAGGATAAAATAATCGTAATTGGATGTAATCCAAAACTCTCACCAAATATTTTTGGTTCTACAAAATTTCCTACTATTTGATGAATAATCGTAGGCAGAATAATAATTAATACAACTAGTGTTGGATCGTTATATTGAAGGAAGGCAATTGGTAATGGAAGTAAGACAGCAATCACAGAACCAATCACTGGAATAAAATTTAAAATAAATGTCAAGCTGCCAAAAATGAAGGCTAATTCTAAACCTAAAAACCAATAAATTAATCCTGCAGCAATACCTGTAAAGGCTGAAGTTAAAAATTTTGTAAATATATACTTTTTGACCAATCTAATAATGTCGTTCCATTCATCAGAGGTATTCTTAGGAGGGGTACCAAGTAACAAAAAAAGAGTAATTATTACAACTAAGAGGAACTTTGAAATAAAATTTGCACTGTTACTTAATATAGTGCCAGCCCAATTAGTAATAGGTAACTCTGCAATTGTATTTCTAATTGTTTCTCTATCAATATCAATTTCGAATTCTTGAAGCTGTATGATGATTGCCTCTATTAAAATAATTACCTTTTGATTATAATCATCAGCTGACTCTAAAAATGTTGCAACTGAAGAAACAATAAAAGGAACTATAATTGAGAATAATAGTACAATTAAACAAATACTTATAAAAACTGCAATAAATCTATGAACGCGAAGATTAATAGTCTGAAAATCAATTATTGGGTCAATTAAAATTCTTAAAAGAAGTGCTAATACAAATGGAACCATTATAGGTTGAGAGAAATTCAAAATAAAAGCAACAGCGATACTGGCCAATATAAAAAGGGAACCAGAAATTACGCGATTACTTTCGTTCATTATTTCTTAGTAAATTGAGGATTAAAAATTTCTGTTTTTTCTTCAGATAATTTTTCAACGTAAAGTGATTGACTCGGAAAAGCAAAACCAGCTTCATTATTTTCAACTATTTCTATTATTTTAACAGCAAGATTTTCTTTTATTTTTAAAAATTCTGCCCAATCATTCGTAACAGTAAATGTTTGGACTAGCATATCAATAGAACTATCAGAAAAACTATCTATTCGTACGTAGAAACTTGCGTTTTGATTTTTTGCAAAGTTATCATCTTTTTCAATTAAATTATTTATCTCATCTCTGATATTTTTTAATTGATCAATACTAGTTCTATATTCTAGTCCAATTAACCATCTTATGCGTCTATGATGTCTCCTGGTATAATTAGTAACAGACTGCTCAGCAAATTTATAGTTTGGCACCATCACTGGTGTCGAATCAAATCTTCTAACAAGGGTTGATCTAAATCCAATTTGCTCAACAACTCCTTCAACTTCACCAGAAACTAGAATTACATCCCCAACTGTAAATCTTTTTTCCATTAGGATCATAATACCACTAATTAGATTTTTAAATAAATCTTGAGCACCAAGTGCAACAGCTACACCAAATAATCCTAAACCCGCAATTACTGGCCCAACTCTTATGCCCCATAATTCTAATATTGCGACAGCACCAAGTACAATAACAAGAATTTTTAAACCTTTAAGAGTCCAATCAACTAATGGTTTTGAAATTTTTGACTCAAAATTTTTTATTACAAATGAAAATGGTATAATCAATTGATGTAGTAACCAGAATATAAAAATTGTAATTAAAGATCTGTTTAATAAATCTAAAAAATCTTGATTGTTATCAGAAACATCCAAATACGAAGAAGCTATAAAAAAACCTAAAACAACAGGAAAAAATTTTAATGGTCCATCAAGTACTTCAATAACAGCGTCATCAATTTGATTGGAAGTTTTTGAAACAATTCTTGATAATCGATTAAGAATAAATCTAGCTATAAGCCTTCTAAGTAAATAAAAAAGTAGGAAAATTACAAGGCTTACTATGATATCTGTAGCATTTATGCCAAAAACACCGTTATTCCAAACATCAAAAAAAAGGTCTGTAAAACTATTGAATGTTTCCATAAGCGATATATTTATTACTCACTAACATGAAATTTAAATTTTTACTTGTTTTTTTGATTATGCTTAACCTAAAGAATACATTATTAGCTAATGAAACAGTGAATTTATACAACTTTTCATTTGAGGATATAGACGGTAATCAAGTAAATTTAGAGAAGTTTGATGGTAAGCCAATATTAATAGTGAACACGGCTTCTAGGTGTGGTTTCACTCCTCAGTATGCTGACCTCCAAAATTTATTTTTGAACTATAAAAATAGCGATCTAACAATAATAGCTACAACAAGCAATTCCTTCAACCAAGAGTACTTAGACACCGAAGATATTAAACAAATTTGTTTAGTTAATTACGGGATAGGTTTTGTTACTTCTTCACCAATGGATGTGAAAGGAAGCAATGCTCATCCAATATATGCATGGATAGAAGAAGAATATAATGAAAAACCAAAGTGGAATTTTTACAAATATTTATTTGATAGAAATGGACAGCTTATTAAATCTTGGTCTTCTATGACAAAGCCAGACAGTTCGAAAATTACTAATCAGATTGATCGTTTAATCTAAAAAAAAAGGGCAAATAAATTTGCCCCTTTTATTTAATATTTATTTTATAATTACATCATGCCGCCCATGCCGCCCATGCCGCCCATGCCGCCCATGCCGCCGCCCATATCAGGCATAGCAGGTGCTGCAGATTTATCTTCAGGTGCATCAGCTACCATAGCTTCTGTTGTAATTAGTAAACCAGCTACAGATGCTGCATCTTGTAGTGCAGTTCTAACAACTTTAGTTGGATCAATTATACCAGCATTTACCATGTTGGTGTATTTGTCCATTTGAGCATCATAGCCAATATTATGATCTTTACTTTCACGAATTTTACCTGCTACTACTGCTCCGTCAACACCAGCATTTTCTGCAATTTGTCTCATTGGATTAAAGAGCGCTCTTCTTACTATATCTACGCCAATCTTTTGATCATCATTAGCAGTTTTAACTGATTTCAATGAATTTGTAGCATATGCAAGAGCTGAACCACCGCCAGGTACTATACCTTCTTCAACGGCAGCTCTTGTTGCATGCATTGCATCTTCGACTCTGTCTTTTTTCTCTTTAACTTCAACTTCTGTAGCTCCACCAACTCTGATAACTGCTACACCACCTGCTAATTTTGCAAGCCTTTCTTGAAGTTTTTCTCTATCATAGTCAGAAGTTGTTTCTTCAATTTGTGCTCTGATTTGATTACATCTACCTTCAATGTCTTTCTTTTTACCAGCTCCTTGAACGATAGTAGTATTTTCCTTATCAACAACTACTCGTTTGGCAGTACCAAGCATTTCAAGATTAACATTTTCTAACTTTATACCAAGATCTTCACTTATCACTTGGCCACCAGTTAAAATTGCAATGTCCTCTAACATAGCTTTTCTTCTATCTCCAAAACCTGGAGCTTTAACTGCAGCTATTTTTAAGCCACCTCTTAGTTTGTTTACAACTAAAGTTGCTAAAGCTTCACCTTCAATATCTTCAGCTATAATTAATAGTGGCTTAGTAGACTGGACAATAGATTCAAGTAAAGGTAACATTGGTTGTAAACTTGATAATTTTTTCTCATGAAGTAATACATAGCAATCACCAAGTTCGGTGATCATTTTTTCCGCATTAGTTACAAAATATGGTGAAAGATAACCTCTATCGAACATCATACCTTCAACAACATCAAGTTCAGTATCTAAGCTCTTTGCTTCTTCTACGGTAATAACACCTTCTTTACCAACTTTTTGCATTGCACTTGAAATCATTTTACCTACTTCAGCATCACCATTTGAAGCGATAGTGCCTACTTGTGCAACTTCCTTATCAGTTTTAATTACTTTAGATTTTTTTCTAATTTCATTAACTACAGCATCTACAGCTAAATCAACTCCTCTTTTTAAATCCATAGGATTCATTCCAGCTGCAACAGCTTTCATTCCTTCAGTTGCAATTGCTTGTGTTAATACGGTAGCAGTAGTTGTTCCATCACCAGCAATATCATTAGTTTTACTAGCAACGTCTCTAACCATTTGAGCGCCCATATTTTCAAATTTATCTTTTAATTCTATTTCTTTAGCAACACTTACACCATCCTTGGTAATTCTTGGCGCTCCAAAAGATTTATCCATAACTACATTTCTACCTTTAGGTCCTAATGTAACCTTTACTGCATCAGCTAGCTTGTTAACACCAGTTAACATTTTTGATCTAGCATCTGATCCAAAAAATATATTTTTTGCAGACATTTTTTTATCCTCTCTAAATTACTATTTCTTTTTTTTACCTGAAGTTATAATTCCCATGATGTCAGACTCTTTCATTATCAAAAAGTCGTCACCATTCATTTTTACTTCAGTACCAGACCATTTTCCAAAAAGTATTTTATCTCCTTTTTTGACATCCAAAGGTACTAGTTTTCCTGTTTCATCTCTTGCTCCAGAACCAATTTCTAATACTTCACCTTCCATTGGCTTTTCTTGGGCAGTATCAGGGATAATTATTCCCCCTGCTGTTTTTTGATCAGAATCTACTCTTTTTACTAAGACTCTATCATGTAAAGGTCTAAATTTCATATTTCCTCTTTTGTTAACTAATTGAAATTAAATAATTTTTTATTAGCACTCTCATTATGAGAGTGCTAGTTATTTAAGCATTATTAAAGTCTATTCAAGAAGAAAACAAAAAAAAATTCGAATTAGGTAAAGTTATGCTATTTTGAGAAAAAATGATATTTTTCAGTGTTTTTTTAAGAACTCTTGGTTTTTTGAGTGCATTATTAATTTTTATAATAATTATTAATTTGGTACTTAATTTTTCTAATAAACTAGAAAAAAAACAGTTTGTAATGACTGAAGGTTTACCTACTTCAAGTAATATTATAGCTAATATTAATTTAAATGGGCCAATATTTAATAATAACAGTAATGTTTTAGGAAATAATCTTTACGATTACATTAATCCCTCGCAGGTAAAATCTTATTTAGAAGAGTTAAAAGAACTAGAAATCAAGGCTCTAATTATAAACATTAATTCTCCAGGTGGATCAGTAAGTGCTACTGCTGAATTAGAACAAATCATTTATGAATTTAAAGAACACACCAACACTAAAGTATATTTTTTTACAAAAGAGATTTTAGCATCTGGAGGATACTGGGTTGCAACCACAGCTGATAGAATATTTGCTTCATATGGATCTATTATAGGTAGTATAGGAGTAAGTGGGCCAAGTTGGTTCTACTATAATATACCGACAAGTCTATCTTCAGGAATCTTTGGCCAAACAATTGAGACTAAAGAGGGAATAGAAGTTTTTAACCAGAATGCTGGAGAAGGCAAAGATTTGTTTAATCCATTTAGACGACCTAGAAGTGATGAAATCAAACACTTACAAAAAATCGTTGATGATGTTTATAATGATTTTATAACAAAAGTTTCAAAAAATCGTAAAATTGAAATTTCAAATTTAAAAAATGATATTGGAGCTTTAATCTATAGTAGTAATCAGGCAAAAAATAATTTTTTGATTGATGATATTTTGAATTACGAAACACTTATCAAATTAATTGCTAAAGAAAATAAATTTGACGATTACAAAATTTATGAAAATAAAGTTAGCAATTCAATATTAACAAATCTATTAGTTAAGTATGAAAATCAAACTGATAATAAATATTCTCTTGAAAATATTTGCAGAAATTTAAAAATTAATATTAATGTCGTAATTCCAGTTTATTTAAAAGAATGTTAAATTAAATTTTTTTACTTAGTTCGTGAATTTTAACAATTAGATTTTTATAGTAATTGCTTTGTGATAGTACATTTTTGTGAATATATTTTTTTGCCAAAGCAGAATGATTTTCAACATCAACTGTGTCGGATACTATTTTATTATGCTTAAGATTATTAATTAAACATAAATTTAGATATCTGTCTTCAAGAATTTTTTCGTTATCGTTAAAAGAAGGTGTAATCTCAAAAATTTCAGTTCCAGGTTTGCAAAAAATTATATTTGCTAAATTAGAGCCATGTGGTGCAATAATTTTTTCAGCATTTGAGAAGATTTCAATTTGCTCATCTATTTCATATAATTGAGGATTAATAACCTTATACCCCCTTTCTCTCAAAATAGTAACAACATCACCTTCATTTAAAATTTTTCTATAATTAGAATCTTCTCTAGTTACATATATTTTTTTACTAATTTCTACATTAGTTTTTGGATTTATAAATTTTTTTAATATTTCAATTGAATCATTCATGCTCAAAAACTGTGGAAATTCAGAATCTATAAAATGATAAAAATCGTCGTCTAGAAACACAAATGTAAATTCAATGTTTAGAGATTTTAAGATACTTCCAATAAAGTTTCTATATTTGTTTGATGAGTTCCTATGAATTGCTAGTTTTAGATTTGTTTTTTTATTAAAGAAAATCCTTGGAAGAAATTGTAGTAAATTTGAATAATAATTATTACCCGCATTTGATCCAAGCACATACAATTCTTTAAACTTTTTTAAAGAATTCTTATTATTTTTAAAATTATCAAAAAATTTTTGTGAATAAAAATGAGAGATATTGTTAAGATCTCTTGTAAATAAAGATGAAAATGTTTCATTATTTTCTGTAATTGGAAAATAGTAAAATGAATCAGAAAAAAAATTACTTTTAAGTATATTACAATTAATCGATAAATTACTGAAATTTGCGTTAAAAAATAAATTTGATAAACGATTATCGCTTTTTATTTTGGTAGATTTAATATCAACTATCATTTAATTAACTTAACTAATACAGATTTGTCAAAATTTATATAATAACATTTAATTTTTGGCGCGCCTGAGAAGAGTCGAACTCCTAACCTTATGATCCGTAGTCATACGCTCTATCCAATTGAGCTACAGGCGCCTATAATATTATACACTTTATATAAATCGTATGCTACTTTATAGAAAAAATAGTATGCAAATCGTAATAGCATTCATTTCAATTATAATTTTTAGCCAAGTAAGTAATGCAGATATTGGTAAAGAAACTGGTCTAGAAATTCCAAGGTATGTATCTTTAAAATCTAATGATGCAAATATTCGTGTTGGTCCAAGTAAGAATTATCCTATTGAAATTAAATTTATAAAAAAAAATTACCCCTTAAAAGTATTAGAAGAGTATGAAGATTGGAGAAAAGTAGAAGATTTTCAGAAAAATTTTGGATGGATCCATAAGAGTTTAATTTCCGGTACAAGAACAGGTATTATTTTATCAAATGAAAATAAAACTATAAAATTATTAAACACTTTAAACGGTAATGTTATTGGAGAGATAGGAAGGGGAAATATTGTTTATTTAGAAAAATGTAAGATTGATTGGTGCTTAGTGTCATTTGGAAATTACAGAGGTTGGATAGATAAAAAAAATATTTGGGGTATTAAAGAAAAAGAAATAATTAATATAAGCTTTATCCAAAAATTTGAAGATTTATATTGGAAGAGTGTTAACTATCTAAACAAAATTAAAAAGGGAATTTAAATTTGGCTGGGGCGGTAGGATTCGAACCTACGAATGCCGACTCCAAAAACCGGTGCCTTACCGCTTGGCGACGCCCCAAATTAAGATTACTCTCTAGTATTTAGCATAAAATAAGTCAAATTCTTCAAGTGCGACAATACCATAAATAAAGATAAAACCCATAAAAAGTGATTTGAGCTAATTTAAGATAGTTTCAAAACAGGGGATTTACATTTTTAAAGCTAAACCTATTTAATTTTCATGCGAAAATTAATTTATTTCATCTCCTTGGTGTTAATTTTAATACCCATTACTAAGGCTAATGCTAATACAGAAAAATTGTACGAAAGACTTGTTAATGATTGGTCAACTATTTTCCCTGATGGAAATAGAAATGCAGCAGGACCAAGATTTTTCAAATATATTTTAGATCAAAACTTAGAATATGAAGAGTTTATGCAATTTAACAAGTTATACTGTGCAGTTTCAGGTTCTCTAATTCCTCCTGATGCACAGCCAGATGAAATTTTTCTTACTAATTTAGAAAATGATGAAAGAATTTGTGGTCAATATTATAAATGTTGTTGGCCTTGCTTATGCGATGTAATGAAATATTCAGAAACAAAAAAAATTAACATTGATTTTAAAGATCAATCAAAAGATATCTATACAATCGTTATTGATAATCCATGTAGCAAAAATGATTTTCCCGAACTTGTTAATAGAGATTATTTTTGTGAAGGTAATGAATTAAATAAAGAATATACATACTCAGTAGATAACAAACTTGTTATTGGAATATTGCATAATGCAAAAAAATGTGATGCTTACGATTTAGATTATATAAAAAATGACCAAATAACTGGACCCATGTGCGAAGCTAGAAATAGTATGCCTCTTGAAGAACTTAATTTTGGAATGGGCGATATTTTTATCAGATTGGCAAATTAAAATACTTGAAATGCGTAAGTTAATTTTTATTTTTATTATATTTATATCTAATATGGCTAAGGCAGAATTTTTTTCTAATATTTCTGATATAATTGAAAATAATAATGAGCGATTAAGTTATGGAGTTTCAGTAACTGATTTTAATCAAGATGGAACTTTTGAATTTATTGTTGCAGGTTTTGGTTACTCTAATCTAGCTCTTAGTTATAAAAATGGAAAACTAATAAATACAATTCAAGATCCATTATTCAATGATGAAGATAGGAATACTATTGGTGTATCAGCATGTGATATAGATCAAGATGGTTTTGAAGAAATTTATTTCTTAAATACTGATACGTATAGTGGAGAAAAAAAATACTCTGATAGATTATTAGATAACAATAATAATATTTTCGATTATTTTGAGTTAGAAAGAAACTTAGAAAATTTGAATCTAACTGCAGGTAGATCAGTTGTTTGTGTAGACAGAAATGGATCAGGGAAATACGGTATATATGTTGCTAATTATGGTGGACCTACTAGATTTTATGAAATTGAAGAAAATGAAGTTAAAGACTTAGCGCCAATACTTGGAATTGATCAAATAACTGGAGGAAGAGCGGTAATTTCAGGACATATAGTTTCTAATAATATGGATATATTTGCAGCTAATGAGAGAGGTCCAAATTTTTTATATAAAAATTTAAATGGAAATTTTAAAGATATTGCAACTGAAAAAAATGTCCAAGATACTTTTCAAAACGGTCGAGGAACTGCTTTAACAGATTTTTTGTACAGAGGCGAACTTGATATTATAACAAGTAATTGGGAGGGTTATCATCGTATTTTTGTAAAACAAAAAGAATCTTTTCTCGATATGTCTTCATTAGATTTTAGATCACCAAGTAGAATACGAACAGTTATATCGGCTGATTTTGATAATGATGGTTATGATGAAATTTTTTTAAATAATATAGGTCAACCAAATAAACTCTTTCGTATTGTTGATGAAGGAAACTTAGAAGAAATTAAATTAGGTGCAGCACTTGAAGCACAAGGTCTAGGAACTGGCGCTGCTGTTGCTGATATTGATGGAGATGGAATTTTAGAATTACTTATTTCTCATGGTGAATCTGGTGCTCAGCCACTAAGTTTATTTAAAGCAAATGTATTAAATACCAATTATGTTAGAATCAAACCTCTCAACACCTTTGGTGCTCCAGCAAGAGGTGCAACAGTCACATTACATACAAATTTAAGAAATCATGCAAAGACTATTGATGCAGGCTCAGGATATTTATGTCAAATGGAACCAGTAGCACATTACGGTTTACGTGAAGGTGAAATCGTTAAAAATATAACAATCAAATGGACGAATGGTACAATTGAAAGTTATGAAATTAATGATATAAATATTACATTGGAATTTAAACAAGGAATATAATTTAATGTCTGTTGCTGAAACATTAAAAAAACCAGCCCCACGATTTCATTGGAAATGTAAACATACATGGAGAAGAAGTGCTAAAAATACTGCTTGGTGTCTGCTAGGATGTAGTATTGGCGACTTTGGAACCATACTCTATTTTCAATTAACTGGCATTCCTTGGCCTACTCTTTATATTATGATCCTAGCAATAATTAATGGTATTATTACTAGCATCATTTTAGAGACTGTCGTTTTATCAAGACAAATGATTATCAGCAAAGCTTTTAAAACAGCTATAGGAATGAGTTTAATATCAATGGTGTCTATGGAAATAGCCATGAATGCAGTTGACTGGATCATTATGGGTGGCGCTAAACTTGTATGGTGGGTAATTCCTATTATGCTTCTTGCAGGCTTTCTAACGCCTTGGCCATATAATTATTACAGATTAAAAAAATATAATATTGCCTGCCATTAATTAAATTAATTCACAAACGAATATTGAATTTGTTTTAAACCAACATATTTCATGATGATGATTAGAATATTACTTACATTATTATTTATAAGTTCCACATCATTTGCAGCTAGTACTAGTTCAGATGATAGTGAAACTAGCATTTCAGCTAGTGAACAAGTCACAAAATTATACGATAAAGCTTACGAATTAGTCTATTACAAGAAATTTGATAAATCTATTAAACTACTTGAAAAAATAGCTAAGCGTAAAGACCTAGGTGAAAAAAAAGCTGATGTATATAACCTACTTGGTTTTAGTTACAGAAAGCATAGTGAGCCAAATCTAGATAAGGCCTTTGAAGCATATAGAATTGCTTTAGAAGCAAATCCAGAACATTTAGGAGCACATGAATATCTTGGAGAACTTTACATCACCCTTGGTAATATGAATAAAGCTAATGAAATGTTATTAAAATTAGAAACAATAGCTGGAACTAATTCTATGGAATATAGAAAATTAAAAACAGCAATTGATAATTCATAAATATAACAATTGCTCTTTATATAAGAGCAATTTTAACTGATGATAATTTATACTCTTATTTTTTTAGTAACAATCCTAATAGGGTCTATGATTTTTTTTATGGCTGTTGTCTCACCTTCAGTCTTTGCCACATTAAGTACTAACGCCAGCAGTAAATTTTTAAGAACAATTTTTCCTCGAATGTTTTTATTTGGGTTTATAATAACTTTTTTATCTTTAATTCTTAGTTATATTTCAGGTAATATTTTAAATTCTATTTTATTAGTAATAGTGGCTGTAAGTTTTATTATTAATAGAAATTATTTAACACCCAAAATTAATAATTTTAGAGATAAAGAATTAGAAGGTGATGAAAAAGCATCATCTAATTTTAAATATATGCATTTGCTTTCTGTTTTATTATTTTTATTGAATTTTATTATTTTAGTTAGCATCGTAATTATCAATTACTTTAATTATAATTTATAAACCTTATCCTGTCCCACAGGATAAATACTCATATTATTCTTACCTAAAACATCACTTATTTGTTTAGAATGGATATCCAATCCACCCGTTAAAATTCCAAAACTTGGTAAAATGAATATTTTTTCATTATGTACAAAACATGTTTTAAAAATAGTTTTACCTCTGTGTGAAATTTTTACCTTTGGATGATAATGACCACAAATTTGAAATAAAGATGTTTTGATAGGTATGTGTGTAAATAAAAATTTATCAATTTTGTAATTTGTTAAGTTTTTAAAACCCTCAATTTGTATATTTTCATCATGATTACCCTTAATCCATATGAAATCAGTATTTTTCATATATTGACTAAGATTTTTATGATCTTGATCTTTTAAACTCAAAGTTGAAAAAACATCGTGTAATAAATCACCAACTATAATTAAATTACTTGGTTTAATCTTATCTAAACTAACAAAAATTTTGTTTAATATTTCTTTTGTATCATACGGAGGTAAGAATTGCTTATTTTTTGCATAACTAATAGATTTTCCTATATGTAAATCTGATACTATAAGGGTATTTAGTCTTTTCCAATAAAGAGATTTATCTGGGTAAGCATGAAATTCTTCATTACCAAAATTAATTAATTGATAAAACATTAGCCTCTTTTAATATTTCATTTTCTAAATCCTCTAAAATATATTCATCAGTTTCCTTTTTTGATAAATTTTCTCTATTAATTTCAAGAATAATTGGAACAGCCAATGGTGAGATACTTGTGAGTTTTTTTAATATAATTTTTTTATCAATTTTTTTTAAGATTTCTCTAAGTCTATCATAATCAATCATATTCTTTTTTGCGTCTTCATATGATGATTTTAGAAGAATGTGATCTGGTTCATTTTTTTTGAGAACTGTATAAATTAGATCAGAACTAAATAAAACTTGCTTTCCAGTTTTTTCCATCCCTGGCAACCTTCTTTCTATTAAACAAGATATAATTGCATTATCTCTAAACAATCTTTTGACTATTGAAGTTTCTTCAAGATAATTGTCTAAATGTTTATCTAACAATCCTAAATTTAGAATTGTTTTAATTTCTTTTGCTTCTCTTAAAGACCATAAAACAATAGCATAATCATTAGCGACAAAACCTAGAGGTTTATAGTTAAATTCTTTAAAGCCTCTCAGCAATAAAAATCCTAGTGTTTGATTGGCATGCCATCCTGCAAAAGTATAGATAACAGTATAAAAATTTTTTTTTCGAGGGAATTGTTCCACTAGATATTCATCTTTTTTAGGAATTTTAGATATATTTTTTTGTCTTTTTAACCATTGAGTAATTTGCTCTGGATATAAATCCCACATATTACTTTTTGCCAACAAAGCCCTAACTGAGTTAGCCAAATTTGTTGATAATGGCATTCTGCCTCCAGAGTATGATGGAATTTTTGAAATTAAAGATTTACTTCTTTTAACTTGTACCAAATTATTTTTCATTGATTGAAATTCTAGTACTTGACCAGCAAATATAAATGAATCACCTTGAGAAAGATTTTGAATAAAAACTTCTTCTATATTCCCTAACGTTTTTGTCCCAAGTTTTATTTTTAACATCGGATTTTCAATTATTGTTCCAACATTCATGCGGTATTTTCGTGTTTCTCTTTTATTTACTAACTTATAAATATTTTTATTTTCTCTCAGTTGGAAGATTCTCTTAAATTGATCATAATTTTTTAAAACATATCCGCCATCTTGTATGAGATTAATCAATTGTTTAAAATCATTAAGTTTTAATTTTTTGTATGGATATGCTTTGATAATTTCTTTGTAGAGATCATTGATATTAAATTGCCCCGCACAAGCCGTTGCAAAAATATGTTGAGCTACAACATCAAAACTTCCTTCTTTTAAATCTATTTTATCTAATTTATTTTTTTTTATTTCTTCAATAGCAGCTTTTGCTTCGATAAATTCAAAACGATTAGTAGGTACTAAAATTGCTTTTGAAGGTATATTTAAATTATGATTTGATCTTCCTACACGCTGTAATAATCTATTAATTCCTTTAGGTGCTCCAACTTGAATAATTTTTTCGACATCTCCATAATCTAATCCAAGCTCTAAAGAAGAGGTAGCAACAACACAATCAACTAATCCTTTGCTAAGATTATTTTCTACTTTTAAACGCAGGTTTTTTTCTAATGAACCATGGTGAACAGCAATTTTTAATTTTTTCTTATTAATTAGCCATAAGTTTTTAAACATATATTCGGCTTGCGCCCTCGTATTAACAAAAATAATAGTTAATTTTGATTTCATTATTTCTTTATAGATTTCATTAATAGAATACGTAGCCATATGACCAGACCAAGGAATACGTTCTTTTGATTCTAGAATTTTAATCTTAGGTAAAACTGAATTTTCATAAGAAACTATTTTTGGTTTTTTGCGGCAAAGCCATTTTTTGGCGTCTTGTTTATTCTTGAGAGTTGCAGACAAACCTATTCGTTGTAAATTTGTAGAGAAAGTTTGTAGTCTTTCAATATTTAAACTTAGAAGATCAGCTCTTTTATTATCCAAAAAAGTGTGTATCTCATCAATAATTATATATTTTAGATTGTGAAAAAATTCTTTTGCATTCTCATACGAATTTAACAATGCAAGTGACTCTGGAGTTGTAATAAGGATATTAGGAGGTTTTTGTTTTTGTTTTTGTTTTTTATATGGTGTTGTGTCTCCTGTTCTTACTTGAAATGAAATATTTAAATCAAGCTCTTTAATAGGTTTCTCTAAATTTCTCACAATATCGTTGGCAAGAGATTTTAATGGAGAAATATAGAGAGTATGAAGACCTTTAAATTTTTTTAATTTTATTAAATCATCTATTGGATTAATAAAACCTGTTAATGTTTTGCCAGCACCAGTTGGAGCAAATACAACAACATCAGATCCAGTTCGAACATAATGAAAGGTTTCAATTTGATGAGGAAACCAGGACCATTTTTTTTTCTTCATCCACTTGTTTAAGGGGTGTAATAATAAGGGATTCGATTTATTTATATTCATATGGATTTCATTAACCATCAGCTATTTATCAAAGATATAAATGTACATATAGATCCAATATTGCCGAAAAAAACAGCAATTATTACACATGGTCACGCAGATCACGCCCGATTTGGACATGATCATGTTATTGCTACTAGGCAAACAATAGACATAATGAAAATTCGCTACGGAGATAAATGTGCGAAGAAATTTACTCCTCTTAGATACGGACAAAAATACTCAATTAAAAACTATGATTTTACATTGTACCCTGCAGGACATATTTTAGGGAGTGCTCAAGTTTTAATTGAAAAAAATAATAATCGTTTAGTCATCACAGGTGATTATAAAGTAGGAAAAGATGAAACATGTAAAAATTTCAAACTGGTTAAATGTGATACTTTAATTACCGAAGCAACATTTGGATTACCCATATTTCAACATCCAGATCCCAAAGATGAAATTCAAAAACTCATACGATCTGTAAAGATAAATAAAAATAATTGTCATATTGTTGGTGCGTATGCTCTTGGCAAAGCACAAAGAGTAATGAATCTTTTACGCCAGCAGAAATATAATGAGACAATTTATATTCATGGCTCTCTAGAAAAGTTATGCCAATATTATTCAAAAGAAAAAATTAATATTGGAAAATTTGAAAAAGTCTCTTCAAAAGATAAAAACTTTTATGAGGGTAAAATAATTATTGCCCCTCCTTCAGCTTTAAAGGATCGTTGGTCAAGACGATTTCCTAATCCTATTATTTGCATGGCAAGTGGATGGATGACTGTTAAGCAAAGAGCAAAACAACAAGGTATTGAATTACCGTTAGTTATTAGTGATCATAGCGATTGGAATGAATTATTAGATACAATTAAAAAATCAAAAGCGAAAAATATTCTTATTACACACGGTCAGGAAGATGCTTTAGTTTATTATTGTAAGAAACAAAATCTTGTTTCAAAGCCCCTTTCCATCCAAGGAAGAAGTGATGAGGAAATAGAATGAAAAAATTTTCTTCCTTACTTCACAATTTAATTTTAACACCAAGTCGAAATACCAAAATTAAATTACTTCAAGATTATTTTAATATACTTGATATCAACCGTGCATATGCACTTGCAATTTTATCTGACCAACTTTCATTTCAATTTATTAAAGCATCTAAACTTAGAGAGCTTGTCTATGAACAGGTGGATCAACATTTATTTGATTACTCATATGACTATGTTGGTGATTTAGCAGAGACAATATCATTAATTTGGCCGACAAAAAAAGAAGGTAAATCACAAAATTTATCTACCTTAATAGAAAATATAAAAAAAATTAAAAAGTCTGAAATTAATACTGAGTTTAGTAAAATTTTGAGTGAACTATCTAATAACGAAAGGTGGACTTTAATTAAAATTTGCACAGGTGGATTGCGAATTGGAGTCTCAGAAAGATTAGTCAAAACGGCCTTAGCTGATCTGTATAACAAATCTGTAAATGAGATTGAAGAAATTTGGCATGGTCTAGAATTTCCATATGAAAATTTATTTCAATGGTTAAAAAATGAAACATCAAAACCAAAAATAGATTTTAAAAAATTATTTCATCCAATGATGCTTGCTAACCCCATTGATGAGGGAAAAGATTTTAAAAGATTAGACGCAAATGAATTTCAAGCAGAATATAAATGGGATGGCATTAGGGTTCAGCTTATGGTTTCATCAAAAAGTGTTTCACTATATTCAAGAACAGGTGATAATATATCATCTGCATTCCCCGAAATAATTGAAGCTACTAAAGGTGATGCGGTTATTGATGGAGAATTACTTGTAGGGAGAAATTTTAAACCGTCAGGTTTCAATGATCTACAACAAAGGTTAAATAGAAAAAAAGCATCAAAAGATCTTCAAAACAAGTTTCCTGTTTTCATACGAGCTTATGATATCCTTTTTTATAAAGGAAAAGATCTTCGAAAATTTTCTCTTCTTGAAAGAAGAAAATATTTAGAAAAATTTCAAAAAGAAAATAAAAGCAATCAAATTGACTTATCTTCAATCATTAATTTTTCAACCTGGAAAGAACTAACAAAATATAAAAATAATTTTCATGATGATTTGAATGAAGGAGTCATGATCAAACTCAAAAATAGTGAATATTTACCAGGGAGAAAAAAGGGGTATTGGTACAAATGGAAAAAAAATCCAAAACTAGTCGATGCTATTTTAATGTATGCTCAACGAGGACATGGCAAAAGATCATCATATTATTCAGATTTTACTTTTGGTGTTTGGAAAGAGAGTGAATTAGTTCCAATAGGAAAAGCGTATTCCGGTTACACTGACAAAGAGCTATTAGTGTTAGATAAATTTATTAGGAATAATACTATCAATAAATTTGGTCCTGTGAGAGAAGTAAAAAAAGAGATTATACTAGAAGTAGCATTCGATGATGTATTTCCAAGTACTAGACATAAGTCAGGTGTAGCTATGAGATTCCCAAGAATACACCGTATTCGCTGGGACAAACCAGTCAATGAAGTATTGACAATTAGTGAATTTAAAAAAGAATTTAAGCTGAGTTAAAATGGTATTATCAAAATATTGCATTAAAATTTAAATATAGTAAAAAAATTAAATAAGATGATTAAAGAAGAAAATTTTGGATATAGAGATAAAAGAGGTCACTTCGTTCCTAAAGAGGCAGCTGATAAAAATCCTATTTGGATACTTCCCTTTAATTTAAAAAAAATTTTAGATTGGTTTATCTTTTCGTATATTTTTTCTTGGAATCTTGTTTACTTGGCTGTTGCTTTTATTGCTTACTATTTTTTTACACCTGCACTTTCTGAAATGAAAAATCTTTCCCCAGGTTGGATTTCTGAAATTTTAATTCGGAACTATGTAATAGGGACAATCTTTTTTAGTTTAATACATATACCTCTTTATGTAAAAAAATCTCAGGGAATTAAATTTAAATTTAATCCAAACTGGCCAGAAAAAATTCAAAAGATTTTTACATTTAATAAACAAATATTTGATAATTTATTTTGGAGTTTGTTTTGGGGTGTTCCAATTTGGACAGCTTATGAGGTTTTATCTTTTTGGTTTTATGCTTCTGGTTTGGTACCTTTTGTTCAATTCAGTGAAGCTCCGATTTATTTCTTTATTATTCTTTTACTAATTCCAGCATTTAGAGATGCTCACTTTTATTTAATTCATCGTTTCTTACACTTTAAATTTATGTACAAAATTGCTCATTCTGTTCATCATCGAAATGTTAATCCTGGGCCATGGTCAAGTTTGTCTATGCACCCTATTGAACACTTATTATATTTTTCAGGTGTGATCATTCATTGGGTTATTCTCTCTCATCCATTACACGCGACTTATCATTTATTTCATGCTGGTCTTGGATCAGCAAATGGTCATATAGGTTTTAAGCAAATGATGATCAATGATAAGAGAGCAATAGATCTCAGTAATTACAATCATTATCTTCATCATAAATATTTTGAAGTAAATTACGGAAATCTTATGATTCCTTTTGATCAATGGTTTGGCACCTATCATGATGGATCCAAAGAAATGCATGAAAAAATGCTTAAAAGAGTTAGTATTAAAAACTAATTTTTCTTAACAATTTCAATAATTTAAAGAGGTTTAATCTGTAGCATTTTATAGCTTGTTTAAAGTTTAACATTATGTTTATATGAAAATTATATGCTAGCTAGTAGCGTATTTTACTCAATAGGAGGAAATATGAAAAAACTATATGTGGTTATAGTTGCAGTGTTGGCTCATCTGATGTTTATTTCATCAGCTTCAGCTCAACCTACAAACAGTAACCAATTATCCGATCCTCGTGTTAGACAAGCTTTGTGTATGGCTATTGACATGAAAACAATCGGTGAAACATTATTTGAAGATCAAATCATAATGGCGGATAGTTTATTACCAAACGGTCCAATGAAGTCTCCAAATCTACCTGATTACAGTTACAATCCTGAAAAGGCTCGTCAACTGTTAGCAGAAGCAAATTGGGACTCTAATAGAGAACTTGATATGGTTTTCTATTATGGAGATCAGCTAACAGCTGACTTCATGGCAGCAATTCAAGCATACTTTGCTGATGTTGGGGTAAAAATGACTTACCGTCTATTACAAGGTGATGTTGGTGCACAACTTAACTCAGTTCCTGATGATGGTGTGAACGGACCAGCTGCTGTTGACTATGACTTAGGTTATGGTGCTCGTGCAGCAATTGCAATGCAAGAGTATTACAATACTTTTAAAACAGGTCTAAATCCACAAACTCCTGGTGATCCAAAAATGGATGCGCTAATTGAAAAGATCAATTCAAGTGCAGATCCAGAAGTTCTAAAACCTGCTTTCTTTGAAATACAAGAATATCAAATGCAGCAAGTTAACATTTGTCCATTATACTATCAAAAATTATTCATCTATGAGAGTAATAAAGTTGACAGAAATGGTGGAGCATATGGTAACGCTCAGTACAACTATAACTGGGGAATTACTGATTGGAACGTAAGTGGTGGTACATTACAAACTAACACTGGTCCTGTTGAGTTCTTTGAACAACCTTGGTACAACCTTGGTTTATGGATACACAACAAAGTTGTATTCGATAGACTATTAGTTGCTGATGGTGCGTTACAACCAGTTGGATGTTCAGCTTGTGAAAGTTATGAGTTAGCTGCTGATGGTTTAAGTCTAACATTTAAACTAAAAGATGGTCTTACTTTCCATGATGGAAACGATGTAACTGTTGAGGATGTAGCATGGAGTATTCGTACTGCTATGAAAGCACCTCAAATGCACGCTCTAATTGGAAACACAGTTGGATCAATCAAAGGTGCTGATGCATTTAAAGACGGCTCAACTGATGATGTTTCTGGTATTAAATACAATATTGCAGACAGAGTTATTACGTTAGAATTAACAAAAATTGATCCTAACATCTTAACTACGTTCACTCAATTTGCTATTTTACCTAAGCACTTATTAGGTGATGTTGATCCTTTGAAATTCCAACAAAGTGATTTCTGGCAAATGCCAATAGGATCTGGAGCATTCAAAATTACTGAAGTTAAAATGAACGACTTTGCGAAGTTCGAACCTTTTGACGGCTATCATGGCGGTAAAGCTGGTTTTGATATCATTGCTTACCCAAGTTATGATGGTGATGGTAACTTAATTAAGAATGCTGCTGCAGGAAAAATGGACTACGGATTTACTAAAAACGTAGCCGATGTTGCTGCACTAGATGCTATGGACAACATGGGAACTAAAGCTGTTGATATCCCTTATACTCGTATGATGTGGATTATGCAGTATCCAAAACCATAGTTAATTTAATCATTAAAGCTGAGGCATACGCCTCAGCTTTCTTTTTTTAATAATAACGGAAAGTAAAAGTGACCACTTATATTATTCAACGTTTATTTATTTTCTTTCCGATGTTGCTTGTCATAAGTTTTCTTGTTTATTCAGGATTAGAATTATCACCGGGCGATGCTGTTTCACATATGATCAGTCCTGAACTCGCATCAACAATTACTGCGGAACAACTTGATGCAATGCGTGAAGCGTATGGGCTAAATCAAAGTTTCCTTACACGATACTGGATTTGGTTAACTAGCATGGTTCAAGGAGACATGGGTTATTCCATGGCAGGTGGTGTTGCTATTTCTGAAATAATGGTAAAAACAGTTCCTGCAACTTTAGAGCTATCTATGGTAGCATTATTTTTCTCAACAATTTTAGGATGTTCTTTAGGAGTTATTAGTGCTCTTAAAAGAGGTTCCGGTACTGATAATTCTCTTACGGTTGCTGGAATGGCTGGAGTTTCTATACCTGAATTTTTTTTTGGACTTGTAGCTATTCTTTTATTTGCAATCGAATTAAAGTGGCTTCCCGTTGGAGGTAGATTACTACCTCATTATGAAACACTTTGGGATCGTATACCAAATATTGTTCTCCCCTCATTAGTATTGGCATTAATGATGACTGCAGGAGCTATGCGTTATGCACGTTCATCAATGTTAGATGTTTTAGCACGAGAATTTATTACTACTGCTCGATCAAAAGGAATGCCTGAGTGGAGAGTAAATATATTACACGGATTTAGAGTAGCCCTAACACCAGTTGTTGTACTAATTGGTTTTCGTCTACCTTTACTTATAGGGGGATCAACTATTATCGAACAAGTTTACCAATGGCCAGGAATTGGGAGTATGTTTATTCGCTCTGTGCGTGCTTCTGATTATCCTTTAGTTATGACAATTTCACTAATGTATGTTTTTGTTGTTCTTACAGCAAGTTTAATAATAGATGTTTTAACAGCGTTAATTGACCCAAGAGTTAGGTTAGGAAAAGAATAATGGCAAAGTCTTCACTAGATAAGAAATTTGATCAAATAAGAAAACGTGAAGAAGAAAAAACTTTTTCTACAAAAAAAAGAAGCAGAATAGTTAATAAATTTTTAAATAACCGTTTAGCAGTTTTAGGTTTAATCATTTTTACAATAATTATTTTAGCTTCTATTTTTGCTCCTCTTCTCTCGCCATATGATCCGATGCGTGTAGATTTACGTTCCATGAGACAACCGCCATCATTTGATCATTGGTTTGGAACAGATAGTACAGGAAGGGATGTGTTTACAAGAGTCTTATTTGGAGGAAGAGTTTCAATATTTATTGGTTTAGGAAGTGCTATTCTTTCCGCTGTTGTGGGAATAGCAGTTGGTTGTTACGCTGGATATAAAGGTGGTTGGATTGATGTAATCGCACTTAGAATTTCTGAAATATTTATGTCTTTCCCTCAAATTATTTTAGTTTTATTACTCGTATCCATCACAGGTCAAAGTTTATTTAATTTAATGGCCATATTTATCCTTACAGGTTGGGGAGGTATGTACAGGCTTGCTCGAGCTAGAATGTTATCTTTGAGAGAGGAAGAATATGTTCAAGCATTAAGAAGTTTTGGCTTATCTACATTTACAATATGCTACAAACATATGTTGCCAAATGCATTAAGTCCCATAATGGTAAACATTACTCTATCAACGGCAATGTTTATTTTAACAGAAGCTGGATTAAGTTTTCTCGGTTTAGGAGTTCCATTAAATATTCCTACATGGGGAAATATTTTAAATGTTGCACAAGATATTTTAATTTTACAAAACTATTGGTGGATGTGGGGACCTGTAGGAATTGTTATTTCAGTTTTTGTTCTGTGTGTTAATTTTATAGGAGATGGTCTAAGAGATTCAACAGATCCATCACAGCAAGGTTAGTAATGGAAGATAAAAATAATATAGCACTATCAGTTAGAGATCTTAAAACTTTTTTTTATACGAATAATCGATGCAACAAAGCAGTTAATGGAGTTTCCTTTGATGTTGAAAAAGGTAAAACACTTTGTATCGTTGGTGAAAGTGGTTGTGGTAAAAGTGTAACTGCGGCAACAATTATGCAATTACTTCCAACACTCTCTCGCATTGAAGAGGGTGAAATTAAATTTCAAAAAGATGATAAAATTATCAATATTGAAAAATTAGAAAAAAATGGAAAAGAAATGAGGGAGATTAGAGGGTCAGATATTGCAATGATTTTCCAAGATCCTATGACAGCACTTAATCCTGTGTACACAGTCGGATTCCAAATAAGTGAAAATCTTAAGTATCATACCAATCTCAATAAAAAAGAAATAAGGGAAAAGTGTATTTCTCTTCTCAATGACATGGGTATACCACTTCCAGAAAAAAGAATTGATGAATATCCTCACAGTTATTCTGGTGGGATGAGACAAAGAGCAATGATAGCAATGGCCATGGCTTGTAATCCAAAAATATTAATTGCGGATGAGCCAACAACAGCTCTAGATGTGACAATTCAAGCGCAAATATTTGAGCTAATGGATAAATTAAAAAAAGAAAATGATACAGCTATTATTCTTATAACGCATGATATGGGAGTTGTAGCGGAGTTAGCTGATAATGTTGCAGTCATGTATATGGGAAATATTGTTGAAGCTGGAACAGCAGACGACGTTTTAAGACGACCAACACATCCATATACTAAAGCTCTTTTAGAATCAGTACCTGTACTTGGAAGAGGAAAAAATCAAGATATTAATCCTATTAAAGGATCAACGCCTGATCCCTATAATAGACCTATTGGTTGTCAATTTGCTCCAAGGTGTAATTGGCAAACGGAAAGCTGTGATGTGATGCCAGAAATCACTCAAATAAATGAAACTCACCAAGTAAGATGTCACAAGTACGAACAATTTTTTGAGAAATATAAATGAAAAAAGAGATTCTTAAATTACGCGGTGTAAAAGTACATTTTCCAGTACAAGCAGGTGTATTTAATCGTATTGTAGGACATGTTTTAGCTGTTGACGGTGTAGATTTAGATATTTTTAGAGGTGAAGTTTTAGGTCTAGCCGGAGAAAGTGGTTGTGGAAAGACAACTCTTGGTAAAGCCATCCTAAGATTGGTAGAACCTACGGATGGAGAAGTAAAATATATTTCACAGGATGATAATGAGACAGAATTAACATCTTTAGAAAAAAAAGATATGGATCCATTTCGAAAGAAGTTACAAATAGTCTTTCAGGATCCACACTCTTCTCTTAATCCTTCATTTACAATTTTTGGCTCTCTTCAAGATCCATTGAAAAAATTTGGTATAAAATCAAAAGAGGAAAGAAGAAAAATTATTGGTGATCTCCTAGAAGCAGTAAATATGCGTAGAGAATACATGGATAGATATCCTCACGAATTTTCAGGAGGACAAAGACAAAGAATTGGTATTGTCAGAGCTTTATGTCTTGAGCCAGAACTTATAGTTTGTGATGAAGCGGTTAGTGCTCTTGATGTATCAATTCAGGCACAAGTACTAAAATTATTAATGCAACTTAAGAAAGAAAAAAATCTAACCTACCTTTTTATTACTCATGACTTGAGTGTTACAGAATATCTATGTGATCGAATTGCTGTTATGTATCTTGGGAGAATTGTTGAACTTTGTGATTCTGAAGATCTATATAATAATACTCTTCACCCCTACTCTGAAGCTTTGATTTCAGCTATCCCAGTTGCAGATCTTGACAAACAAACGAAAAGAATTGTTTTGGAAGGAGATGTACCAAGTCCAGTTAATCCACCTAAAGGCTGTCCTTTTCATCCTCGGTGTCCTAAAGCAACTGACATTTGTAAAACTGAGGTACCAACATTAAAAAAATATTCAACAAATGGTAATGAACACTATGCATCTTGCCACTTAATTGATTTACCCGAAATTAGCTAAATGTCTAAATATGATCCAAAAGATCTAAATGGTGTTATGCCTGCTATGATCACATCGATTAATAAAGATGAAACTATAAACAAGGAAGGTTTAAGAAAAATAATCAATCATTTAATAGCTGAAAATGTTAATGGCTTATACGTAACTGGTAGTACAGGTGAAACTTTTTTAATGTCACCAGAAGAAAAAAAGGAAGTGCTTGATATTATTGTTGAAGAAGTAAATGGCAGAGTTCCTGTCATTGCGCATGTTGGATCTATTGGAACTAAAATTACAACTGATCTAGCAAAATATGCCACTCATGCTGGAGTCGACGCATTATCAGCATTGCCACCTTTTTATTACAATTTTTCTAATGAAGAGATTTATAATTATTATAGTGACATAGCTCTATCCTCACATTTGCCAATTATTATATATAATATTAGTCACGCAAATTTGATGGACATTGATATGTTAAAAAGATTGGCCGCTATAGATAATATTAAAGGAGTTAAATATACGGCAGCAACTCATTTTAATTTTGAGAAAATAAAAAAGGAGATTGGAGCATATTTTAAAATTTATTCTGGTATGGATGAAATGGCTATCTCTGGTCTGATATCAGGTGCTGATGGTATGATTGGATCGTTTTATAATTTAATGCCAGAAATGTTTGTAGGAATTTTTCAAAATATGAAAAATGGTAATGTTGTTGAAGCAAAAAAATTACAAGACAAAGTCAATATGATCATTTTGTATGCTTTAAAAAAATCAGGTTATCCATTTATTAAAATGGGATTAAGTTGGATGGGAATTGATTCAGGGTATGTAAGAAAACCTTTTTCAAGTATTGTCAATACAGAGATAGAAAAAGGAATAAAAGATGATTTAAAAAAATTAATGTCGGAAAATGATCTTTCAGAAATAAAATTTTTAAAAGCATTATAATTAACTTTGTGAAAAAAAATATTTTAAAAAAATTAAAAAATAAAATCATTGTATCATGTCAGCCTAATGAGGGTGGGCCTCAAGACAAGACGTCTATTGTTGTTTCAATGGCAGAGGCAGCAATTATAGGAGGTTGTGGTGGTGTGCGAATTGAAGGAGAAAAAAATATACGAGCAGTTAAAAAAAATATTTCTTTACCAATAATTGGCATAATAAAAAATGACTTAGATAACTATAAAGTTAGAATTACGCCTCTCTTAAAGGATGTCGATAAGATTATTAATAGTGGTGCAGAGATAATAGCGTATGATGCCACAAATAGGAAAAGGCCTTTTCCAACAAAAGAAATTATTTTAAAAATTAAAAAAGCAAATCGTTTAGCTATGGCAGATTGCTCTAATCTAGATGATGCTAAAAATGCTATTTTAGAGGGTGCGGATATTATTGGAACAACACTTGCCGGCTATGTTGGTAAACAAGTGAAAGATACGGATAAACCAAATATAAAATTAGTTAAAGAATTTAAAAAACTTAATTGCTTTGTAATGGCTGAAGGGCGTTACAACACTCCAGAGCTTGCAAAGCAAGCTATACAAGCAGGAGCAGATGCAGTTACAATTGGAAGTGCTATTACGCGTATTGATAATATTACGAGTTGGTTTGTAAAAAAAATTAAAAATTAAAATGAATAAAAAAATTTTTAATAAATCAGGTATCGCAATTGATTTTGGAGCAACTAAGATATCGGTATCTCAAATAATTAAAGGAAAGTTTAAAAAAACTATTACTGAGCCAACTTCAATAAATAAAATAGCAAATAATTACATTCAGCAAATTGAAAAAAATATTAAAAACTTAAATATGTCTAAATCTAAAAAAATAGGCATTGCTATTACAGGTAGGGTTGACCAATACGGAAATTGGTACCCAGTAAATAAAGAAAATTTAGGAACTTTCAAAATACCCCTTAAAAAACTTATAGAAAAAAAATTTAATACAGCTTCTACAGTAATAAATGATGCAACGGCTGCAGCTTTAGGAGAAGCAAATTATGGAAAAGGTTATAAATACAAACGTTTGGGATATATTACAATTTCAAGTGGTATAGGAGTTGGTGTAATTTTAAACAATAAACCTCTTCTCTCAGAAAATGGATTAGCAGGACATTTAGGATTTACAACTTCAACTTTAGCAAAAACGAAATGTGGGAGTGGTAGAATTGGAACATTTGAAAGTATCGCTTCTGGTAAAGCAATGAGTAAAATTGCTAAACAAAAAGGTCATAAAAATATTAGTGCTAAAGAAATTTTTAAGCTTAGTTTACAAAATAAAAAATGGGCAAAAGAAATAATCGATCTATCTGCCAAATCTGTTTCAGAACTGTGTGCAAATTTGAAAGCTATATTTGATATAGATATAGTTATTCTTGGTGGAAGTATTGGAATGGCACAAGGTTATGTAGAGCTCGTTAAAAAAAATTTGAAAAAAGAACCTAAATTGTTTCACGTAAAAGTGGTTAAATCATCTCTTGGAGTAAAAGCAGCAAAAATGGGTGTTTTGCTATGAACACAAGAAACTGATTGTGCTTTTAATGAAAATTGCATAGGTTAATTAAAATGGGAAAAGGACAAAAATTATATTCAAAAGCAAAGCAAATTGTTGCTGGTGGTAATATGCTTTTATCAAAAAGGCCTGAAATGTTTTTACCTGAACATTGGCCTGCTTATTTTACTAAAACAAGAGGTTGTGAAGTATGGGATCTCGATGGAAATAAATATATAGATACCTTAATGATGCCAGGAACTAATTCACTTGGCTATAGTCATCCAGAAGTCGATGAAGCTGTCAAAGAAACAGTCGGAAATGGTAATATGTCCTCCCTTAATGCTCCGGAAGAAGTTGAACTCACGGAAAGATTAGTTGAGCTACATCCTTGGGCTGATATGGCTAGATTTGCAAGATCAGGAGGTGAAGCTAATTCAGTCGCTATTCGTCTTTCAAGAGCTGCATCTGGAAGAGATAATGTAGCATTTTGCGGATATCATGGCTGGCATGATTGGTACTTAGCTTCAAATTTATCTGACTCAAAAGGGTTAGATGGTCACCTGCTACCAGGTTTAGATCCTCATGGTGTACCACAAAATCTCAAAGGAAGTGTATATCCGTTTGAGTATAATAATTTTGATAAACTAGAAAACTTGGTCAAAACTAAAAATATTGGCGTTATCAAAATGGAAGTTTACCGGAACAAAGAACCAGAAAATAATTTTTTGCAACGAGTAAGAAAATTAGCAAATGATAATAATATTGTTTTAGTTTTTGATGAATGTACATCAGGATTTAGAAAAAATTATGGTGGTTTACATATGCTTTATGATGTTGAGCCTGACGTCGCAATGTTTGGAAAAGCTCTTGGAAATGGATATGCTGTAACTGCAGTCCTTGGTAAAAGAGAGGTAATGCAAGCAGCAGAAAAATCTTTTATAAGTAGCACCTTTTGGACTGAACGAATTGGATCTAGTGCTGGTCTTGCGACACTAAAAGTTATGGATAAAGAAAAATCATGGGAAAAAATTACAAGAATTGGTGAATACGTAAATAGTGAGTGGATGAAGTTATCTAAAGAATTTGATCTTCCAATTACTATTAGTGGATTAGCGGCACTGACAACATTTTCGTTTAAAAGTGAAAATGCATTGGCCTATAAAACATTTATAACTCAAGAAATGCTTAAAAAAGGTTATCTTGCTGCAACTGCAGTCTATGTTTGTACTGCACACACAAAAAACATCATTGATGGTTACATTGAAAATATACGTCCTATTTTTCAAACGATAAAAGAGTGTGAGGATGGAAGAAATATTATGGATTTATTAGAAGGCCCTATTGCACATAATGGTTTTAAACGATTAAACTAATCTAAAGATATAATTTTATTTCCAATTTTTTTAAAAGGCAATCTTTTTAAATTACTTGTGCAAAGACCTTGGCTATCAATATAAAAACTCTGAGATGCAATTGGATCATAAGCATCTTTATGAGACACAGCTGCTTTAATTATTATTAATTTTGCATCTCTAGGATTAATACCTTGTGAAGTTAGTTGACCTAAATCCATTGGTGGTGTTTTAATTGATGTTAACAATAAGGTTAATTGATCATTTTTTAATACAGCTGAAGGGCCCATATTAATTTTTGTTCCCATCATTGAAGCTAAGTGAGATTGTTTATTTTCAAGTTCAAATCTTCCATCAGAAATTCTTTCTAAATTTGCTTTAATAAAGATAGGTTTGCCATGAAATGCATCAAATTTTGCACCTATATGAAGCTGAACTTCATTATTAATATGAGCTTTATGACAAGCATCTGCAGCTTCAGGATCATTAATGATAGCAACGATCCCGGTATGATTAGTTTGTAATAATCGATCTAATAAATCAGTAGCATCTCCTGGTGTTCCTCCACCAATATTATCAGCTGGTTCAATTAGTAAAATAGGTTTTTTAATTTCTATAATATTATCAATCACATTTAGAGCTTCATCCAGAGAATTTTCTTTTGGATAACCATCTTTAATTTTTGCTTCTAGTATATTGACCAATTTATCTAGGTAGTTTTTTGCATCACTAATTTTTCCTCTGGTACAACAATTTATACTAAAACCACAATCTGGAATATCCGCGTATGAATATCCTGCCATAACATTAATACATAAGATCTCTGGATCTTTCTTCTCTATTTTTAATGCTTCCTCTAAAATTGTTTTCATTGGATCATTTGCTGTACCAACACCTGTTGGAGGTAAAATATATTTTGTATCCAGATGTACTTGTTTTACATTAGGATCTAGAAAAAGGTCATTTAAAATTGATGCAGCTTTTACTGCTGTTTCTCTAGAGTCACTGTGAGGGTTTTTTCTATATGCATAAACACATGTACTATACTTAATCATATTTTCTGAAACATTGGCGTGTAAATCTAAAACTGCAACAATAGGAATAGACATATTTTCTTTTGATAAAAAACTTTGAATATCTCTAAGAAAATCTCCCTCAAAATCATCATGGTTAGTGCTTACCATAGCTCCATGTAAAACTAAGAAAATAGCATCTATGTTGTGACAAGAAACTTTTAATTTTTCAAAGAAATTTTTTTTAAAATAGTTTTCTGTTTCTTCATCAACAGTACCTGAAGGTCTGGCTGACATTTGAATTCCTGGAATTATATTCCAATTTTGACCAGAAGCATATTCTATAAAACCATCTGTTGGAGATCCGTTACCAGTGTTTTCATTAATTATTTCTTCATCATGAAAAATAATAAAATCTTTTAAAGTAGTTGGTTCACCTAAAAATGTATGGGTTTCATGATATATACCTGAGAGAAAAATATTTTTAGACATTTAGTATTTCTTCTAATTCATTATTTGCATGTATTTTTATTTTTTTTACATCTTCTGCAGTTGCTCCATCATAAGGCCAGAGAACTTTTTCAGATACTGGTCCCCATCCACCTACAGAAGCAAGTAATTTATCTAAACCAGTATTTGATAGTTTATCAGCAAAAGGTAAAATATATTGTTTCATAAAGTTTAGGACTTTTGCTTCTAGTTCTTGTGCTTTTTCATAATCTTTCTCAATTAAATCCCAAATTTTAACAGCGCCATTTGGGCTTAAACATGCAACATTGGAATAAGATCCATTTGCTCCTAAAGGTTTTCCATATACAACTGTATGTCCAGGCACAAATACCGAGAAATCGTCTAATAATTCTCTTCTTTGTGAGTACCATTGCTCGTCACCCCCTGCACATTTAATTCCTACAAGATTTTGAACTGATTGTTTTAATAAACTAATCTCTTCAAGAGAAAGCAGAACTTTTGCATGAGGAGGATTGTATAAAATCATATAAATATCCTCAACCACCTCTTGCATACCTAAAATAAAATTTTTTGACTCATTAAAAGTTGGAGGCCACCAATCTGGTAAGGTAATTTGAAATCCATTTGGTTTTAAACTTACCATTCGCTTTGCTCTTTCTTGACAAACTCTTGGATTAGTATGACTTAAACCAAGTTGAAATTTTTTATTCTTTTTTAATGCAATTGTTGAAACTATTTCCGATAATTTATCAAATTCTTGTTCTGTTTGATTATGACATTCTGCAGCGGTACCATTAGTATAGATACCAGAAACTTTGGAGTCACATAAAATATGAATCTGTTCTTCAAATGCAACCCAGTCAATTTGATTATTATTAATTGGTAAAAGAATAGTTCCCCAAATTCCATTTGGTTTCTCTCGTTGTTTCATTTTAATGTTTATGTAATTGATCTTGTGCTTGCTTAATAATATCTACACCCACTCTATCGCTCCATCCTTGAATCAATTTCTTAGTTACTGGACCAACATTTCCATCAGCAATTGGCATTCCATTAAACTTTGTTGCAGGCATTATTGAGTATGGCGTACTAGTAATAAACATTTCGTCAGAAGTTGCTAAGTCATAAGATTGAATAACAGCTTCAATCACTTCAATGTCTAAAGATCGGGCTATTTCCATTGTTGAATTTCTTGTAAGCCCTTCCAAACAATTAGCAGTGGTTGGCGTAATTAACTTTCCATCTTTGATCATAAATATATTACCGCCTTTATTTTCTGCAACATTTCCATGAATATCAAGAATGACACTTTGCGCATCAGGATCAACTAGTTTTGCTTCAATTTCTGCTAAGGTATAAAAAAGGCGACTTCTATTTTTAATTCTAGCATCTAAAGATTGTGATGGTACCATTCTAGTGGGAGGAGTTACTGCATGACAACCTTTAGTATAAAAAGGAGCCCACAAAACAAGATTCATAGGTTGAGTATAAATCATAACAGTTGGCTTAGAGACTTGCAAAGCTGGATTACCTCCAGTGATTGAATGTCCTCGAGAAATATTATGCACAAGCCAACAATCCTCATTAGTCTTGTAATTATCTTTATTAATTTCTAATAATTCAAGACTAACCTTTTTCATTTCCTCTATTTTCATTTGAGGGTCAATACGTGTTAATTTAAATGATTTATATAATCTTTCTAAATGTTCATCTAATTTGAATGGTTTGAAATTAAATGTTCTAGTAGATTCAGTAACTGTATCACCTAAAAGTACAGCACTATCAAATATTGAAATTTTAGCATCTACTTCTGGTACAATCTCACCAGAAATATAAACTTTTCTATTGCTCATTTTATAATTTGTTTTTTGATTTTAATTCTGCTTTTAATTGTTCTTGTTCCATTTTCTCTTTCTGCTTGTCGTGTTTTGCAGAAACACCATGATAAACAAAACCAAAAGCTCTTCGTGATCGAGTTTTAGATTTATTGGGATCAGCAAAATGAATAATTTTAGCATGGTGCATTAAAAACATTCCAGCTTTACCTTCAAACTTTACAGTATTTTTTTTATCCTCTTCAGTTCCAAAATCAGTTACCCCTTTTGAAAAACCTAAAATTTCTGATTTGCCATGTGGTCTGTATCCTTCATATTTATGTGAACCTTTAACATAATGGATACATCCATTTTCATCATCAACATCTTCAAGGGCAAGCCAACCAGTAACAGCTTTATCATTATCTAAATTAAAATAATAACCATCTTGATGAGGTGGAGTAGGATTGCTTTTACCCGGAGGTTTATTAAAGTATTCCATTGCTCTAGGTATAACATCCTCACCTAAAGCGTTCGCAGCTAATTCTTTTATTTTACTATTGTGAAATAGATCATGAAAGAAAGCATCGTATTCTTCTAACTTTTGCATTTGCATTAAAGTATCTTTGTTTTCTTTATCAACATAATAAACTTCCCCTTCTTTCATTTTAGGGACACAGTCTTTAATATATCTATCAAACTCATTATTTATAAGCTCCATATCAGACTTCGAAAAAAGTTCAGGAATATGATTATAACCATTTTCATCATAAATTTTTTTTAGATCACTTAATTCAGGGGTGTTGGTATTAAAATTCATATTAGATTTTTCTCCTTCATTTCTTTTCGAAGTTTTTCTTGATAAGCATCATGTGCTTCTTGATTTATTTCTGCACTTTCTCCATAATAAATAAATCCCAGTGCTTTTCTAGTTCTTGTTTGAGATTTATTTCCTTCAGCCCAATGTATTGTTTTAGCATTGTGAATTAAAAAAGTTCCTGGCTCTCCAGGAAAAGAGACTGTGTTCTTTTTATCTTCCTCATTTCCAAAATCAGTAATACCTTGAGAAAAACCTAATACATTGGATCTACCGTGTGGCCTGTATTCAGATTTATGAGAACCTTTTACATAATGAATACATCCATTCTCTTCATCTACTTTTTCTAGAGCTAACCAACAAGTAACGGCATTATGTTTTTTTAACATAAAGTAATAACCATCCTGATGTGGTGGTGTTGGCTTTCCAATTCCTGGTGGTTTATTAAAAAATTGTAAATTTTTGGGCTCAGCTTTTTCTCGTAAAACTATTTCTGCAACTTCTCTAATAGGAGATTTTTCAATTAATTCTTTAAAGTAATCATCATAAGTAAACATTTGCTGAAGTTGCTTTATAGAAGTTTTATCATCTTTATTTTCATAAAATATATGATGATCAGGTACATTAGGCGTAACTTCTTTAATGTATCTAGATAATTCAATCTTAATCTCTTCTATTTTATCAATTGAAAATAATGGGTTTATTGCAATATAGCCGTTGTCATCAAATTTAGATTGAAGATCTTGATTATTAAAAGTTGTCATAATTTAATAAAATTATGGTAACTGAAATTAAAAAGATAGCTAGTAAAAATTAATTATTTACCATATTTTCTTAATTAAATTATAAATCATAAGAGAATGCAAAAAAAATATAAAAGAGTTTTTTCTATAAACAATGATCTAGGATATAGAAATTATACTGTCAGAGATTTAATAAATTTAAAAGGTAAGAAAAAACTAACACAAGTGAGAGTTACCACAGTTGAAGAAGCTGCGGCTGCTGAAGAAGCAGGAATTGATTTATTATTAACTGGACCAGGAAAAGATTTTCCAAATATTAGAAAAGCTGCTTCAAAAACTTTTATGACTGTTGGTGTACCTTTTATTGAGAACCCGTCAAAAAGAGAAGCAACAAAAAAAGCATTCGAAATAATTGAGGCTGGTGCTGATTCACTAATGTGTCAAAATTGGAATCTTGAATGGATGGCACATTTAAGTAAATTTAGAATTCCCTTTCAAAGTCATGTTGGTTTTATTCCAAGAAGAACGACATGGATAGGTGGCATTAGATCTTTTGGAAAGACAGCAAATGAAGCTGCAGAATTATTTAGAGATATAAAGGATATTGAGAAAACTGGTGCATGGGGAATAGAAGTAGAACTCGTTCCAGAAAATATTTTAGAAGTTATTACAAAGCACACATCACTTGTTACTATTTCAATTGGTTCGGGAATAGCTGCAGATGCTCAATTTTTATTTGCTGAAGATATATTAGGACAGAGTAAAATAAGTTTTCCAAGACATGCAAAAAAATATAAAAATTTTGATAAAATATTACGTGATATTCAAAAAGAAAGAATTGATGCTTTCAAAAAGTATAAAATAGAAGTTCAAAAAAATAAATTTCCAACAAAAAAACATACTATTTCAATTAAAAAAATAGAATTAAATAAATTTAGAAAGTTTCTGGAACAACATTAATTATGAAAAATAAATTTAAAAAAGTTTACTCTCTTGCACATCAAGCTGGTTATAGAAACTATACGATTAAAGATTTAATAAATTTAAAAGGTAAGAAAAAATTAACACAAATAAATGTTATATCTGCTGAAGAAGCTGCAGCTGCAGAAGCTGCTGGTATAGATATGATCATTTGTGGGGTAGATCAGTTAAAAGAAATACGCGAAGCTGCGCCCAATACATTTTTAACTTGTGGGATAAAATATACTGAGTATGCTTCCAAAGAAAGTATGATGAAAAAAGTATTTGAATTACTTGAAGTCGGTGTAGACTCGATACACACCAATTCATGGAATATAAATTTTATTAAATATTTAAGTGAGTTTAATATCCCTTTTCAAGGACATGTAGGTTTTGTTCCAATGAAATCAACGTGGACAGGGGGTGTAAAACCAGTTGGGAAAAGTTCTGCTGAGGCTATTAAAGTTTATCATGATATAAAAGAATTAGAAAAAATTGGTGCTTGGGCTGTAGAAGTCGAATGTGTACCAGAGGATGTTTTAAAAGAAATAACAAAAGGTACCAAAGCTTTGACTATTTCAATAGGATCAGGCAGATATGCCGATATTCAATTTTTGTTCGGTGAAGATATTTTGGGATATCACTTCAATTCAATTAAAACACCCAGACATGCAAAAAAATATAAAGATTTTAATAAGACATACGAAAAGTTACAAAAGGATAGGATAGATGCTTTTAAGGAATATCAGAAGGATGTAGTAAATAAGAAATTTCCATCAAAAAATAATGTTGTTTTTGCCGAAAAAAAAGAACTAGAAAAATTTAAAAAATTAATAAAAAAAATCTAAATGGAAATTAGTAAATTAGTTAGAAGATTAAATGATAATGAAATAGCGCAGTATGAAGATAAGGGTTATATAAAAGGTCTGCCTGTATTTTCTCAAGGCGGTGTTAAAGATCTTCAAAAACTTTTTTTAGATTTAAGTAATAGACTGCCCGCAGGCGTTAACATAAACAAAACTAATATGTGGCATAAAGCGAGTAAAAAGTTTTATGATTTAGCACATACGCCGGCTATTCTTGATTATGTGGAGGATCTTTTAGGGCCAAATTTTTTCCTTTGGGGTGGACAATTTTTTTACAAAGCAGCTAAGAGTAAAGGTGTTGTTCCTTGGCATCAAGATTCTCAATATTGGCCTTTAAATCCATCAAACTCTGTTACAGTTTGGTTAGCTGTATATGATACAGATAAATCTAATTCAGCAATGAAAATAGTATCAGAAAGCCATAAAACAAAAAAATTTTTACATAAAATTAATGACGATAAAAATTATGATTTAAACCAAGAAGTATCTAATGATCAAATTGATAAAGAAAAAATAGTATATATGAATTTAAAAGCTGGTGAAATTTCTCTTCATTCAGATGCTCTTTTACATGGTTCTGATGCAAACCATTCAAATAATCCTAGATGTGGAATTACTTTAAGATATTCTCCTTCAAATGTTAAAGCAGATTTATCAGAGTGGCCTTTTTTTTCTGTTCAAATAGCTAGAGGTGAAACAAATCACTCTTTAAATCCTATTGCTCCTATGCCGAGAGGTGAAGCAACTCCTGTTAAGGGCTTTCAATTTCATCATGAATTTGAAAGTGAGTGGTGAAGAAATAAAATTTTAACTAGTATAAAATAAATGAAAATAATTGATGAAATAATTCTATACGAAAACCCTGATCCTTTACTCGTTAGTAAACAAGGTATTTTCCCGGGTATAGTAAAATTACAGGATAATTCCTTACTTGCATTATTTACTATTGGGCAAGCTTTTGATTCTGCTGATCAAAGAACATTTGTTTCAAAAAGTTTTGATGATGGAAGAAGTTGGTCTAAACCAAAACCTTTACATAATCATAAATATAAAAATAAGGAAGAATCAGAATCTCTTAAACCACTATTATTACAAAATAATAAATTACTGGCAATAGGTTATGCTTTTGTAAGACCAGATAGTTTAACACCAATTGTTAATCCTAATACATTTGAAATACTGCCGCTCAATAATAAAATAAGTATTTCTAACGATAATGGTGAAAGTTGGTCTATGCCAGAAAATTTTAACGTCAATGAAACACCACTTGAAATATCAGGGCCGTGTATTCAGTTAAAATCAGGTAGAATATTAGGAGCAGCGCCACCTTTCCATTTAAAAGAGTCAGATCATTCAGGATGGATAATTTATAGTGATGATGAAGGAGAAAATTGGAGTAAACTATCTGAATTTTATAAATCCAAGGAAGGACATATTTCAACTTGGGAATGTCGATTATGTGAAACGAACAGCAAAATTATTGTTATTTTTTGGGCTTATGACAATAAAAATAAAAAAAATCTTAGCAACCATGTTGTAATTTCCGATGATGCTGGAAAAACATTTAATACTGTAATTGATACTAAAATCAGAGGACAAGCGTCTAATGTAATGTTTTATAAAGATGATATAATTTTTACCATTCATTGTCACAGAGAAAACCCAACGGGATTAATTCTAAGAAAAGTTGATGTAAGAGATAATAAGTTTTCAATTTTAGATGAAATCAATTTGTTTTCTAAAGATGGTTTATCAAGTGATGATACTAATATAAGTAAACAGTTTGGCTCGCTTAAGTTTGGTCAACCATCAATTCTTCTTTTAAATAACAATGAATTACTAATTTGTTTTTGGTGCATTCATGATAACCAACATATTATTAAAACGTATATCGTAAATATTTAGTCATCAATATGTTCAATCTAATATCTAAAGAAAAAGAAAAAATGAAAGTAATTAATTATTATCATTTTTCAACTGCACTACAAATGTGTGCTGTTATAGGAACAGTTGCAGCCCCTTTAACATTATATTCTGTAGAATTAGGATTAGATCCAGATAGAATTGGTATTTTAGGTAGTCTTATGGCTTTTTGCCAAGTTTTAGCTTTAATTAGTATCCCTTTAACTCTTTATTTTGGTAGTAAAATTTTATCTATTTGGACTTTATTTAGCAGGTACATTTTTCTTTTAATTTTTTTAATTGTTCCGTTTTATCAAGATAATTTAACACTTGTTTTCTACTTGTTATTTTTTGCAATGCTCATGTTTTCTATTTTACGTTCATTATCTGAAGCTGCATTTGTGCCTTGGATGCAAGAATTTATTCCAAGAGATGTTAGGGGTAGAGTTATTGGTATTAATGGAATTATCTGTACACCCTTTGCCTTAGTTGCATCATATGGAATAAAAATCTGGTTGGATAGTAGAGAGGGTTTAGAGAGATTTTACCCAGTTTTTTTTATAGCAATAATTCTTGGACTAATATCAGCTCTTTTACTTTTAAAATTAAAAGGGGGAAAAAAGATTAAAGGACGAGATGATGATCAAGGTTATTTAAAAAATTTACTTAAAGCAACTAAAGATAAAAATTTTAACTTATTTTTAGTTTCATCAGGAACACAATATTTAGTCATTACCATACTAGCTATTTTCTTAACTCTCTATTTTAAAATTAGAATGAATATTCCAAGTGGGGAATTAATTTTTTCTTCAACTTTAATTCTAATTGGTGGGACGTGTAGTGGTTTAGTAGTTGGAAGAGTAACAGATAGTTATGGTTGTAGGGGTATAAGAGTAATATTCCAAAGTCTACAAATAGTACTATTACTTACTTTACCATTTATAAATTCTGATACTCCTTACTTAAGCTACGTAATTGGAATAATTTTCTTTCTCTTTGGTTTCTTAATGTGGGGAAGTGCATCAATAGGTTATATTTTTATGCTAAACTATGTACCAAGTAATAATAAAGAATCTTTTATGTCACTTGCTTACAGCTTAGATGGAATAACAGCAGGAGTAACAACAGTGCTAGCTGGTTATTTAGTTGTTTGGTTAGATAATAATGAGATTATTGTTTTTGACAAATTACTTGGCAGCTATGAAGTTTTATTTGTTATTTGTGCTTTTATTATAGCAATATCTATGAATGCTTTTATTCTTATAAGAGAAGAAGGAGCTATGGGAGTTAGGACTTTTTTGAGACAATTAATTTTTTACAGAAAGCAATTACCATAAAATATTATTCAAATTTTAAACGTATCCAATGTAGATCCATTTTTTTATCATTACCCGCATAATAAAAAACTAAAACTTTCCCACTCTGTAAAACATCAGCATAGGGCAATCCAAAACTCCATATATTCATGTCAGCTAATAACCCTCCTAGCTCTTTACTATTTTGTTTAATTTTTTTTTGATTAAAAATTGTTACCTCAGAAATTTCATCAAAATGAGCATTGAGATTATCTGATACTCTTACTTTTATGCTTTGATTTTTAAATCTATCAACCCATGCTAACACTACCTTACCATCCTTTAATAATGCAGGATGAGAAGGTTGATCAGAAATATTTAAATCTTTTGGCTGAGACCATGTTTTACCTTCATCATTACTTATTCTTTGATGAATATTAAGGAAAGTTTTTTTTGCCGAATCATATGTCCATGCAAAAGAAGTAATAGTTCCATTTTTATTTACACCACATCTTAAATCCCAATTAAAAATTCTTCCAGTTTCATCACCTGCTGCTAAATAAGGTTTAGACCATGTTTTTCCATTATCAGAAGAACATATGAAAATATTTTTTTGATACCATTTTGATTCATCATAATAATCTTTATTATTTTCAATACTCATAATTAATTTTCCATTTGGTAGTTTCATAATAGGATTGGTAAGACTTGGTGGACCAATGTCTTTAGGTAGCTGAACTTTTCTAAGTTTTGACCACGTATTCCCATTATCATAAGAATCTGCAATTAGAATTTTCATTGGAAGACAGCCTTCAGTATCAGCATTAAATAATTCTTTTCCTGGAATAGAAGTTCGATCGATCCACAATAATGATGCAATAATATGAGAATCAGAAATTTCAGTTAAATAGCAAAGTTTTAGACTGCCTTTAAGATTATCTATTTTAACATTTTTAAAAGGCTCCCAAGGTTCTGACCATTTCTCACCTTCATCATCTGATCGAAAAAACTCTATTCCCTCTAATTCAGAATCTTTATTATTTCCACCTCTTGCAGTGGCAAGAATAGATCCATTACTAAGAGAAACAAATGATGAAAAAGTATAGCATGCTTTATTTGAATCAATTTTTGCAGAACATAAGATGCCTGAAGAATCTATTTTCATTTAATAAAATTTTATTTTTTTTTCTTAGGCCATCCCATTAAAAGTTTGGCATTTTTTTCTTCTTCAATAGCCTTTTCTTTATCTTTAAAAATTTTCACTACGCATTGAGGTTTATTACGATCAATTACATCATAAACTAGATGGTGATCTACTTTATCAATAAGTGGGCCTATCCAACCAGCACAATGATCGCAGTATCTTTTCATAGGCTCTGCATCATTATCCAAAACTTTACTAAGACTTGGACAAACATTCATTCTTAATTCTAATTTTTCGTCATCTAATTTTAAATCCATATCACAGTTTTCTTCAATTCTAATATGATCCCAGTATTCATACATCCCCTTCAAACCTTTTTCTTTGAATAATTCTAAAGTATGTTTTTCTTGGTTTTTACTGATTTCCAACCAGTAAGCCTCTAGATGCTCTTCTCCTTGATCTTCGAGAAACTTAAAAACTTCGTTATAGAAACGGGTAAAATGATCACTAGGTATCATGCTCTTTTCCTTATAGTTTGTCTGCATGCTGCTTCTCCTAAAATTTCAGTTTTAATTTCGTATGGAGTATCTTCAGCCAGTGCTTCATTTGTTTTAATAGTTTGATCACAAAAGTTAGGTGAAACATTTCCAACCAACTTTCTTACATGTTCATATGCTGTACAACGATTAACCGTTAAAATAATTTCTTCATCATTAATAGAAATATTATAATCAGCATTTTCCCGATCAAAAAAATGCTGCCAATGTTTAGCTAACATTTTGATATTCCCTTTTTTAATATGATCTTTGATATCTTTATAAACATCATTACCAACTTTTTTGAAGATATCGTTCATGGTATCGATACCATATTTATTAATTATAAACTCAATAGTTGTATTTGTAGCACCGTGAAAATCCATGTGGACATTGCCACCATCGTTGTAACGAAGTTTTTGATCTAAATTATTTTTATTCACTTTTATATACAGATTTTCCAGCAATATAGGTTTCACTAATCTCCAAATTATCTTTTTGTAAAAGAATAAAATCAGCTAATTTATTTTTTTCAATACTTCCCATAATATTTTCTAAACCTATTACTCTTGCTGGTACTAAACTTGCAGCAATAGCAACTTGGGATAAAGTTTTTTTTGAAAACTTATAATAATTTTGCAATGCTTCAATAGAAGTTAATGATGACCCAGCTAATAAACCATTATAAGTAGAAGCTTTCCCTTTTTCTACTGTACACCATCTTCCAGGAAAAAATTCAAACTTAACAGGAACTGGAGAGCCGGCTCCCTTAACAGAGTCCGTTTCTAAGAATACTCTATCAGTTGGTAAGTGAGATAGTAGTTCAACTAATTGAGGGTGAACATGAATACCGTCACAAATAACTCCAAGAGCAATTCGTGTTTCAGCAATTAAAGCATCAGTTAGAGATAATACATGAACACCTGTGTCATCTGGTGGATAAGTTGGAAGTGCATCATACATATGTGTTACAGCATCAACCCCCCAATCTGCAAATTTAGGAACATCAATTGGATTGGCTCCACTGTGACCCAAATGAATTGAAATATTTTCTTTTTTAAGTCTCTTTATAAATTCTTCTGAACCATTCATTTCTGGCGCTAATGTCAGAGCTTTTAATTTACCCTGGCATGCATCTAATAATTCTTCTGCTAAAGATACAGAAGGATTTCGAAGATTTTTAGGATCATGAGCCCCAGGTAATGCAAAACAAGGTCCTTCTGAATGAATTCCTAAAACACGGGCTCCCTCTTTAGCTTTATCAATGTCATTTGATAGTGCATTTAATAAAGTTTTAGTTTTTTCAGGTGGTAGGCATGGTGTTGACGGTAAAAAACCTGTCACTCCGACTGATGGTAGTATTTTAGAATTATCAACAGTACAATTTTCTTCAGCATGACCATACAAATAATTTAAAAAACCATGTTGAAGAACATCAATCATTCCAGGAAAGATAAAGTTATTCTGACCATCAATTATTTTCCATTCATCAGAAATATTTTCATTCGGATTTAAAATATCAACAATTTTATCGCCATCAATTAGAAGATCTTTATCTTCTTCTCCATATGGAGTTACCAAAGTAACATTTGTAAATCTTTGTTTGTGTTGCATATATTTAATTTAATATTAAGGTAAAACCTAAAACAACTATAGTGAAAAAACAAGAACTAGGGGAAATAAGATGAAAGACCAATGTGTATGTATTACTGGATCTACACATGGTATAGGATTTGGAATTGCAAAGGCATTTGCTAAAAAAGGAGCAAAAATTGTCATTAATTCTCATGAAAAGGATAATGGCGCTTTAGATAAACTCAAAAAATTGACTGAGTGTTATTTTGTACAATCAGATCTATCAACAATTGATGGAAATAAAAAACTAATTCAAGAAGCAAAAGTTAAACTTGGAAAAATAGATACTCTAATAAATAATGCTGGTACTTTTCAAGATACTGATTTTGAAAATATTAATAAAGAAAAATTTGATAAAACATTTAATCTGAACGTTAGAGGTTATATGTTTACATCTCAAGAATTTGTAAAACAAATTTCAAACGATCAAAATAATAGTAGTATTATTTGTATTGGTTCCTCTAACTCCTTAGCAGCTGAAAAAAACAGCGTCATGTATGATACTTCCAAAGGAGCTGTACTAATGATGATTAAATCAATGGCTGTAAGTTTAGCATCAAAGAACATACGTGTTAATGGTATTGGTCCAGGTATACTCGAAACACCACTGACTAGTGCAGGCCTAAATAAAGGAAATAATAAAAAAGTAATCAGTTCACAAATTCCACTTGGCAGAATTGGGGAGCCATCAGATATCGGTGGAGCAGCTGTATTTTTAGCATCTGAAGAAGCAAAATATATTACAGGACAAATGTTATACGTCGATGGTGGAATTTTAGCTAATCAACTAAATTGGGATGAGTCACTTTTATAAAAAAATTTAAAAAAGGAGAGAATATGATTAAAATAATAACCACTGGTGCAAAATCAGTTTTACCTTTTAGCCCCGCAATTAAAGCAGGTGATTTTGTATATGTTTCAGGGCAAGCTTCCGTTGATCGAGAAAATGGGTCAGTCATTGAAGGTACATTTGAAGAAGAAATGAGACGTTCAATTGAAAATTTAGAAGTGATTTTAAAAGAAGCAGGTCTGACCTTGGATCATGTTATTAATGTTAAGGGCTATGTAGCTGATCAAAAAGATTTAAAAGAATATAATAAAATTTATCCTGAATATTTTACAGATCCACTACCAACAAGAAGTACAATTGTAAAAGTATTGCCTACTTTCTTAAAGTTTGAGCTTGATTGTGTTGCTTATGCACCAAATACTAGACAAGAAGGATAATTAAAAATAAGTTAATATTCCATCAAGAACATTATAGTCATCATCAACAACTGGAATAAACTTCCATTTATCAAATGCTGTGCATGGATGGGAAATACCAGAACAAATCATATCCCCTACCTGCCATTGATGATTATCAGCAAGTTTAACAAAGGCATGCTGATCATTGGTGCTAAATATTTCTGCTTCACCAATATCTAAGAAACCTTCACCAGGTCTAAATCTTTTTATTGGTTTTGGTAAACCTGAATCATATGGAGCATCTCGTTTTCCCATAGTTAGAAAAGCAAGATTATTTTCAGGAATGGATTGTACATAGGACCAAATTTCAAGAGCTGGTTGCAGAGATTGATCCCATTGTCTATTGGAATCACTTTTCGCTGTCTCAAGTGCATCCAAATAAGGTCCGTGATCATGTGTAATATAACATCCGCTTCGTAATAGTACTTTGATTGGAACACTGAGTTTAATTTTTGAAAATCTTTCCCCCACAATATCAAAATGAGTTGATCCACCAGCAGTAATTAATAATTCATTTAGATGAGAGTAATAATTTGAAGGAATATCATTAATAATATCTTCAATCTTTGAACAAAAATCATGCACAGCATCTGATCCTTTCATTGCTACAGCTGCTATACCCTCGTATGAAGAAATACCTGCGAAAGTAAAATTCTTTGATGAATCCTCTCCAATTATATTAACAAGTTTTAAAAAATCTTCTTTTTTGCGTATACCTGTCCGTCCATTTTCAGCACCTACTTCGGGCAATAAATTTATTGGATTGGTTAAATTTTGATCACCAAGATTTTTTTTTATATTTGAGAACTGCTCAATTGAATCAACAAAACAATAGAAAGAAAAATTTTTATTTTGATTAATATATGATGCTATTGTTTCTAAATGTGATTTACCTAAAAGTTGATTAGCAAGTAAAACTTTTTTTATACCAAAATCAAACATAACTTGAATTTGATTAATAGCACCAGCTGTAATGCCCCATGCTCCATGTTTTATCTGCTCAGAAAAAATCTGAGGGGCCATGGTAGTTTTACCATGAGGAGCAATATCTAGATTGTGTTTTTCTAAATAATTAGAAAAAGTTTTTAAATTATGAAGATAATTTTTTTGTTTTAATACCATTAATGGCATAGGCATATCTTCCTTCAAAATATTCCATTTTTTATTTTTTAATTCTTTTAGTGGAAATGGTTCACTTGAACCTGGAATACCTTTGGTTCGCCTATCTAAAATAGTATTTTGAATTTCACTTAAATCCATTAAGAATTAATTTCTTCAAACTGACTAACTAAATTCTCTGCATAATCAGATAATGCAATTACATCAGCACCAATATTTAGAAGATTGTATCCCATATCAATATAATTTTTTGCAACTCCGGGTCCACCTGGAGTAGCTGCAATTTTATTATTTTTTCTTGCTACTTCTGCAACTCTTTTTCTTGCACTTACAACATCAGGATGATCCATTTGACCTGGAACACCTAGTGAAAGAGAATAATCTCCAGGCCCAAAAAATAGTGCATCTACACCTTCCATTTCAGCAATGGCTTCGACATCATTAATTACTTCAGGTGTTTCAATCTGATAGATTACTAATCTTTCTTGATTAGCTTGTTTAATATACTCTGCCATATCAAGCTTTGTATATTTTCCATCATTGTTACCACCATCAACTCCTCTTTTGCCAATAGGAGGAAATTTTGTAAACTCCTCAATCTCTTTCGCATCTGCTAAACTTTTTATTTGAGGTATGATTAATCCCGTACAATCAACTTCTAAACCTCTAATATAATTACTGTAGCTACCTCTATTAACACGAAGAAGAGAGTCAACATCATATATCTTAGCAGCATTACTCTGATTTTCAGCTTGATTGTAATCAAGTGATCCATGTTCCATACAAAGCCAGATGGCATCTGGTTGTGCTAAGGCAAAAATTTCTGCTACTTTAATATCAACTGTGTTGCATTTTAATATTGTTGCAACTTTCCCTGCACTAGTCGTTCTTTTTACTCTGCTCTTTCGAAAGGTGTTAAATGGTTTTTTTCCATTATTTGTTGTTGTTTCATCATATTTAGTCATATTCTTTATCCTTTGTTATTTTGCAGTATATCCACCATCAACAGCAATAATTGTTCCAGTCAAATAAGCTGATGAGTCTGATGCTAAAAAAATTATTGGGCCTTTTAAATCAGTACTATTAGCCATTCGTCCTAGCTGGGTTCTTTTACTATAATTTTCAACAAATCTGTCTGGATGAGAAGGAACTTTAAATCCTCCTGGAGCTAAACAATTTACTCGAATATTAAAAGGACCTAACATACTTGCTGCCCATCTTGTAAAATTGTGCATGCCTCCCTTTTCATAAAAATATAATGGAGAAGTAGCAGGTGTGAAGTCTGTACCTTCATAATTACCATTTTCTACACCAACAGTACCCATCATTGATCCAATATTTATAATAGATCCAGATTTATTTTTTTTCATTCCTTCAGCAAACATATTTGTAATTTTAAATAATGCTGATGCATTTATTCTTAAACTTTTATCAAAGTCATCTAGACTATTGTCCCAACCTAGACTGCCATGCTCTCTGGAAACTGCATTATTTATCAAGACATCACATTTTCCACTTTTCTCAATAATGTCATTGTATAATTTTTCGATTGAGTCATCCTGAGATAAATCTAATTGTAATGCAGTAACTTTATAGCCTCGTTTTGTTTCTTCTTCTGCTACTTGTTGTAAACTTTCAAAATTTCGTGAAGCTATATATGTATCTGCTCCAGCTTCAGCTAATGCTTCCACTATTTGTCTCCCGTAAAGTCCAGCACCTCCAGTAACAAGTGCAACTTTACCTTTTAAAGAAAAACTTTCTAAAACATTCATCTAACTAACCTCACTTAAATTAATTTTAATTCCACCCTCTTCTCTACTCTTTATACCAGCAGCAACAAGTTGCATTAATTCTTTGGTTTCCTCCCATGCAACTGGTTTTACACCTGTTCGTAAATAATGAACATATGACTCTAATTGTTTTTTAAATGCATAAAAAGTATCATTTGATTTTATTTGTATTCCACTTTTAGTTCCAACTAAAGAAACAAGACCAAAACCTCCAATCATATCAAAGACATTAGCAATATTGATATCAATACCTTTTGAATGATGTAAATGAACAATATTTCTATCTTTATCTCCTAGATTTTGTATTGAGGTAAAGCCTGGACCAACAATTGGATATAATGTTTCTAAAGCGTGTATCCCATATTTTTCCCAACTTTTTGCCATAGTGACATTAATGTATCTTAAATCACCTAGTTCGTAAGTTGATTGATGGTATGGCTCGTACTCTTTACAATATCGCATTGCAGAAGAACTAATTATCGGCTTTCCTTCATCAATCCACTGTTGAAAAATTTTTAGATCAGTAAAATTATCGCATAATGGTTTATCAACAAAGATTGGTACATTTGCCTCAACGAATGATTTACACCTCTCAACATGCTCTGAACCAATATCAGTTGCAACTAAAACTGCATCGACTTGTCCAATCACATCTTTTGGATCTTCAACAATATTTTCAATTTCTGCAACTTTAGCGACAAGTTTTGCATCCTCAGGATTATCTGTCCATACATGTGAAACTTCTACATCTTTTATACCTAGGGTATTTTTTGGTTGCTTTGAAATATAATCAATAATTGCTGCATAAGGACATTGTGCTAATGCTTCAGCGTTATATCGACCGTTAATAATTATGCTCCATGAGTAAGGATGTCCATTTCCTTCCGTCATTCCTAGCATTGCTAATTTGATTTTTTTATTTTCTATGGGAAACTGAGTCATTAATTAATATCACTTACCACGCTGTCCAACCACCATCAACTATAAGTGAATGACCCGTCATATAACTTGATGCATCAGATAAAAGAAAAATTGTTGGTTTTGCGGTTTCGATAGGTTTACCGAAACGTTTTAACATTGTAGAATTTTTTAAATTACTCAAAAATTTTTTATTATTATTTGCAGCCTTAGTTATGTTTGGAAAAGGCCCAGGTACAATTGCATTAATACGAATATTATTTTTACCATAATACGAGGAAAAATATTTTACCATTTGGTTTAGACCAGCTTTTCCAGCACCATATTCTACAGGATTAGGATTAATATTTTTTGGATACATTTCCATTTTTGGCGATACTAATCCATACATTGAAGCAAACATTACGATACTTCCACCTTTTTTCATTTTATTTGCAACACCTCTCATAAGTAAAAAAGAACCTGTTAAATTAATTTGATTAGCTTTATTAAATTTTTCTGCAGTTAATTCTGATAGTTTATCTGAAGTTGATCCAAATGTTGCATTAACTAATCCATCTATGTATTTAAATTTTTGATAAGCTAATTTAATATTTTTAGAAATAGATTTAGGATCAATCATATCTAAGTGAGAAAATATAATTTTACTCTTGGGATATTTTTTTTGTAATTTTTTTATTACTAATTCAGATCTTTTGATGTCTTGGTCAGCTAAAAATAAATTTCCGTCTAGTTTCAATATTTCTTCACATAAAACTGAACCAAGATATCCACTACCTCCAGCAATAAAAATATTTTTATTTTTCAAACTAATCATATTAACTGATTTTAATTATTTTTTTATTTTTCCAAGACGATTTAGCAGCCAATACAACTTTTAAATTTAAATAAGCTTCTTCTAAAGTTGCTAAGTCACAATCCTTACCTTCATAACCATCTAAAAATCTGTTTGCCTGTAAAAGAAAATTATTTTGATGTACTTCCATTGGATCTTGACCTTTCATATAATCTTTTTGATCTTTCCAAACACCACTATCATCATCAGCAAACATTAAAGTAGAATGATCAAGTTTTATATTACCTTTAGTGCCAACAAACTCATATGTATTAATATTTGGTTTCTGAAATTGATTAACAGTTATATTGGCTAAACATCCATTAGAAAATTTTATATTAATAAGACAAGTATCCTCAGTTTCTGTTCCCTCTAATACTAATCTGTCGTACATACATCCTACCTCTTCAGGAATACCCAATATCCAAATTAATTGATCAATCATATGAGTAGAAGCATCAAGAATGGCTCCGCCTCCGGTTTCTTCTTTTGCATAATAAATAGTTTGATAATCTGGCCTATATTTAGGAAACTCTTGAGAAGAATTAATATAAGCTAATTTAACGTCCCCAATTTTATTATTCATAATTTGATCTTTTAAGGCTCTGGAGACTAAGCTATTTCTTCTTGTATATCCTACACGAACAAATAATTTTTTTTCTCTGACCTCTTTTATAATGTTTTCCAGACCATCAATTTTTGTAGAAAGAGGTTTTTCTACCATAAATGATAGATTATTTTTTATACAAAACTGCATATGTTCCATATGCCAATTAGCTGGTGAACATATTATTGCTAGATCAAATTTTTGATTAACGTCATCAAGAGAATTAAATGTATGTTGAATTTCAAATTCACTATTTAAGTTTTTTTGTTTATTAACATCTGGTTCAACAATAGAAATTTTAGCTCTGCTAGTTCCCAAATAACCTTTAATATGTCTTTTACCAATTCCACCTGCTCCAATTATTAAAATATTATAAATCATTATTTATATAAAACTAACTTGACCACTTTATAATAGTATGATGTTATATGAATAAGTAAATTGATAATATAAATAAATTCAAAAAAAATGGCTCTTAATTTTGAAGAATATAAAACGAAACTTTATTCAGCTGTATTAGCTGATACATTAGATAGTTTGGGTTATCATAAACAAACATTAACGCCTGGTATCAAATCAATAAAACCAGATGTAATTATATGTGGGCTTGCGAGAGTTGGTTTGTATATGCCTATTTATCATGATGATGAAAATACAAATGTTTACGAACATGAAATAGCATTGATTGATAGTTTAAAAGAAAATGAAATTGCTGTTTTATGTTGTCATGGAAATGAAAAGATAGCTCCATGGGGAGAATTATTATCAACTCGAGCAACTTATCTAAAATCAGCAGGTTGTTTAACAGATGGTTGCGTTCGTGATACAAAAATGATTAATGAAATTGGTTTTCCAGTTTTTGCAAAAGGCACTAATCCTGTTGATACAAAATTTAGAGGTAAAATGATGATGGCAGATGTGCCAGGCGAAATAGCAAATGTCTATGTTGAAAGTGGAGATTTGGTATTTGGCGATAATGATGGTGTTGTTATTGTACCATCTAAAGTTATTGATGAAGTAATAAGAAAAGCTCTAGAAAAAGTAAGTAGTGAAAATACTGTTAGAGATGAACTAAAAAAAGGTGATAGTTTAACTGCCGTATTTGAGAAACATAAAATTTTATAATTTTATATTATTATTTTCAGCAACTGCTACCCATAAATTTGGATAAGTTTTAAGAAAAGAATTTTTTGCATTTTCAGCTTTAAGTTTATTTTCAAAAACTGAAAAAATACATGATCCACTACCTGTTAGTCTTGTAAAAATAGTATCTTCTAAATTATCCATCTTATTATAAATAGAATTAAAATCAGGCTCGAGTTTTTTAATTACTTTTTCAAAATCATTCCCGTTATCATTATCATTAATTTCTTCAATATCTTCCTCGACATTATAATCAAAATCAGAAGGAATGAATGTGTCGTACATTTTTTTTGTGGAGCAATTAAAATTAGGTTTTGTTATTAAAAAAAAATATTTTGGGAAGACAATATTTGAAATTAAGTCTCCCCTTCCTCTTACCAAACTATCGTGCTGATTAAGAAAGAAAGGAATATCAGAACCTAAATCTGTATAGTCAAAAATATTTTTTTTATTAATAATTTCTAGATTTTCTAGAATCTTTATTACTGTTGCTGCATTTGAAGATGCCGAGCCCAATCCAGCTTGATAGGGAAAGTTTTTTGTAATTGAAAACGAAATGTTGGGAGGTGAAATATTCAAAAAACTAAATATTTTTTTTATAATACAATCATCAAATATATTATTTTCTGGAGCAAATGCACCCCTGTATTCAACATTGAATTGATTGCTTGGCTTTACCTCTATTTCATCACATAAATTAATACTGGTTATTCCTGTTCTAATATTATGATAATTATCTTCTCTTCGATTTAAAATTTTAAGAAATAAATTTATTTTTGCAGGTGACTTCTCAGTAATACTATTATCCATTAAATTTTTCTAATTTAATTTTAACATTTTCTTCAATTTCATCTTCAGGTTCAGCTAATTCTAGTGCTTGTTGCCAGAAATGAATAGCTTCTCTTTTTCTATTCATAGCATAATAAATATCTCCTAGGTGGTCTAGAGATATTGCTTCACCTGGTGCAATATCTATTACCATTTCCATTAAACGAGCAGCTTCTGAAAGATTATTTTTTTTAAAATGTGCCCAAGCAAGACTGTCAATAATATAGAAACTTTCAGGGTTAGCTTCATACGCTTCTTCTAACATTTGTAAAGAACGATCTAATTTCATTTCTCTTTCAACCCAACCATAAGCAAGATAATTTAATACATTTGGACTATCAGGTTTTATTTCAAGTGATTTTAAAAAATCTTTTTCTGCTAAATCCCAATCACCTAATTGTTCAAAACATATACCTCTCATATAATATATATTCCAAATGTCACCGCGGTTTTCTTCAATCATCTGGTTATAAATTGATAAAGCTAAATCATATTTTTTATTGTACCGATAAAAATCACCAAGAATTTTTTTAAGAGAATAATTGTTATGGTTATTTTGTAGAATAGACAAAATTTTATTTTCAGCATCTTCATATGAACTATTATATAAATAATTTATTGCTAAACTACTTTGTGCATCTAAATAATATGGACTTTCCTTCCCTATCTTCTCAAAAGTATTTCTTGCCACTTCGAATTGACCAACTTGATCAAATAGTTCAGCCTTAATAATTATTGCTCTTTCATTTTTTGGATCAATTAATTTGGCAAGTGAAGTGTAAAATAATAAAAAATTATAATTTAAACGTCTTTGCTCATTGTTTGAAAAAGATGATGCCACAATTTCAACAAGTGAACGACTAATGGTAGCACCATCCTTAAGTCTATTATTTGTGAAGAAAATAAAATCTAGTAATTCATTTGGTTGGTCTAAATTATCTCGTAATTCTTTTATCTGATTAAATTTTTTATCTAAAAATAAGGATGAAATTTTAATTATATATGCTTCTTGATTATTTTTGTTTTTTTCCAAAATTTTATTAGCAATATCTTTGGCTAAATTAATATCTTCGGTAATAATCGCCGCTATTGCTTTATCAAGTAGTTGGTCTTGTGATAGTTTTATTTTATCGGCATTAAAATTCAATAATGTTGCAGGATAATCATAATTTTTAAAGGCTAGTTGTGAGATTAAAAAGTTAGAACTACTTGTTGCAAAAACACTAGTATTGAAGGAGATAAAAAGACAAATAAAAAACCATTTTTTAATCAAATTAATCATTTTAAATATACAAGAGTTGCACTATGAATAGATAATTGTAATTTTGCATGAATCAATCAAATAAAATAAATTTAGAATTCATAGTTAATTCTGGAGTAAACTATTTTCTTCAAGATTCTCCAAGAAACTGGTTTGAAAATGAGAAAAAATCTAAATTACCTGATCCCAATATCAATGCTGGGGATAAAAAAGATAAAATTGATGATGTGATTAAAGACCTTAAAGATCACAAATCCAATCTTCAAAAAACTGCAAAAAATTTAGTAGTCTACGATGGAAATTTAAATGCAAAAGTTATGTTAATTGGTGAGGCTCCAGGAAGAGATGAGGATCAGCAAGGTATTCCATTTGTTGGCAGAGCTGGGCAACTATTAAATAAGATGCTTTTAGCAATTAATTTACAAAGAGAAGACGTCTATATTACTAATGTTGTTAATTGGCGTCCGCCTGATAATAGAACTCCTAATGATGAAGAAATTTTAGAATTTTTGCCATTTTTACAAAGACAAATTGATATTGTTAAGCCGAAATTTATCTTCCTATTAGGAGGTGTTGCAGCAAAAGCAATTTTATCAACACCTCTAGCCCTTGGAAAACTGAGAGGTAAATGGCATGAATACAAATCACTGCATTTAGACGGATCAATTCCTACAATAGCTTCCTATCATCCTGCTTTTTTACTTCGATCTCCTCAGTATAAAAAGCACTCTTGGGAAGATTTACAAATGCTACAAGAAAAATTGAAAAATGTATCATAAAAAATTTTTAATTTTTTGTTTTTTTATATTCTTTGTAATTTTTTCAAAACAAATCTATGCTTACCAGCAAGATATAGTCACCAAATACGATAATATATTCTCATCAAAGGTGCTTAGTGAAGAAGATGTTTATAACTATCAACAAGCATACAAGTTTCAAGAAATATGCAAATGGAAAAGTGCAAACAATTTTATTTTAAAAATTAAAAATAAATCTTTACTAGGACACATTTATGCACAAAAGTTTTTGCATCCAAATTGTTATCGATCAAAGTATTTAGAACTATATTATTGGCTTAAAAAATATAATGACCACCCACAAGCTAAACAAATTTATAAATTGGCTATTCGAAGAATGCCAGAGGGCTATAAAAGCCCAACCAAACCAAGCATTCCAATTGGAATAGAGTCAGAACAGGTAACCAGTAAAAAGACTAGTAAATATAAAAGTTCTAAAAAACTCTCTAACAATCAAAGAGCTGAAAAAAGAAAATTAATTAACGGAATTAAATCAAGAGTTAATAAAGGATGGCCGACAGGTGCAGTACAATTATTAAACCAAAGAGATGTAGATCTATTATTAGATCAAGTTGAGATAGATCAGCAAAAAGAATTAATTGCGAAAGGATATTTCTTAGCAAATAAAAATGACTTGGCAATCCAATACGCTTCTGAAGCTCTTGTAAATTCTGCAAAATATGTTCCTTATGCAGCTTGGACTGCTGGTTTATCTTATTGGAGGCTAGAAAAATATGAAGATGCAGCAAAATATTTTTCTCTCTTTTCGATTAGTTTAAAAGATGATGCATGGCATCAAACGTCAGGAAGTTTTTGGACAGCTAGATCATATGCAAAACTTGGTCGTTATGATGATATTAATTTTTGGTTAAAAAGAGCATCAAATAATCCGAATAGTTTTTATGGAATGCTGGCATTAGAAATATTAGGTATAGATGAAAAAATAGAATGGGTAGAACATGCTGATCTGAATAAAAATAATAGTACAATTTTAAATATACCAGCAGGAAAAAGAATACAGACACTGATACAAGTTGGATTTGCAGATGAGTTAGAAAAAGAAATTGTCCATATTAATTCCATTTTAAATAGAGAAATAGCAAAAGAATCTATTCAAATTGCTGAAAATTTTGATCTTGCTTATACTCAACTTAAAATTGTCAATAAACTTGAAAATTTTGGTATGGATGTTCCTACTTACCTTTACTACCCAACAAGTGTTTGGATGCCAAGAGATGGTTTCAAATTAGAAAAAGAATTACTTCACGCCTTTATGCATCAAGAATCTATGTTCAACATAAAAGCAAAAAGTAAAGATGGTGCCATTGGGTTAATGCAAGTATTACCTTCAACGGCAAAATTTATCACCAAAAGTAAAGACGTAAAAAGAAGCAATAGTAATATTCTTAAAAATCCAGAAATAAATCTAGAGGTTGGACAAGAATATTTAACGTATCTTCTAGATCTAGAGCAAGTTTCAAGAAATCTTATATTTCTTGCAGCAGCTTACAATGGTGGTCCTGGAAATTTACAAAAATGGAAAAATGAAACAAATTATATGGAAGACTCACTCTTTTTTATGGAAAGTATTCCATCAAGAGAAACACGGTGGTTCATTGAAAAGATTTTAACAAAATATTGGATTTACCAAAATAAAAATAATAAAGAAATGCGTTCCTTAAAAATGCTAGCAAATGGAAATGATCCGCTTTATTAATAGATTATGCCAATTGATACTTCTCTAGATTTTGTTCCTATAAATATTGCGGTTATTACAATTTCAGATTCAAGAACAAAAGAAAATGATTCATCTGGCAATACATTAGAAAAACGCATTACTGATGCTGGTCATACTATGATTAAACGTACAATTATCCCAGATGATGTTTCTCAAATAAAAAATACCTTAGATACAATGTCAAAAGAAGAAAACATTGATTGCATTATTACAACTGGTGGGACTGGACTCACAGGAAGAGATACAACACCAGAGGCTGTAAATGCTATTGCTAGTAAACATATCGATGGATTTGGGGAATTATTTCGCCAAGTTAGTTTTGAAAAAATTGGCACATCAGCAATTCAATCACGAGCAGTTGCAGCCTTAATAAATAGTACGTATGTTTTTTGTTTACCCGGATCAACCGGTGCATGCAAAGATGGCTGGGATGAAATTTTACAATATCAATTAGACATTAGACACAAGCCCTGTAATTTTGTTGAAATCATGCCAAGATTAAATGAAAAATAGTGACTGATTTTTCTATAGAGAAATCAATTAATGGACCTGTAATTGGTTTAGATGAAGTTGGCAGAGGTCCATTAGCAGGCCCAGTGGTGAGTTGTGGATGTTATTTTTCTAATTATGATGATTTAGAATCAGAAATACCTATAACCGATTCAAAGAAACATACAGCAAAACAAAGAGAAAAATTATTTTTATTTTTTAAAAAATTACAAAAAGAAAAAAAACTTCAATATTACTTAGGGTATGCAAGTGTAGAAGAAATAGATAGAATTAACATTTTAGAAGCAACAAAATTATCAATGAAAAGAGTAGTTGAAAAATTTAATTTTGAAAATCCACATCTTATTATTGATGGAAACTTTTCATTAAATTATCAAAATGAAAAATCTATTATAAGCGGCGATAAAAAATCTTTATCGATTGCAAGTGCATCTATTATTGCAAAAGTTCACCGTGATCGACTGATGAGTATACTTGATAGTAAGTTTACATTTTATGATTGGAAAAAAAATGCAGGTTATGGAACTAAAAAACATATTGATGCAATACACAAGCACGGTGTAACTGAGTTTCACCGAAAATCATTTGAACCAATTAAATCGTTATTAAAAAAATAAATTACCCAAATTTATCCATGCAAATAATGCATACCAAATATTATTTTATTATGCTTCAAAAAGATGCGACAAACACTAAATAGAAACTATGTTTCATCATTCCTCCCATTTGATGAACTATTCCAGGGGTCTTCGGACCCCTTTTTTTATGTTTTTAGCCAAATTTTAAGGTTATCCCTACCTAAAGATTCCCCCTGTTGATAAGTCAATTGACCTGATTCCATATCTGCTTAAAGATTCTTTTTATCAATTATGAAGAAAAATCAAATTATCTTAGGTGATTCTATTAAGGAAATGAAAAAATTAAAAGATCATTCAGTAGATCTTATTTTTGCTGATCCACCCTATAATCTTCAATTAAAAGATACATTATACAGACCTGATCAAACAACGGTCGAAGCCGTAACACAAGATTGGGATAAATTTAGTACGTATAAAGAATATGACCAATTTACCAATGCATGGCTTAGTGAATGTAAACGTGTTTTAAAAAAAGGTGGCGCTCTTTGGGTTATAGGAAGTTATCATAATATTTTACGTGTAGGTTCCACAATTCAAGATGAAGGTCTATGGATTTTAAATGATATCATTTGGCATAAAACAAATCCTATGCCTAACTTTCGTGGTACACGTTTTACAAATGCTCATGAAACACTGTTATGGTGCACAACATCAAGAGAAGCAAAGTACACATTCAACTATCAAAACCTTAAAGAATTAAATGAAGGAAAACAAATGCGCAGTGACTGGTATATTCCTATTTGTTCAGGCAGAGAAAGATTGCGTAAAGATAACAATCAACGATCACACCCAACACAAAAACCAGAAGCTCTACTCTACCGAATTCTACTAGCATCAACAAATAAGGGTGATCTTGTTCTTGATCCTTTTTCTGGAAGTGGAACAACAGCTGTTGTTGCCAAAAAATTACAACGAAACTTTATTGGCATAGAAAAAGATAAAGACTACGTTAAACTTTCAAAAGAACGATTAAAGAATACAAAAGTGTTAAAAGAAGAAGTTGTGACTATTGCCAAAAGTAGAAAAGAATTACCAAAAGTTCCTTTTGGTGAATTAGTCGAGCAAGGAATTATCCCACCCGGCGCCGTATTAACAGATAAAAAAGAACGCTTTAGAGCAACGGTTAGTATTGATGGTACACTTAAAATAAAAGATTTATCAGGTTCTATTCATCAAATGGGAGCAAAGATACAAGGACTACCAAGTTGTAATGGATGGGATTTTTGGCATGTAAAGAACAAGTCTAAATCAATCCTACTAGATGAAATACGATCTAATTACCGTAAAGATAAACTAAATTAGTATTTTTAAAAATTGTACGTGAGCATTAATTCTGCTTCTTGATTAGAATTATTACTAATAGACTGATTAGCATTAAACCCTAAATCAAAACCATATATATTTTTTGATATACCAAGTTTAGCCTCTGTGTTTTCATCACCAGCTAATGACAGACTGTATTGTGTCTCACGATTTGATATAAAGTTAATAGCAAAATCTATAGTATCTCTACGTTCACTCCTGTTACCTTGAACCCTACTATAACTAGAGTTAATATTTAAATAATCTCCAGCAATAATTGTTAACCCAATCATAGAGCTGATTAAATGATCTGAATTAGCTTCTTGCGTATAAGTATAAATTGTTGAAGTGTCTGTTACATAATTGATCTTGGCATCAGATTTGTTACTAAAATCAGTAATAAATTTAAGCGATCCAAATGGTTGAAATTTATTTTCATTAAACTGAATATTATCACTAACTTCAAAACCAAATGAGGCTAATCCACTCTCAATTCTCTGACTTGCATAATACAACGCATTTAATCCAGTCTCCTTGTAGTCATCAAGTTTAGTATAACCTAAATCAAGACGTCCAATTGGTGTTATATTAAAATCACCTTTATCAATTGTTTTACCGTAATTGATAGAGCCAAATATTTGTCTTCCATCCCGCGTCCCAGTTAATACATTAGAATTATGGACTCTTTTCAAATCACTTTCTATTAACCCTATGCCTAATAATGTTTCGATAAAATTATTATTATCAAGTGGCCTTGCTCGGTAAATAGAGAAATTTATATTTTCACTATCAACATTTGTTCCATTTGTTCCAATATCCGTTTCACTTTCACCATACTGAATAGCAAAACCAAGAAAATCACTATCACTTAATTTTTTATCAAATCCTAATGCTACTGCTTGACCTTCAGTTTCTTGTTTTGATGAATTTATACTATCACCAATTTTTGATACATAAGTTGATCCAGATGTCCATGCAGACCAATTACCTGGCATAATGGAATTGGCATTTTTTTCTATATTATCATTTGCTAATGAGGCAAGAATGTTATTATCAATATCTAATTGTAAACCTTGGCTCGACAAAGAATCACTTAATCTATTTTGTCTTAAAAATCGTAAACGATTTGAGACAGTATCAATAGACTGACTAATATAGTTTTTTGCTAATTCACTTTGCGCATCTATGGAGCCTACAACATCTTTAATTGTTGTTGGATCCAACCTATCATCGCTAACAGTAAAACTTAAAGCCGTTGTTGATGTTATACCAGCATAAGAAGCATCACTTCCGTCATCAAAAGCTGTGGCATCAATTAAAACATAATATTCAACATTATATTCAAAATCTGAACTGGGATTAATTGTTATCGCGGTTGTTCCAGTACCAGTTACTTGACTACTGGTGACATCTATTGTTTCAACAAGAGAATTATCAGATGTTTTATAAATTTTTATATTGCCACTTTCTACATCCATCGGTTCACTAAAGTTTAAAACTATATTAGCATCTATTGAAACACCGGTAGCATTATCTGCTGGTACTGAAGAACTTAGAGTTGGTGTTGTTAAATTATATGCTGCACCTAGCGAAAACTCATTAATCCCCCCTTGATGGTTTTCAGCAATAAACAATTTATCTCCATTAGCATTAAATGTGATGTCATAAGGTGCAGTTGTATCTGGAATACTAAAAGTATCAACATGCTTAGCAGTCGTAACATCATAACCTGTTGTTAAGACATATTCATCAATTTGTTCATCAGTACCATCTATATCCAAAATGAACATGGTTGTTCCATCAGAACTAAATGCCAATGATCTTGGTGCTGAAGAGTTATCAGAAATGTCAAGAGTTGTAACATAACTGATCGTGCTCACATCAAACCCAGTTGTTAAACTGTATTCATCAATCTTCTTGCCTGATCCGAAGACGGTAAACAATTTCGTACCATCTCCATTGAATGCAAAACCACTAGAACTATTATTTAATGTACCATCATTAGTTGAACTGCTAGTTGCGTTACTTGCAGTTGAAGTGTCATAGGGTGTACTTAGAACAACTTCTCTTATAGTTTTTGTAGAAGTAGCAGGAAGAAAAAACATTTTGCTACCATCACTATTAAATCGTAAATAATGAGGATTATCAATATGGCTATTTCCATCGGTAGACTTTAAAAGCACGTCTCCTCGCGTAATAGTTGATGATAAATCAAAAGGAACTGATAAGGTAAATTGTTCTATACGATCGGTCACAACTGTACCTACAAACATTTTGCTACCATCAGTATTGAATGCTATACCCCTAACAAAATTACGATTATTTATGGTATTAACTTTGTACTCTACTTCAAATGATGTACCTCCTGCTTTAATAGGAAGAGTAAAAAAACAATTGAATAATAAAAATAGAAAAAGGTAAATTAAATATTTTTTTATTTTGACCAAGCTTACAAACATAAAATCTTTTAATAACGTTTGGCCTTTTTTATTTTAAAATAGGGCTAGTGGCCGACCTATTTGAAAAACTCTTTGTCTTTTAAGTATTTTTCAAAAATTTAATAGAATTATTCTTGGATGCGGCCATAGATTCTAGGCATGTAGACAAATAAAGTGAATGCTCTTGCAATAAAGAAAAGGCAGAGAGATAGCCATAATCCTGTATTCCCAAAACTTGCTATTAAAAAGAAGGAGACAACGATATAGATGACAACAGAGACGATCATGGCATTACGCAGTTCTGTTGTTTGCGAAGCGCCAACAAAGATGCCATCAAACTGAAAACAAAAAGAAGCGGCAAAAGGAATAATGATTACCCAGTAGGAGAATGAAAAACTAATCTCTCGAATGTCAGGTAAATCTGTCATCGTAATAATGAAATAATTTTTACTAAAGAAAAAGATTACACATATTACAAGGCCAGTTGCTGTACTTAAGATAAAGGAATTTTTTATGACATCTCGTAATAATTGTTTATTTTTTGATCCAATAGAATACCCAACGATACCCTCTGTAGAGAAAGCATAAGCATCAAGAACATAAGCTGATAACATTATAAAATTTAGCAAAATGGTATTTGCCGCTACTGTTTCTTCACTGATAGAATTACCAAGATAAGTAAAATATAAAAAGGCAAAGGCAAGAAGAAGAGATCGGATAAATATATTGAGATTAATATTAAAAATATTTTTTACTTTACTGATATTAAAAATTTTTTTTAAATTAAATTCTAATTTAGTCATTTTGCTTAAGTCATAGAATGTAAAGACTAAAAAGATAATTGTTGTCAGCGTTGAAGCTATGAGTGTGCCTAAGGCAACACCCAAAACATTTAAATTAAAATATAAAACAAAGACTAGACTTAAAATTATATTTGCAACAGAATAAAACCCGACAATAAGACTAGATGTTTTTGTTTTTTGTAAACCAATAAACAATCCTGTGATCACAAAAATCGTTAGCTCACCAAAAGAAGAGTAAATACGAAAAGTAAAATAATCTTTAAAATAAAGTTTTGTTTCCTTCGATAACTCAAAAATAGATAAAGAAATATTATAGATGTATGTTTGAAGAATAACTAACAATAGGGAAATAATAATGACAAAAGCAATATTACGTGAAAAAATATTTATGATTTCTTCATAATCTTTTGATCCATCTGCCTGTGCGATCATTCCAACCGTACCCGATCGTAAAAAACCAAAACTCCCAAAAAGAATGGAAAAGACACTTGCTGCAATGCTGGTTGCAACCAAATAACTAGCATTATCAAGATTGCCCATTAAGCCCGTATCAACAATAGCTACAAAAGGAATAACTAAATTTGCAAAGAAAATAGGTATAGATAATTTAAAAATATTTTGAATAGATGATTTCGATGACATTTTTAATGTAGCAAGAATTTATATTAGTAAAATTTGATAATAAGTAATTAGTGGTAACTATCTTATCAAAATATTCACTATCTTTATTTATCAAATCTTATAAAGCTTTACATACTTTAAATGAAAATTGGCAGATACAAATACGAGTTTGATTTCTTTAGTTGGATCAAAAAAACGGAGCTAGTAGAACTAGATGGTGTTAATCCATCTGATGATCCGGTGCGCCCAGAACTGGATAATGACTTTCGTACATCAAAAGGGAGAAAAATTTTTGGCCTCAAATATAAAGATGACATTGAAGGAATTGCCTGCTTTGCCTTTACAAATGAAATTCCAGCAACCATTAAAGAAATGGATTTAATGAGTGTTGAGGAAGATCAAGCAACCATTCCAATTGCCTATACGTTATGGTCTTTTAAAAAAGGAGCAGGAAAAAAAATTATGAAAGAACTGCAAAAATATATTAAATCAAAAAAGCAGTTTGAAAGTATTATTACTATTTCACCTTTGACTCCCGTTGCTACCCATTATCATATTCGAAATGGAGCAAGATTGATTAAAATTAACCCTACTACTCAAAACTTTGAATATAAAATCTAGAATTATTCTATTAAAGTAAAACTGACTTTAGGTTCACCAGGAAATATCATAGAGAAACCGGATGCCCCACCGTGGGAATTTGGAGCATGAGCACCATCATAGTATGCATTATATGTGCCTTGCGTATCAAATTTCATTTGAAGTTTTGGAGTGGTGATGCCTACAGTATATGGTGAAGAAAGCTTGTAAATTAAAACTAAATCATTTTTTGAATTTGTTAATTCACCCATCCACAACGCAGTAGAAGGTGTGCAGTATCTAGTGGAATATGTATAATTACTATCTGAATCTGCATTGTGAGTTGTTGCATCGCAATTTGTTACTCTTTGATCTTTAACAGTGGGAATACAAGCAGTCGTACATCCTGTTGTATCATTACCTTGTGCATTAACAAATGTAACAACCTGAGCCTCTGCTGGATTTGCACTAGCGTTTGCTTCTGTAACTCCTTCAGGTGGTTTGTTTTTAGCATTAGTATTATCTGACTCAGTTCTAATTGTAAAACCAGTACAAGCAGCATTTGTATTACCATTTACATCTGCATCAGAAGCTGTAGGGGTAATTGTTGCTTTTAATGTCATATCTCGACTAATTGAAACTCTGACATAGTTATAAGTTTCACCAATGGGCATTCCAGATAAAGATCCATAAGTGCAAACATCATTATTTGCTGCAACAGATGCAATATCACATGTTTTACTTTCTGTACCTACTAGAAAATCATTGGAGCCTGTGCAAGCTCCTGTTGTTAAACTATAGTCTGCACAAATCCTTGCAGATGTCATTGTTACTGAATACTGTGTTACGTTGCCTTCGTATTCACAATTAGTAAAGTCTGCATAAACTGAAAAAGAAAATAAAACAGAAAATAAAAAATATAAAATTTTTAACATTAGTTTCCTCTTGCCATAACAAAACCAGTATTTTCTGATTCAACTATAATTTTGTTTGTTCTTCGCACTTTGGTTAGTAATTCGCTACTCATATCAATATTAACAAAAGGAGTTGAACTTATAAACTCAGAGGTTGCTGATGGTTTTTTTCGTGAAGGATAGACAAACATTATTTTAGCAAAATTATTAGAACCATCAATATTATTATCATCATATCCAACGTCTATAACTAGATTAGGAGTTAGTTGCATTTCTATACTTATTTTATCACCTTTAGAATTTTTAGAATTTTTATTTGCTTTCCATTCATAGGTATTAGCAATAATGTTTGCCCATGGTAAGTAGGGTATTTGACCAATGAGACTAATGTCGGCACCATCTAGTGCTCTTTCAGTAAAATTGCCAACTTTTTGGCCACCAGATATGGCTTGATAATAATTTGCTAGAGCTTCAAAGGATGAGGCACGTAATTCAATACCAATACTTCCTCTTGAGTTTCCTTCTTCATCATAATCAATGAATACATTTCCACCAACAAATGATGATTTACTATCAGATAATTTTCTATATCCTATCCCTGTATTAATTGATAATCTATTATCACCTCGTATTTTTGTATCATTTAATTGTAATTGTACGAAAATTGCATCTACTCCTGGATGATGAGATATTGATCTGACGCTCATTATTGAAAACTCAGGCTTATAATCTTCACCAGCAGTAATTTGAACTTCTGTATCACCATCACCACTTATAGTATTCCTAATAAAATTAGAGCCGCCAGCAGTTATTTTTTCAACAATTCCTTTTTTTAATTGATCTTCATCGCCTGCAAATACACTAAAGGGGATAAAAAATATTATTATAAATATTATTTTAAACACAACTTCTTATAACTAAAATTTTTTTAATAAAATACATATATTTTTCATATATTTATTTCCATTCACGAAACCAATTAGTTTCTGCGTATTCAGATAACTTATATGTACACCAATAAGAATTTTTTTTTATTTTGTTAAACTTTTTATGATTATATCTTTCTGGCCAATCATCTTCAAAACCATAAGATCCTCCATGAGCCCTACCTGATCTTTCTGCTAAATGACAGACCATAGGCAATGGATCATATGGATCATCAGACGTTGGCGTCATATAAACTGAGTCTTTCAAATCAGGGCAACTTTCATCACCATGTTCATAAATCATTTTCCCAAGTATATACTGATTGTTTTCATTACTGAGAACACTAGGGCCGCTAACATGGCCGTTTCGATTTCCTTTCGTACATTTCCATGAAAAACCATTACCGTGAAGTAATTCGTGAATTGTAATTTTTATAATATCTTCTCTGGAGCCAGCTCTCTTCATAAATGTATAACCTGAGTGGACACCCATTTGACCACCATCCCTATGTGTAAAGCTATCAACAAATGAGTAATATAATTTTTTTGGATTATTAAAACCAAGATTTTGAATAAAATAATCTGGATAATTATTATTCCATCCTTTTTTTGTGCCTTTCTTATCAAGTCTTACAAAAGAAATATCTAATTTACCATCTTGCCTATAATCTAATTTATATTTCTGTTTACTGCTGGTTAGCTCAAACATTTTCTGATTCATTTCTTCAATTATTTTTTCCAATTCACCATTAATGTCTAACTCATTGTCTTTTCCATTTATATCAAGCATATAAATAAAATGGATTTGGTAATCATCATTTGTATCTGGTTGGTCTTCAAAAAATCTACCATCTTTAAGATCTGAAGCATTTCCTGAATTAAAGATTAAAACTAGGGTAATTATAAAAATATATTTCATAATCTAATTAAATATTAAATTTTTTATTAACTCAACTAAGTTTCAAAAAAATTCCCTTTTAATTCTAAAATATGAACTATTTACTTAACAAATCGATATAAATTAAATATTGTTGGAAATGGCCTACCAGATAAATACTAATTATTCCGTTACTTTTGATGATGTTCTGCTCTCACCAGCGTATTCAGAGATCAAACCAAAAGACGTAGATACTTCTATAACGATTGGGAAAGTAAAATTACATATTCCAATACTCTCTGCTGCCATGGACACAGTGACAGAAAACAAGATGGCTATTAATTTGGCACTAAATGGTGGTCTAGGTGTTATTCACCGTAATATGCCAATTGATAAACAAGCAAGTGAAGTAAAGAAAGTTCATGGCTTTAAAGTTAATTTAAAAAAATTTCAAAAGGCTGTAATTAATTCTAATAAACAGATTGCTGTAGGGGCTGCTATTGGTGTTGAAAATAATGCGTACTTACGACTATTAGAATTATTAAATGTTGGTGTTGATATAATCTTTATTGATGTTGCTCATGCACACACGAAAACGACTTTACAGTTTATTGAAAAAGCAAAAAAAGTTTTAAAGAAAACACCTCTTATAGTTGGAAACATTGCTACAAAAAAAGCTGCATCAGATTTAATTAGTGCTGGTGTAGATGCTATTAAAGTAGGTATTGGACCAGGATCAATTTGTACTACAAGAGTTGTAACTGGTGTTGGTATTCCTCAACTCTCCGCTGTGATGGATACATTTCAAGTTGCCAAAAAATTTAAAATTCCAGTAATTGCAGATGGAGGAATAAAAACATCAGGTGATATTGCAAAAGCTATAGCAGGTGGCGCAAGTGCTTGCATGATAGGCTCTTTATTTGCTGGCACTGAAGAGTCACCAGGAAAATTATTAACGATTAAAGGTAAAAAATTTAAATCCTATAGAGGTATGGGTTCGGTAGGAGCAATGCAAAAAGGGTCTTTTGATCGATACTCCCAAGAAGAAACAAAGAATGCAAAAAAATTAGTAGCAGAAGGTGTGGAAGGGATGGTTCCATACAAAGGTAAAATAGAAGATGTAGCATATCAACTTGTTGGTGGCTTAAAATCTTCGATGGGATACACTGGTCATAAAACGATTAAGAAAATGCAAGGCAATTGTAAATTTGTCTTTATTTCTAAAGCAGGAGCCCGCGAAAGTAATGTCCACGATGTCATTATGTAATAATGTATCGAATCATCATTGAATTGATACAATAAATCAAAAATGACCTCAGCATCAACAAAACATAAAGTAGCAATTGTGATGGGAAGTAAATCTGATTATGCTACCATGAAAAATTGTGAAAAAATTTTAAGATTACTGAAAGTTAAGTTCGAAACCAAAATTGTTTCTGCACACCGCACACCAGAGAGAATGTTTAAATTTGCCAAATCAGCGGAAGATAATAATATTTCTGTCATTATTGCTGGTGCTGGAGGTTCTGCACATTTACCAGGAATGATTGCATCATTAACAACTATACCTGTAATCGGTGTACCAGTAGAAAGTCGTAAATTAAAAGGATTGGATAGTTTATTATCAATAGTACAAATGCCAAAAGGTATCCCTGTTGGCAGTGTAGCAATCGGTGAGGACGGCGCAATGAATGCCGGTTTATATGCAGCTTCCATTATTGCTATTACGAATAAAGAAATTAAGAAAAATCTAAAAAATTATCGAAGTAAACAATCAAAAGCTGTTAAACAAAAACCATAAGTCATGAATACACCCACACTTGGCATTATCGGTGGTGGACAATTAGGAAGTCTTTTAGCAGATGCTGCAAAAAAAATAGATATACAAACCGTCATATTAAGTGATGATCCTGATGCGCCCGGACAACACTTTGCGACTAAATTTATTTTTGGTCAGTATGATGATGATACAACGATAAATAATTTTATTAATGCAGTTGATCTAGTTACATATGAATTTGAAAATATTCCCTTCACAATATTAAAAAAAATTAATGAAAACAAAAAAGTTTTACCAAAACCTGAAATTAATCAACTCATTCAGCACCGAGAAACAGAAAAAAAATTTCTAAATGATAATAGTATAACAACAACAAAATATGTAACTGTAAAAAATGAAAAGGATTTGAGTGAAAATGTAGACTTGCTTCCTGGTTTGTTAAAAACCACAACTTTAGGATACGATGGTAAAGGTCAGTATAAATTAAACACTGTAGATGATATTACGAAAGAAATTGATTTTACAAAAGAATATATTTTAGAAAAACTCATTCATCTTAAAAAAGAAATTTCAGTTGTCATTACTCGTTATGATCAAAATAGTTATGAGATCTATGATCCTATTGAGAATGTTCATGAAGAACAAATTTTAAAATATTCAACAATACCAAGTGATATCTCTGATGACATACGAATAAAATCAATTGAGTGGGCAAAACAAGTTGTAGAAAAACTAGATTATATTGGAACGTTATGTGTAGAATTTTTTATTGATACTGATGATAATTTATATGCTAACGAAATTGCTCCTCGTGTTCATAATTCTGGACATCTAACAATGAACTCTCATAATATTAGTCAATTTGAAAATCATGTACGAGCAGTATGTGGCTTAGAAAAAATTGAGACAAAAAAATTGTATAATGCCAAAATGATTAATTTAATTGGTGATGATATTACACCGTATCGAAATAAAACTTTTAAGGATAATGAATTTTTTTATGACTATTTAAAAAAAGAAATTAAACATAAAAGAAAAATGGGTCATATAACGATTATTGATAAATAAATTATTAACTTAAATTAAATTGATCAGTTAGTTGTGTTACCAGTTGATATTTATTAGCAACATTTACTAAATCTTCTCCTTCACGAAAAGATTGTTTATCTAATTGTTTAGTTGGATCTCCGCCAGGCCATATTCGCCAACTATCATTATCAACAACATCAGATAGAACTAACGAGTTATCCGATACTTTAAAACCAAGTTCAAACTTAATATCTACCAAATGAATAGGACCATCAATTGTCTCAATAGTTTTCCATTTGTCTTCTATAAGCTCGAAACTTGGAAGAATAATTCCATTAATAGCTATTTCTAATTCTTGATCAGACAATAATTTTTTGGTTTTCATTAAGCTTTTGCTTGTAACAGGTTGTTTGGCTGAAAATAACTCCCATTCTTCTCCAATTTTTACAAATGGATCTGTAAATACACCCTCTTCCCATTTTCCATCTTTCAAAAATTGTCTTCTCGCTTCACTCTCATCCATTTGAATAGGTTCTGAAACATGCGGAGGGAGAACAACGGCTTGTTTATGAAATATTTCCCAAACTAAGTTTTCAAATTGATGAGGATTACTTTTATCTTTTGAAAATTGAGTGTTTCTACTTAAATAACTTCCCCACGCATAGCGTCTTACTACAAATTCCAAAGGAAGCATATTACAGTTATGACTTAAAAGACTATTTGGCGAATCTTGTTCAATATATGATGTTGCAATACCTGCCTTGATTAGCATACTAAACACATTACTTGTTTGTTTTGTCTTTTGTATTCCAATATCTTTAATTTCCTCTTTCTTCGCTGCATCCCCACCTGTTAAAAAATCTTTTGTTATAATTCGAATGATATTTTGATCATTTGTTTTCTCAATAATTTTTGTTTTTCCTTCAACTAAAAAAGAATTACTCATTAATATATCTCCAACCAATATCTTTTCGATAATATCCCTCATCCCAATTAATTTGATTGATTATATTGTGAATATTTTCTCTAATAGTTTTTAAATCCTTACCCGTATTAGAGATATTTAAAACACGCCCACCATTAGAGAGCCATTTGTTTTCTTTAAGCATTGTTCCTGCATGAAATAGATAGTCATCCGTTGTTAAAGTAAGATTTTCCAAATTATTAATTGGTGTCAATTTTTTATAATTCTCAGGATATCCATAAGCAGCCATTACTACTGTCATGGCATAATCATTTTTCCACTTAATTTTTTTTATTTGATTTAAGGTGCCTATCGCTGATGCATGAAGGAGTTCTAATAAATCTGTTTCTAATAGTGGAATAATTGCTTGTGTTTCCGGATCACCAAAACGAACATTAATTTCGAGTAAATTTGGACCCTTATCTGTTAGAATTAATCCTGCATAAAACATTCCTTGATACTTGATGCCTTGTTCAGCAAGATGTTGAACAATAGGCTCAACAAATGTTTTGGATAATTCATTCATTTTATTTGATGAAATAGAAGGAACAGGCGTGTAGGCTCCCATACCACCAGTGTTTAAGCCTTTTTCTCCTTCCAAGATTTTTTTATGATCTTGTGCTGTTGTAAGTGGCAACACAAATCCATTTTTATCAACAAGTGAAAATAAACTTACCTCTTCACCAACTAAAAATTCTTCAATAACAACAACTGAACCAGCATCACCAAAAGAATTATCTTTAAAACATTTAATCAGTGCATCCTTTGCATCATCCTTTTTTTGACAAATAATAACTCCTTTTCCTGCTGCTAAACCATCAGCTTTGATA
>CACIQI010000003.1 GCA_902588745.1 uncultured Alphaproteobacteria bacterium | reverse complement strand
ACTTATCATTTAAACTTATAAAATTGTAATTATCAAAGTATAAACTTTTAACAAAATATTTATTTTTATTTGCTATGGAGGTAAAAAAATCTTTTTTAAAATAAGGTATTATATCTTTTAAAAATAAATAATATGTATCAAAATTCAATTGATATTTAAGTTCATATCTTCCATTAATCATTTTTGAATATTTCCATTGATAATCCTATAAAGTTTTTCTGAAATAATGGATCAAATGCTTTCCATTCATCATATTTTTCAACATAATTATTTTTAGCAACGAATAAATCAGAATTATATTTTATAGGTATGTAGCTATTTGTTAGTAAATTTTTTTGCCTTATCTGATCATCAGAAAGATTAATATTACTTAATTTTAAGTTTTCAATATTTCTAAATTTATTTCTATTCGAGTTATAATCTTTAACAAAATCATTTAATGTAAATGGTTGATTAATATATTTAGTATTATCTGCAAAAGAATATGAAAAAACTAGAAGAGAACTATCACTTACAATGCTTTTTTCATCATAAAGAATTTTTGAAAATTCATCTCTAAAAAAATTTGATAAGTTATATCTAAATATTGAGTTTTGAATATCAACATTACCACCAGATGGGAAAATCTCTTTTTTTTGATATGATGATATTGATTGCTCATTAGCAATAAAGTTTGAATTTGTAATTTGACATATTGAAGAATCTTTACACGCCAAACCAATTGTATTATTTGATATATGGTTATTGTTTAATAAAACTTTTGTTGTTTCACCTACACTAACACCTTTATCAATAGTGTTTTTTATTATATTGTTTTCTATAAGAACCTTAGAATAGCTTAGATCTATAGAATCACCATTATTAAAATCGAAATATGAGTTTTTAATTATACCAGTTACTTTATCTCCATCAAATGCATCTGAATGACTATTAATAAATTTATTATTATTAAAATAAATTTTTCCATTTTTAATATTTAAAGCATCTTCCCCAGAAGATTTATAAAATTTACTATTTTCTATAATAGCATCAGAATTAAAAATAGATAATTGGGAAGTTGATGTTATACCATTTATATAATTTTCACTGCCACCACTGATTTCTAGATTTTTAATAATTATATTATCTTTTGAGTTTGTTACAATAAAAGTACCCCAGGGTTTATCTTCACTTTTTTTTATAATAACTGGATTTGATTCTGTTCCTAAAATTTTTAGATTTCCATTTATTAGTAAATTTATATTTGGCTTTATACTTAGGGTGGTATTTTCTTGTATTAATAAATTAATATCATAATCAAAAACTAAATCTTTTGAAATAAGATTTTTGCCTTTTGAAAATGAAAGTGTATTACTATTAATTTTAATAAGATTTGTTTTATATTTTTTATTAAAATCTAAAAAATTACTTATGTTTATTAAATTTTTATAATTTTTTGTGTTTGAATTTTTTATTATTTCATTAGTGTAAATAAATTTATTGCTTATTTTCTTATTTGTTACAGCATTTGTAAAATTAAAGTTTAAATTTACATTAGTTTTTAAATTTTTAAACTCAAACACTAGCTTATGTTTACTAGAGATAGGATTTAAATTATTATTAAGATCAGGTTGAAAAAATAAATTATTTATTTTAAAATTAATAAATTCATCATCCTCTGAAATTTTGACAATATTTTTAGAAATATCTTTATTATTCCAATATATATTGTCAATATCTTCAAAATCTTTTTTATTTATCTGAATATTTTCAATATTAATTCTTGAAATGCTATCTGGTATTAATTCTATTTCAAAAAATGTTTTGTCTTTAATATTCTTATGTATTTGATTTATTATAACTCTAGAAAAAACAAGTCTATTTTTAATAAATTCTATATTTGATTCTAGTTTTTTTAGTTTATCTAAAAAATAATCATCTAGAGTAGAATATGAGGTAAAATAGATTTGACCTTCAACACCATTTAGAATGTTAGGCCTGATTAGTTCAAAACCTTTTTGGTAATTAGTGAGTAATTTTTCTTTATCATTAATTAATTTCCATAAAAATTTATTTCTTTTATGATTTATGTCTTTATTTTTAATTATTCTTTTTATCAGTTTATTTTTTTCTAAAAATTCAAAAGAACCATTATTTTTACCAGAAGAAAATAATATAAATTCTGGATCTTGGTTATCAAGTCTTCTTATATTTACCTCATTAATAATAGGTTCGAGTTTTCCGTCAGTAATATTATAGAACCATTTTAAATTTTGTGGTACATGACTATGAGGGCCGTAACCTTCATCAGCTCCAAATATCCACGTAATGGCATTCCATTTAATAAATTTTTCGATATTTAATAAATCATTAATTTTTTTATAAAATTCATCATCATTTTGAATGTAAATAGAATTCAAAAATTCATAAAATCTCTCAAAGTATAATGATCTATCAATTTGATCATTATCATTAATATCTTTTTTATAAGCTGAAATATTATTACTAAATGAATTAGATGATAAACCTTCACCTTTATTAATATTTTGTAACCATAAGTCTTTCATTGAATAAATTTGACCCGTATGACCAAAGATAGATTCAATCATTTCTTTACTATAACTTTCAGTGGCCTGATAAACTCCAAAATTAACTCCATTTATATTAACATTTACAAATTCTTTAAATTTTGGTGTAAACAAAAAATGTTTTTCAGCTATATCTAGTGCAAATATCTCATTATATAACATTCTATCATGCGGAATAATTAAATCTAAAATCCTAATTCCGTAAAAAAGCTTTTCTCTATCAAACTTAATTCTCCATGATTTTTTTTGATTTATAAAATGTGGCCATGTATCACCTTTGATTCTAATTTGAGCTGGGTATAATTCATTATTATGGTAGATTTCAACATCATACCATTCTCTATCCTTATTATTGAACAATAAATTTTGTTTATTCTCGTTGTAGTTAATTTGTTCAATATTTCGAATATCCAAATTACTAAATTTTATATCTAATTTTTTTAAATCATGGTCTTCATTTTGAAAATTTAAAATTTTTGTATTTACTAATTCGCTAGTTATCAATGTGCTATATATTTTTGAAAAATTATTTCCCAACAAAGGTATTATGAAATAAACTAAAACTGAAAGAATAAAAAATAAAAGAATTGGATAAAATTTCAATATTAATATTTTTATAAAATCATTTAAAAGAATCAAAATACATATTGAAATTATAAAAAATAATAAAGTTAAGAGATTCAAATTTATTTGGATATTAATTAAAAAATCAAAAAAATTCATTTGAAAAAATTAATTATCAAATTTTAATTCTGGTGAAATAAATGAAATGTTGTTTACAAAATTTTCGTTATTAATTTCCTGAATAATTTTAACAATATTATCTTTATTTAAATTTAAATTCTGATTTGATAAATTATAACAATATTCTGCAGAATCATTATTAAAATCTACAGATCTTATTTTATAAGTGATTTTATATTTATCTAGCACCGAAGAGACAAAATTGGTCTTAAGATCTTTTTTAGAATTTATTACTAATATTGCTTCAGAAATATTAACATCTTTTTTTTTTGAAAAATAAAAATAATTAATTATAAATATAAATAAAGCTATAAACAATGTTGCGTAAACAACCTGTATTATATTATATGTACCACATCCAAGACCGATGGCTACAACCCAAAATAAATAAAACATATCTGATGAATTTTTAATTACTGTTCTAAATCTGATAACAGATAATGATCCAACTAAACCTATAGATAATGTTAAGTTACTTCCAATAAAAATCATAATTAGTGTTATTATTGCAGGTAAATAAATCAGAGAGAAATCAAAAGAAGTATCATAAGATGATGCTATATTGGAGTAACGTCTTAAAATCATAAGCATGCATCCTAAAATTATAGCTATCAATAGGGATAAGCTGAGGTCCGTTATAGATATAGGAATGTTTGTAAAGCCCAGAAGCTGATCTCTCAAAATATTTTCCATAGATATAAATAATCCTTTCTTATCTACTATAGTATTTAAAATTTATTAATAAAGAAATAATAATTCTCATAGAAAAAAAACATTTTTTATATAAAAAATTAAATCTCTATTTTATGATTCTATATTAAAATCAATATTTTATCACTTTTTGTTATAGATATTAAAAATTAATTTTTATGATTTAATGTTACTTCACCAGTTTTAGTATCAACAACATCAAATGTTTTTTCATTATTACTCATTCTTTTACTTCTAGCAGCTGAAGCTCGTTCCATTGCATCATTATCATCATATAAAGAAATAGCCATTACAGTTGTATCACTAGCACGTATTTGTAATAATTGCTCAGCTTCTGGAAATTCATTTGGTGCTTTTGCTGAATAATCCTTAATTGATTCATCAGCATCTTCTTTAGACTTAAAATTAATAGTTGTTATTCTTGCAACTGACATATTTAGCTCCTTTAAATATTATTTTTATAACCATGAATAACCGACACAGGCTAATGCTATAATTAAAAAAAAATTCATAACTCTTTTTCTATTTTTAACTTGCTGTTCGTTTAAATTTTCATTTCTTGATAGATAATATAGATAACATCCAATTGCGAATGCTACAAATCCTCCAAGATAGGCATACCATTGTAAGTCAGTCATTTATTAATATTATATATTATTATATAAAATATTAGCAAATATGATTATTAAAAAAATAAAAGAATTTGAAGAAAATGGATATACAATTCTTGAAGATATTATTCCAACAAATGAAGTTAGATTACTTAATTTAGAACTTCAAGAGTCTGCAGATAGGTTTGGAAAAAATAATAATGGAGTAACTTATCTTGCCACAACAATTAATTTTTGCCAAAGTTTTGATAAATATTTAATACATCCAGATATAAAGCATTTGATGCTACATTATCTTGGTGAAGATTATAGAATTTCATCTACTTCAACACAAATTAATGAACAGAATAATAAAAAAGGAGATTGGCATGCTGATTGGCCTTTTTGTGTTTTTAATGGTGGTAATATTAATAAGCCATTTCCTAAAAAAGTACTTCATATTACTTGCATATTTATGTTTATAGATTTTGATAAAGAAGTTGGAAGTACGTTAGTCAAACCAAAAAGTCATCTGTTAGAAACCAACCCAACATTTGAGGGTGATCCTTATTATGGTGATTATGAAGATCAAATAAATATTAAAGGAAAAGCAGGTAGTGTTTTTGTAATGGATAGTAGATTATGGCATGCAAGCGATGTGAATAAATCTAATAAAAGAAGAACAAGTCTTGTTGTTCGTTATGCGCCCTGGTGGTTAAATTTAGAAGTTTTTAGACCAAACTCATTTGATCGAAAAAAAATTATAGAAGAAAAAAATAAGTTTGGAAGTCTTTATCCATCAGTAAAGAAAAATGCATTTTCTAAAATTAATGATGAAGTTAAGCCTCTTTTTGAACATTGGTTAGAAAAATAATTTGCTATATTCAAATTTTAAATCATTAAATAAAAAAATTAGTAAAGTTGGTCTTGGATGTGTTACATTTGGTAGAGAAATAACAGAAGATGAATCAATTAGGCTTCTTGACGTTGCAGTTGAGAATGGAATTAATCTTTTTAATACGTCCTATTATTATAGTGATGGAATATCTGAAAAAATAATAGGAAAATTTTTTAAAATTAAGAAGAATAGAAAAGACATAACAATAGTTTCAAAAATACATGGAGATCTGTCAAAAAAAACAATAAAAAAGTGTATTCATGAAAGCTTAATAAGAATGAACACTGATTATATCGACTATTACGGAGTCACTCATGACCCAAATACAAATATAGATGAAATTTTAGAAGTTATGGATCGTTTTCAAAAAGAAGGAAAAATTTTAAGAGTTGCTTGTAATAATTATGATATATCAATGTTAAAATCCTCTAAACAAATTCAAGAAAAAAATAATTTTTCAAAATTTGGGTTGTTGGAAACTGTATATAATGTTCTTTATAGAGGTGCTGAGAAAGAATTAATAAATTACTGTGATTTAGAAAATATAGATATTATATCTTATAGTCCCTTAGGCGCAGGCTTTATAACTGGTAAGTATAAAAATGGTCAAGTTTCACCTAAAAAAACAAGATTTGATATAAAGCCCTCACATAAAGATATTTACTTTAAGGATGATTTTTTTGAGACGATGAATAAATTAGAAACACTTTCCAATGAAACAAACTTATCATTAATAGATTTAGCTTTATCATGGGTTTTAAGTCGTAATTTTTTATCAAGTATACTCATAGGTGTTAGAGATATATCACATATTATGAAACCAATTAATATTTTAGAAAATCCAATAAATGGAACAATATTAAATGAAATTAATGAAATTACTAAATATAATTTGGATCTTATTGATCCTTAAACTTTTTCTTTTACTTGCCAAATTTTATTTTTCTTAGCTTTTTTATATCCAGAATTAATTTTCTTTAATTTCCATATTAGCATTTTTTCAATAATGAACGACCCATTAAAAGAATAAGCATTAATTTGATTTTTGTTTTCAAATTTTTCATATATTCCTACAACTGATTGTATATTATTAATAAATACTTCAATCAAAAAATGATCAATGAAAATAGTTATTTCTATATTTTTTGTTTTATATAAATTTTGAAAATCAAGTGAAGCTTTCGTGGATCCTACTAAAATTGATTTTGACTCAGGCTCAAAAATTATAGGAAACCCTATATCTTTATTTTTTGAAAATAATTGAAATCCGAATCTTTTATTTTTTATCTCAGATGATTTGATAAATAATTTAATCTCAATTGCATTAAAATTAATTGAAGTGATTTTTTTAGTAATAGTATAATTAGATTTTTTTGATTTTTTTTTAATTTGTATTTTAGTTAAAATTTTTTTATCGTATCTTAATTTTTCTAACTCTTTTAATGGAGTAATTGATAATTTTTTATTATTATAAGAGTTTATCTCTCTTGGTATTGATAAAATATTAGAATATTTGATTTGTTGAATTCTTAACCATGACCACATCACTCTTCTACCATCTTTAGACATAACTGTTTCTGGAGCAAAAAAATCTCTTGATTCAAGTGCATACATTGGATCTGTTACACCAGGCCAGTTCATTCTTTGATGTACTTCTGGAATAAACTTTTCATTTTTTTTATCCCAATCACCAATATAGTAACGACAACCATGAGAATGACTTATACATAAAAGTACCCATTTATTTTTTAATTTAAAAAAATTTGGACAAGAAATATCCTCCCCTTTAACTACATCATCTAAGTCTTTTGACATAAATTTTCCAACATATTCCCATTCAATTAAGTTTTTTGACTTTAATAAATCTGGGTTAATGCCGCCAGAGATAGAATAGTAAGTGTTATTGATTATGAAACAATCTGGATCCCAAAAATTAATTTTAAATTTATTTTTATTTATTGGTAATGGTTTATTCCATTTAGATAATTCATTGTCTTTCGCAATTATAACATAATTATTTTTGGTATTTTCTCCATGATAAATTATAGCTGGTTTTTTATCTAAAGTAATAAATCCAGTTCCACTAAACATACCATGTCTTGTAAAGCTTGGTTGTAATTTGGTTTTTTGCCATTCCCAATTTAACATGTCTTTACTAGTGCAATGAATAAATGAATGAGAGTGATTAAAAGGAAAATTTCTTCTTGGTAAGTTTTTTCTTACTCCATCCCATTTATGTCTTAAAATATAATGAAGATGATAAACTCCATTTAAATAAAAGATTGCATTAGGATCACCAGGCTCACTTCCTCTACCAGGATGTTGTAAATGAAATGATAAATCAACATTATTTAAATTTTTACGTTTACTCATTTTATTAGGTATTATAGATAATATTTAGGACATTTTGTAAATACTGATGAGTTATAACGCAGATAAAAAAAGATATGAAAAATTAATCTACAGGAGATGTGGAAATAGCGGATTGCTTTTACCCCCTATTACACTTGGTCTTTGGCATAACTTTGGTGGTAAAAAATCTATGTCAAAAGAAGCAAAGAAGATGCTTTTTAGAGCATTTGATAGAGGTGTAACTCATTTTGATTTAGCAAATAATTATGGTCCACCAGCAGGATCTGCAGAAGAAAATTTTGGTAAAGTTATGAATTCTGATTTTAAAAAATACAGGGACGAAATGATAATATCAAGTAAGGCGGGTTACCATATGTGGGATGGTCCATATGGTGAATGGGGTTCAAAAAAATACTTAACTGCAAGTCTTGATCAGAGTTTAAAAAGAATGAAGCTAGAATATCTAGATATATTTTATTCTCATCGTTTTGACCCAATAACACCATTAGAAGAAACAGCAGATGCATTAGCTCAATCAATTACAAGTGGTAAGGCTTTATACGTAGGAATTTCATCATATAGTTCAAAACAAACAATAAAAATGAACAAGTTATTAAAAGAAAGAGGAGTTAGTTGTTTAATTCATCAACCATCTTACTCCATGATCAATAGATGGGTGGAAAAAGATTTATTATCTACATTAAAAAAATTAGGTATAGGATGTATTGCATTCTCTCCTCTCGCACAAGGAATGTTATCGGGTAAATATTTAAAAAAAATACCTAAAGTATCAAGGATTTCAGATAATTCATCTCTTGATAAAAAAATGATTACAAAAAGTTATTTATTTAAAATTAAAGAGTTAACAAAAATTGCAAATAAAAGAGGACAATCTTTACCTCAAATGGCTCTTTCTTGGATACTTCGTCACCCGACTATGACATCAGCTCTAATTGGCGCAAGAACAGTAAAGCAATTAGACGAGTGTTTAGATAGTCAAAATAATCTAATTTTTAGTAATTCTGAATTAAAAGAAATAGACAAATATGCAAAAGAAGAAAAAATTAATTTATGGGCAAAATCAAGTACAGATTAATATTTAATGAAATACAATATTTTAATCACCGACATTTTAATAAAAGATTTTGTACATGTTTATAAAAAAGATTTCAGTGTTGATTGTTTGTGGAAATTAGAGAGTAAAATTGATTTTAATAAATACCAAGGAATAGTTGTCACCGGTGGTTTTAAAACTGATAAAAAATTTCTTAAAAAATTTAAAAATCTAAAAATAGTTTCAGTATTTGGTGTTGGGTATGATGGTGTTGATCTGAATTATTGTAAAAATAATAAAATAGTTATAACAAATACACCTAGAGTTCTTACTGACGATGTTGCTGATTTAGCACTTGGTCTAATGATGTCTTTATCAAGAAGAATAAATGAAGCTCATAATTTTATTTTAAAAAAAAAATGGAGTAAAAAACCGTTTGAATTAACAACTAGCCTTACTAACAAAACAGTAGGAATTGTTGGTATGGGTGAAATAGGTAAAGCATTTTCTAAACGAGTAAAATCTCTTTCTATGAAAATTGTTTATTTTGGACCAAATAAAAAAAATTTAAAGTATAAATATTTCAAAAATTTAAAAGATATGGCCAGTGTAATCGATGTATTGGTAATTACATGTATTGGTGGAAGCAAAACAAAAGACTTAATAAACAAAACAATTTTAAAACTCATGAAGCCTTCTGCTATAATAGTAAATGTTTCAAGAGGATCTGTAATTAATGAAGTTCATTTATTGGATTCTTTGAATAAAAATACAATAGCTGGTGCTGCATTAGATGTGTTTAAAATGGAGCCAAAAATTAACAATAAATTTTTAAAATTAAAAAATGTTTTGTTATCTCCTCATAATGGAAGTGCTACTTTTGAGACAAGATTGAGAATGGCTAAGATTAGCTCACAAAATATATCAAATTATCTTTATTCAAAAAAATTAAAAAACAAAGTTAGATACTAAAACATATTGTAATTAGTTTTCTTTTTTGATAATTTTTTTTAATGAAAATTTTTAGAAATTTTATTATATTTTTGATATTTGCCTTTCTTTCATTCAATTTTTTATTTGATTTCACATATATAAATAAGCAAATTAACAATAATTTAAATGAATTTGTATATAAGTATATTTTATCTCATAAAAATACGACAAACTTAAAAACTCAAATAAAAGATCTCAAAAAAGAACGTAATCAATTTAGAGCACAAAAAGAATTATTTGAAGATGCATACAAAGATTTATATGATGATAGTTTTGAAACTGAATATAATTCTCAAATATTAACAAAAATACTTGAACAATTTGATCCTTATGAATTTGATTTAGAAATCAAAAAAAATAATAAGAATTTAGAATATGCAATTAACACTGAACACAGTTTTTCAAATAATAAAATCAAGGCAAAAGTTTATAGTCCTCAAAAAAACATATTATTATACGGTATAGCTAACCAATTCCCAGCAAGTGGATATTTAGAAACATATAATAATAATTTAATTTTAATTTCAGCAAGTGGTGTATTAGCGTATTCTAATAAAATTAAAAATAATACAAATGACTTATATTTTAAACAAATTAAAACAAATATTAGTAAGTTCATAGGAGAAGAACAATTTAGAAAATCAAGAATACATGATTTTGATTGGTTAGAAGGTGGTTGGTTCTCAATAAAAGATATCAATATTTATAAAGATCAAATTTATGTATCTTATACAAGAGAAGTGAAAGACAATTGTTGGAATACAAGTTTATTACATGGGAAAATGAATTTAAAACTTATAATATTTCAAAATCTTTTCACGTCAGATGAATGTGTTCATTTTTATGATAATATTGATGGTGAGTTTAATGCACATCAATCTGGAGGACGAATAATTAATGTGGATGATCAAAATCTATTTTTTTCTACTGGTGATTTTAGAAGTAGATTTAGAGCGCAGAAAGAAGATAGTATATTTAGTAAAATAATCGAAATTAATAAAAACACAAAAGATTACAAAGTTATAAGTATGGGTCATAGAAACCCTCAAGGATTATATTACAATAAAAAAAATAACTTTTTATTAGAGGCAGAGCATGGACCTGAAGGTGGTGATGAAATTAATTTAATAGAGTTAAACCCAAATAAAATACCTAATTATGGTTGGGCTATTTCATCTTATGGAGAGCATTATGGAGGAAAAAATGCACCTTATAATAAAAAAAAGTATGTAAAATATCCACTACATAAATCTCACTCTGAATATAATTTTATTGAACCTTTAATATACTTTAATCCGTCTATTGGGATTTCTCAAATAGTTGGATTAGATAAAAAAAATAGTTATGTAGTAGCATCAATGAAGGATGAATCTCTTTATTTTTTTGAATATGATTACGATAATAAAAAACTTTCAACTCCAAATAAAGTAAAAGACGGTAATGCTGAAAATATTAAAATTGAAAGAGTTCATATTGGTGAAAGAATTAGAGATATGATTTATTATAATGAAAAATTATATTTATATTTGGAGGATACTGCTTCTATAGCTGAAGTTTCTTTAAATTAAATTGATTAAACTAAAAGAAAAATGGCTTTGGGATTTTTGGTTAAACAAGGATAATGATATTTGGTATTGCTATTTTCTTCAAGCTGATAAATCATTAAAAAATCCTGATCTAAGACACAATAATGTTACGCATGGATTAGCTACCTCAAAAGATTTAATTAATTGGGAACATCATGGAACGGTTTTTGCTCCATCTGATAATGAAAATTTTGATGACTATACAACTTGGACAGGGTCTATAATTAAAAATAATAGTATGTGGCACTACTTTTATACAGGTAGAAATAAAAAGGAAAATGGCAGTAAACAAAGAATTGGTCATGCAATAGGTGACACACCCTATTCTTTTAATAGATATGGAAATGGATTAGCTCTCGATTTAGATAAAAATATTTACCAAGAGTTAGAGAGTGATAATTATTGGCAAGATCGTGCTATGCGTGATCCATGGGTAATGAAGCATCCTTATGAAAATAAATTTATAATGGCATACACTGCTAGAGCATTAATCCACAATGATCCTTATCAGTGTGGTGTAATTGGAATGGCTGAGTCAAATGACCTTTTTGAATGGAAATCTATTCAACCTTTATTTGGGGGATTATTTAGTCAGTTAGAAGTTCCTCAAATATTTAAAGTTAAAAATAAATGGTATTGTTTATTTTGCAATCATCCCGAAGATTGGTCGAATGAATTCAAAAAAATTTATAATGGGCCGAATAAGCGAGGAACGCATTATTTAATTGCAGATAAATTTGAAGGTCCATGGAATCTGGCACCGGGCCCCTACTTTACAACAAGTTCTGAAATAGAACTTTATGCAGGTAGAGTTATTGAAAAAGATAGTAAATTTTTCTTTATGGCTTTTTTGCATGATGATCAAAATGGTAATTTTATTGGAGAAATATCAAACCCAATTCCAATTAGTTTTGATAAAAATGGTTTAATGAGTTTGGAACTTTAATTAATATTTTTCCAAGAATATTCTGGTTTAAATCCTAAAATTTTTTTAGCTTTATCATTACTTAGCAATGTTTTATTTTTTCCAATTTCACCTTTAATTTGAATATTTGGAAATACTTTATCAAGAAGAGATTTATTATCTTCTTCCATAACAGTATCATCAGCAGCTATAATAAAATTCTCAGCACCTTTTAATTTACTTTCCATTGCTAATAAACAAGCTTGAGCTACATCTCTAGCGTCAATATATCCCCAAAAATTCCATTTTCTTAAAAACGGATCTTTTTGGAATGATTGAAATTGTTTGTAATCTTTCTCTTCCATTATATTTGAGTAACGAAGTCCAAATATTTTCATTTCAGGATTTCTCCTGCAATATTGTCTAGCCATTTCTTCACCCATTACCTTTGATAAGGAATAACTAGATTCAGGACGAGGATAATACTCTTCATCAACTGGGACATATGGCGGATATGTATCAAAAGGTAAACCAAGAACAGTTTCACTTGAAGCCCATACAATATTATTTATTTTTAAAACTTTAGCTGCCTGAAAAATATTGTAAGTACTCAGAGTATTCATTCTAAAAGTTTTATGATTGGTTTCTAAACCTGGAGCAGGAATAGCTGCTTGATGAATAATTGCATCAATTCCATTAATACGGTCATCTATTTCAGATACAGACTCCATTGCATCACCAAAATTTTCTAAATTAACTTTAGAAAAAGGGACATCCAATTCTGAATTATTAGCTAAATCTACATTAAACACATTATAGTTTTTTTTTAATAGTAAATTTATTGTTGCTCTTCCCGCTTTACCCGAACCACCAGTAACTAATATATTTTTCATTTTAAATTACTTTAATAATTTTTTTATAAAGAATCATTAATAATTTGATAATTATTTTTAAAAAAGGAGATTTTTATGGCTGAATATATTCTTGAAGCTGGAGGAACAATGGCATTTACATTCCATGTTTTATTCATGCTTTTTAATTTATTTATTATTTATCAGTTTTATTTTAATGACAAATTTTTTAATGAATTAGGTTTTTCCAATGAGGAGCCTAAATTAGTATTTAGAGGTCCTTTAGGTGCAGTTTTTTTAACAATGTTATTAATGTCTATATTGTTAACTTTTGATGTTACAGGAAATACTTACGATGAAAATGTAGTACAATATAAATTTTGGTACTCATTCTTATTTATGCTTATGGCAATAGCTTTAATTAGCTCTGTTGTTAGATATTTTAATCTTGTAAACAACTACGGTATAACCCCTAATATTAGAGGTGTAATGTTTCCATTAGTTGGACTGATTTTAATTATTCTTAGAACGATGTTTGAGGCTTATTAATATTGATTAACAAGCGGTGTAATAGCCGCTTGTTTTAATTAAAATAACTTCTAATCTTTTTTCTTGATGCAAAATGTAAGATTAATGAAACTATAAATAAGAAAAAAACAAAATAGTATTCTCTAAATTCAACTTGACTGGTGTAGAAAACAAATAAACAACAAAATGTTAAAGATTTAATATAAATTTCTAAAAACTGAATAGGATAAAGTTTTTCTGATTGAAAGAAAAGATATCTAAAACCAAAGTATGCAAAAGTTAGAAAAACAGCTAATCTGACTGAAGTAATCCTATGATATGGTACTTCTTGTTTTTCAACTATAGTGAATGGAAAATAGATAGTTACACCCATAATCTCTGCAATTATAAATGCTAATGCCCATATGCTTAATAAACCAATTATAAATTTAGCTAATGTTCTTACCATAATTAAATTTATGGTCTTTTTTTTACAAGGGTTTTGACCGACCTATTTATATATTCTAACTAAATTTTGATAAAAATACATAAATATTGATTTGATTGCAGAAAACTAAGTTATTTTTTATCTAAAGTTATCTTTAATTGGTGAAAAATATAAAAGAATTAAAATTGCTCCACTAATCAATCCACCAATTTGATCAAGCATACCACTAAAAGCAGTATAAATAACAGAACCACTAAAATAATTTAGAACTAGGCCAGCTACTACTAAAAATAAATACAATGATTTGCCGTAAGAGATAAATCTATAAAGTAAATTTAAAGTAAATAGATATAGAAAGAATAAACTAATAGATACTATTCGAGAAAAATTTTCAAAATTAGATAATAATCCATCATTTAAATTTTCATAAATATTAGAAATTTCTGATGGTTGATACATAGATGATATAACCATTAAAATTATAACAATAAAATCTGCTAGGATTAAATTTTTAAAAATCTTTTCAATTTCCATAATAAATATAAATTCAAATAAATATGGTATTTAACTTAGATATCTAGTTTGAATATTACAATAAGATTATGAAATCTATTTAAAAATAAATTAGATATTAAAAATTATATTTACCACATTGAATGGATAATATCTGAACTATTAATTTTTACTAAATTCTCACATTTACTTTCAAAATCACTAAAATCATCTCTAAAAGTTGCTCCATTATTTTGTGCTTGCTCAAAATGATTATCTATTCCTGCTTGATTTTCATAAACCTCTGTTAGGATCAGAGACATATTGCCTGTTTTATTTCCATCTTTAAATTCAGGACCTATAGACCAATTTAACATTAGAAGTGCTTTATCACCTTCCTTTGTATGTGTTTCCTTCATCCATTTCGTATGATCTTCTGCAATTCTTTTTGCAATATCTTTAAGTTCAGGTTTAAAAATCCATAAATACTGAAGTTGTTTTTTATTTTGAAACATATTTCCTCCTTTTTAAAAATAATACTAGTAAGTTAAGAAAATATTTCAAACAAATTATTGTTGAGAATTATTTTCCAATGTTTGTACATGAATATCTAAGTTTTCTATCACAGCATCATTATTAATATTTCCATAAAAAACACCTTTAATAGGTGATGCGTAACTTGCATCAAGTCCACAAGAAACACGAACATATCTTTCATCTGGACTACACTTATTTGTAGGATCAAATCCCACCCAGCCTAAGTCATTTATATAAAATTCTGCCCACGCATGTGTAGATTGAAATTCTGAAGAATGGGAATTGTTATGCATATAACCATTTACGTATCTAGCAGGTATTCCTAAAGTTTTTGCTGCGGCAATCATAATATGTGCTTGATCCTGACAGACTCCCTTTTTCTGATTAAATGCTTCAATGGCTGTTGTTTGATTATTTGTTGTTAAAGGTTTGTATTCAATTTTTTCAGCTACTAGATTCATCAGATTATGAGATGTTTCTAGATTTTCATTTTCATTAAAACCATTTTTAGCTTCAATAGCTAAATTTTTTATATCCGCATTTGCTTTTGTTAAATTTGATTCTCTTAAATAAACTAAAGGATCTATTTTATCAGAAGCACTCTGGTAAATTCCTTTTGTATCAAATGTTTCAACTTTTCCAAGAACTGTAAATTGTATTTTTTTCACCTTGTTTGTATTTGTAAAACTTTGAATATTATTAGCCTCACCATCCTGATAAATTTTTGATTTTTTGGCTGAATCATTATGGACATTCCACTCTAAAATTTTAAGACCATTATATTCTGAAGGATGCAGTTTAGTGGTTTGAATTAATCCCGCAACTGGATTTTTATATTCATACTTAGTTGTGTGTTCGATTATTAGTTCCATATTAATTAAAAAACTCCTTATGTATTTCGTTATCAACACTAGATATTTTTCTAATAAATTGTGTTACAAATTGATGAAGTCCATATTCAACAATAGTTTCTATTTTTTCTTCTTGAATTTTAGTATTTAGATCTTTTAAATTATTATAAATTCTTCCAACTTTTTCTGGACTGCATCTTAGGTTAGTTAAATGTTTAACAATATTCTGAATACAAAAACTTAAAGATCTAGGGCAATTATTATTTAGAACTAAAAAGTCAGCAATTTTAGTTGCGGTAATATTACCATCGTATGCCCATCTAAAAGCTCTAAAAGAAGATAAAGAGCGAAGCAATATACTCCATTGCATATTATCGATATTACCACCCACATATTGAGGCTTAGGTAATAAAACAAAATACTTTACATCTAATAATCTGGCAGAATTATCTGCCCTCTCAATAAATAAACCAAGAAAAAGAAAATTATAACCATCATTTCTAAGCAAAGAACTTAATGATCCTCTAAATAAGTTTACTTGTTCTATTGTCCACTCTGTCAGATTAGGTAAATCAGATTTTGTAAATTTTTGTTCTTTTAAGTTTAGTATCTCTTGATAAGTTTTATTAATTGCTAACCAAGACTCAGGGGTAAAGGAAGTTCTAACTACTAATGCGTTATTTCGTGCATTAAGAATACAATTGTAAACAGATGAAGGATTACTTTCATCAAAAAATAAATAATCTTCCACATTTTTCTGTTCAATTGTATCATATTTATTTTTATACCTCTCAATTGCTCCAGCAGCAGATAAAACTGATTCCCATTCATTGTTATAACCACTTGGATTTGGAAAAAGAGACATTCTATAACCAACATCCAAAAGCCTGGCTGTAGTTTCAGCTCTTTCCATATAACGACTGATCCAATATAGATATTCAGCAGTTCTACTTAACATTTTTATTCCTCATTCAGCCAAAACCCATGTGTCTTTCACACCGCCTCCTTGGCTAGAATTTACAACAAACGATCCTTCATTCATTGCAACTCTAGTTAAGCCACCAGAACTTAATTGAGCTTGCTCTCCAATTAAACAAAATGGACGTAAATCTACCCTTCTTCCCTCAACTTGATTTTTGATTAGTGTTGGTGAAAATGAAAGATCAAGTAAAGGTTGAGCTATATATCCCTTTGGATTTGTTGAGAGTTTTGTTTTAAATTCATCTATAGAGGATTTAGAAGATTTTGGACCTATTAACATCCCATAACCTCCAGATCCATCAACCTCTTTTACGACAAGTTCATTTATATTATCTAAAACATATTTTAATTCTTGTTCTTTTTCGCAATTCCATGTTTCAACATTATCTAAGATTGGTTGTTCGCCTAAATAAAATTTGATCATCTCAGGTACATAAATATAAATTGCTTTGTCATCAGCTATGCCTGCTCCAGGAGCTGAACAGATATTGACACCACCTGTTCTATAAACATCCATAATTCCTGGAATACCAATTACAGATTGAGGATTAAAACATAGAGGATCTAAAAAATCGTCATCTATTCTTCTGTAAACAACATCTACTCTTTTTGGACCATCAACTGTTTTCATATAAAGATATTTTCCTTCAACAAATAAATCTGTTGATTCAACCATTTCAATACCCATTTGATCAGATAAAAAACTATGTTCGTAATAAGCGCTATTTAAAGGACCAGGTGTAAGTAACACACATACTGGTTCTGGATTTTCACATTTAATAGGAGCCAAGCTCATCAAGGTTTGCAAAAGTCTTGTTGGGTAGTCATCTATTGGTGTTACTCTATTGTTATGAAATAAATCAGGAAACATTCGCATCATTATTTCTCTATTTTCTAGCATGTAAGAAACACCACTTGGTGTTCGACAATTATCTTCTAAAACAAAATAATCATTGGGGCCTGTTCTTACTAAATCAATACCAATTATAGGACTATAGATATCTCTAGGAGGAGAAAAACCAAACATTGAAGGTTCAAAAGATTTTTTTTTGTAAATAATTTCTTTAGGAATTATATTAGCTTTTATTATTTCACCTTGATTATAAATATCAGCAAGAAACGCATTAAGTGCTTTAGCTCTTTGGATTACTCCTCTTTCTAATCTTAACCATTCAGTATAGGTAAATATCCTTGGAATTAAATCAAACGGAATAATTCTTTCTCTTGCAGTTTCGTTATTTGTAGAAAATGTAATTCCAATATTTCTAAAATGAGTTTCAGCTTCAGCATTCTTTTCAAGAATAACTTTTGAAGTCATTTGATCTAACCAATCATTAATATTGTTATAATGATTTCTTATCACTGATTCAGATTGATACATTTCATTAAACATCAAGAAGTAAACCTCTTGAGGCTTGAATAGATAATCTTTTTATTATCTAACTTTTTAACCATAGTTATAACAAACCTTTCTTATCCGTTATAATTCATGCTTAGCTATGGAAATTAATAATAAGATCCGCGTTCCTTCAGCTTTAGCCTACTTCCGATCTGTTAATACAGATTGAACGATTTAATAACTTGCATGCGTTCCTTCAACTTTCGTTTACTTCCGTTTTGAATTATTCAAAATGAACGATGAAATTTTAATAATAAAATTTATTTATTTTTAAAAATGAATTTCATAATTATTTGATATGCATTTTTTGCATATACAAAATAATATTGAATTACTTACGGTTTTAATAGTCTTTTATTGATCTAAGAAAACAAATATAAATAAAATAGCCCGTACAAATTAACCATATTAAAAGAACAATTGTATCATTTATAATTAAGTTTATTTCTGATTTTGTTACTAATCGCAGTGTTGTTGCTGCCCAAACAACAGTAAAAAAAATCGTTAAATTTCTAAATGATTTTACTCTTAGTGGATGAACAAACTTCCATGGAACGAATGTCAATACTGATAGAATAATTATCACAATTAGGTTTATCCATTCATTCGTATTTAATATAAAGAAATATAAAACCACAACATTCCAGACTGCAGGAAATCCTTGGAAATAATAATCATCCGTTTTCATATTAACGTTGATAAAAGTGTACAAAGAAACTCCAAATATAAGAGCAGGCATAATCATTTCAAAACCTGATGGCACCATCTGAAACCAATAAATCATTAAAGCTGGGTTAATAACGTAATTTAGATAATCAATAATGGAATCTAAAATAATCCCATCTAGATTTGGTGCTTTTTCTTCAACTCCAACCTTCCTAGCTAATGTTCCATCAACTCCATCTACAAGTAAGGCCATACCAAGCCATAAAAAACTACCAACTTGATCATTATTTAATATTGATACTAAGGCAAGAAACCCAAGTATAGCTCCAGAACCAGTGAAGGCATGCACACCCCATGCGGATATTTGATCTTTATCAACTTTCATAAATGATGTTGGTCTTTATCATTAAAATAAAAGAAAATAAAATTTTTGAAAAAAAAAGTAGAAAAATTAAGGTTTTAAACGATTTTAAAATTAGACTTATAATAAGTTTATAATATCAGTATCTCCTTCAGCAAAATTATAATTTTTAAATTCATTTTTTGCAACCCAAGCCGAGTCTTCGTGTTCACTCAAAATAATTTCACCATTAGCATGAGAGCATATAAAATAATGCAATTTTACGTTTATTTTGTCATCTTTATAATTTTCTTCACCTAATTTATTTTTAATATTTATTTCTATATTAAGTTCTTCTTTTATTTCTCTTTTAAGTGCAATTTCAAAAGATTCCCCTTCTTCCACTTTTCCACCTGGAAATTCCCAACTTAATCCCATATGTTTATTTCTATTTCTTTGCGCAATAAAATATTTATCATCTTGTATTATTATTGCTGCAACAACATCGAATTTATCCATTAATTGGTATTATCACGAATAAACTGATTTGCTTTCTTTATTATATGATTTTTCCTCTCAGTATTCATTTTATCATAGATATTAACCATCATATTTAAACGTGGATTAGATTGAAAAAATTTTCTATTTTTATTAATAAAACGCCAATACAATCCATCCATAATATCATTCCAATCACCTCTTTTAAAATTCATCATTTTCATAAAATAACTTGAACCACAAATATAAGGTTTGGTACTAAATATACCTCCATCACTAAACAATCCCATACCATAAACATTAGGTGACATTACCCAATCAGAGCTATCTACAAACATTTCCATAAACCAATTATAAACTTCATTAGGTTTAATTTCACATAAGTTCATAATGTTACATAAAACCATTAATCTCTCAATATGATGGGTATACCCATATTTTTGAGCATTTTTAATTGAGTGATCTAAAGGATCTAATCCAGTTGTACCGTCATACCATTTTTTAGTAAGAGAATTTTTATGTTGGAAGAAATTATTTTCTTCTAATTGTTGATCATAATTTTGGTAAATTCCTCTGATGAATTCTCTCCATCCAATAATTTGCCTAATATAACCTTCATAAGAATTAATTTTAATTTTATTTTCAACTTTTCTTACCCTCTCAATTATTAGATCTGGTGTCAATAAACCTAAATTAATCATGGGGCTTAGAACACTATGAAATAAAAAGTTATTATTAGTATCAACTGCATCTTCGTAATCACCAAATAAATTAAATTTTTTGATAATAAAATCATCTAACCATTTAACTGCATCATCATAAGTTGTAGGTAACCAAAAATTATCAACTTGCCCTGGGTGATTTTTAAAAATTGTGTTTATTTGTTGTTTTAAAGCTTTTGTATGTTTTGTTTCTTTTGAAGTAATCATTTCTGGTATTTTAATATCTTTAGGGAGTTTTTTTCTGTTATCTTCATCAAAGCTCCATTTTCCACCTTTGGGCTTATTATTTTCCATCAAAATATCTATTTTTGCACGGGCAATTTTATAAAAATTTGCCATAAAAGGTTTTTTTGTTTTACTTAAATAATTTTTAAATTCATCTCTTGAATTTAAAAACATGGGTGATTGTATAAAAGTTAATTTAATCTTATTTTTTTTACATAAGGTGCTTATTTTTTTTTCAAAAAATTTATCTTCAATTTCAAAAGAAATTAATTCTTTGAATTTATTTTTTTTTATAAAATTTTCTAATTTTTTTTCATAGGAAATTTTAAAATCCTTTTTTAAATCAATATAATTAACTTTAAATTTATTTTTTTTTAGTTCATCAGCATAAGATCTCATTGAGGACAGAAAAAGAATGAGTTTTAATTTATGATGTTTTTGAAAAGTGCAAAGATCAAAACTTTCACACATAAAAATAGTTGAGTCTTTATATTTTCTTAAGTGTTTATGAGGGAATAATTGATTTCCAAGAATTAAAAATACTTTTTTCATCAATATTTAAATAGTAAGTTATTAGAAAATTTATATGATTTATTAAAATTAATTGCTTATTTTAGACAATTTTTAACTATAATAATTTATAATTTAATGAACAAATTAGTAAAATTATTGGTAATTCCCCTGATAATTAGTTTTGCACTAATCTCTTGTAATACAACATCCCCAAATAAAGTAAAAAAATCTGATGCACAAAAAGTAACTAATATTGAATATGGAACAATTAAAACCTCTCTTCCAGTAAAAATTGAAGGTGAAAGTGATTGGATTGGAGCAACAGCTGGAGCAATGATAGGAGGTCTTTTAGCTTCTCAGATATGTGGAGAAGAAGAAATATTAGGAACTAAGTGTCAAGATATTGCTATTGTATATGGAACTATTGGAGGAGCCGCTATGGGTTCAGTAATTCAAGCTAAAATTGGCAATCATGATGGCTTCCAATATATAGTGAATATTGATGAATGTGGTAATAACACTTCTAATTGCCAAAATGATCAACAAAAGGCTTTTGTACAAGGAGATAATAATGCCCTTCCGAATGGGCAAAGAGTTGTAATTATTTACGGAGATGTAATAAGAGTTATGCCTTATGAAGAATAATTTTGTAAAATTAATTTTTAGTATTTTTTTATTATTACCATTACATCTGAATGCAGAGTTAATATTTGAAGATAATTTTCCAAAAGATATGCAAGGTATTTGGAGTGATGATTGTGACGCAGAATATCAAGTATTTATAATATCAAATAATACAAGTATGTGGATTGACGAGACATATGTTGGCTTTAATGTTTCCAAAACATCAAAGGTACAAGATTGGTCAGCTTATAAATGGGGAGAATTAGATGGAAGTTATTATTATTTTTTAAAAAAAGATGGAGATAATTTACTTGAAGTTACTGCTCCTGATGGTTGGGATGGCATAGATTATTCTTTTTTAAATTCATCAGAGTATTCTGTTTATGAAAAATGTGAATCAATCCCTAGTGTCTTTCAAATTATTTATGGAGAAATTATTAACTTAATGAATTCTCAATTAATTGAAACATGTAATAATGATAGCAATCCCGCAAATTGTATTAATGAAACTTTTTCATTTTTAGATGTATCACAAGATGATGAATTATCTGTAGCAGAATTAACACGTGCAGCAAGAATAGCAATTTATTTTACCTTTATTGACAAAAGACAAGACGAAGACAGAGAAATAGGATTTGCAACTTATACAACTACATCACTAATATTTCCTGCATTATCAAAAATATTAATTGGGAATTATGATTATGATAATTCAAATACAATTTCTTTAAAAGAAATTTATACAGATCGTATTGATACATTAGACTATCAAAATTTATTTAAAGAAAATTTAAAAGGACTAGATCCAGAAGAATTAAGACGATTAATTGAAAACTTAGATTTCCTAAAATCATTAATGTTAAATTAATTTAGTATCTTGACTTTTAAGTATAATTTTAATTATAAATAGATATGAACAAAAGAAATTTATACGCAGCTATTGCGATAGTATTTATCTTTGCAGCTTTAAATTTAACTATATATTTTTTCTATTAAATTATGGTTATCAGAAGAAAATCTAGTATTTATAAAAAATTATATGAAATTAATGGCCAGAAAATGATGTTCGGTCACGATAATATATATTTTAAAACAATTAACTTACCAGCAAAACAGAGATACAAAAATCTATGCAGTAAATTTGGTTTAAAAAAAATTAAATCTTCAGGCAAAAAAAATTTTCAAATAATTAATATTAATTAATGTGAAAAATATTGCAATAATTGGAGCTGGGATGACTGGTTTGTCTCTTGCTTATAATCTTCAAGAACATAATATTACAATTTTTGATAAATCATGGAGACCAGGAGGAAGAGTCTCTACTAGAAAACATGATAATTATCTTTTTGATCATGGTGCACATTATCTATCGACAAATCATTCTGTAGTTCAATTAAATGAAGTAATAAGTAAATATAATTTGGGGCAAGTAATAGAAATAGATTTTGCAACAGATTATTTAAAAAATAAAAAGATCAGAAAAAAAATTATTATTGGTCAAAATGGAATGAATTCTATTCCAAAGTCTATTTTTGATAATATTAAAGTAAAAAGTTATTTAAATTCAAAAATAATTAAAATTTCAAAAAATAGTAATGATCTCTTCTCGCTATTTTCTGAAAAGGAAGAATTTAAAGATTTTGATTATATTTTAATTTGTATACCTTATTTACAATCAAAAGAACTTTCAAAAGATTTGATTGATTTTACTCAGATTGTTAGCGAACCATCTTATGACCCAATACATACTGTAATGTTAAGCTATAAAGATAATAATAACATTAATGTTAAAGCTGGATTAAATCTTCATAAAGATATTAGTTTCTTTATGAATCAAAATATAAAATTTAATGAATTATCCCATGATTGTTGGGTATTAAATATGAATTCTGAATATACAAAAAATAATATTGATATAGACAAGACTGAACTAGAAAAATATGCTCAATCAATATTTGAAGAAACATTTAATATAAAGAATAATGTAAGTTTTATTAAATCACACAGGTGGTTATATGCGCAAACAAAATTGAGTTATAATACTATATCAAAAAAAAATTGGATTAATTCTAAGGATAATAAAATATTTTTAAGTGGAGACTGGGTTCTAGGAAAAAGTCTAAGCGATGCCTGGGATGCAGGTGAAAAATTATCACATTATATTAAGATTTTATCAGTTTAATATTAAGTATTAAAATATCTTTTAATATTTTTAGCTGCCTGTCTTATTCTTTGAGTATTTTCTACTAGACCAATACGAACAAATCCCTCCCCTCCTTTTCCAAAAGCTAAACCAGGAGCTACTGCAACGTCAGCATTTATCATTAAATTCTTAGCAAACTTCATAGAACCCATTTTTTTATATTTTTTTGGTAAAGGAGCCCATACAAACATTGATGCTTCAGGTTCTGGAATTTTATCCCATCCAGCCCTTTCAAAAGATTCTATTAAAACATTTCTTCTTTTTTTATAAGTCTCTCTTATTTCTTCTACACATCTTTGAGATCCATTTAAAGCAGCAGTGGCTGCTACTTGCACAGGAGTAAAAGCACCATAGTCTACATAAGATTTAATTTTTGTTAATGCTTCAATTAATGTTTTGTTTCCAACAGCAAAACCTATTCTCCAACCTGCCATTGCGTAAGTTTTAGATAAAGTTGTAAATTCAACAGCTATATTCTTAGCTCCATTAACTTCTAATATTGATGGAGGTGGATATTTACCAAAATAAATTTCAGAATAAGCTAAATCAGATAAAATATAAACTTGATATTTTTTTGCAATTTTTACTAATTCTTTATAAAAATATAAATCAACTATCTGAGCTGTTGGATTAGAAGGAAAAGAAACAATAATAACTTTTATTGAAGAGTATTTTTTTAAATTATTAACAATATTTGATAAAAATTTGTTTCTATCGAACTGTCCATTATAAAATGTTCTTAAAGGTGTTAATTTTGCTCCGGCAATCATAAAACCATATGGATGAACAGGGTATGATGGATCAGGGCATAATATCCTGTCTCCTCTTGAAGTTATAGCTTGTGCTAAATTTGCTAAACCTTCCTTTGAACCAATTGTTACTATAATTTCACTTGATGGATTTAAATCAACATTAAATCGTTTTTTATAATATTTAGCTTGAGCTTTTCTTAATCCATTAATACCTTTTGAAACTGAATAACGTCCAACACCTGGTTTATCTACAACTTCTTTTAATTTCTGTCTTATGTGAAGAGGTGTTGGCATATCAGGATTGCCCATGCCAAAATCAATAATATCCCTACCTTCTGATCTCAGTTTCATTTTTAATGAATTTATCTCCCCAAATATATATGGGGGAAGTCTATTAATTCTTTCAAATTTAGATTTCACTCTTTAAGCAATAATTAATTATTGATGATAATACTAGTTTAAATAAAATTGATTTTTAATAATATTATTACTATTTTTAAATTGTGATTAAATTATTTTACTATTTTTTGCCATTTATTGTAATGTTTCTACCAAGTTTATGGGTAAATTATATTTTAAAAAAATATAATAAAATTTTACCTGATATGCCTTTCACTGGTAGAGAACTTGGAAAAAAAATCCTTGAAGAAGAAAAAATTACCAATGTATCAATTAATCCTATTCAGCAATTAGATCATTACAATCCTAAAGAAAAAAAAATACATATCGCTACAGATAAACTTGATAAAAAAAGTATTACAAGCATTGCGGTTGTTGCACACGAAATTGGGCATGCAATTCAAGATAAAGAAAAATACAAACCACTTATTCTTAGACAATCATTAATTGAAAAAACAATGATCTTTCAAAGAATTGGCTCGTTTTTATTAATTATAGGACTACCGTCAATATTTGCCTTCACTAAAAGTCCATTTATCACTCTTATTGCTGCGATAATAATAATGGGATGTTTATCTACAAATGTGCTAATCCATTTGATTACTCTTCCTGTAGAATTTGATGCAAGTTTTAAGAGAGCCTTACCAATACTCAAAAGATTTGTTCCTAGAGAGAATATGTACCAATGCAAATCCGTTTTAAGAGCTGCTGCATTGACATATTTAGCTCAATCCATTGTAAGTATATTTAGATTAAAAATAATACTGTTATCTTTTATCAATATTTTTAAGTCAATTATAAGAAGATAAAATTTTTCTCTTTAAATAAAATGGGAAATTTATTAAGTTAGATAATTAATGAATTTAAGTGAAAAAATATCTTTAATACTAGTAGATAAAGGTTTTTCTTTGTCTCCAAAAAAAAATACTGAAGATTTAATCAATTCTGGCACGGAATTTCACAAAAGTAATGAAGACATCAAAATTGCAGAACAGCATGGTATCGCAGATCAAATTTTTATTCTTTTAAAAGGTGAGGCTGAATATGTAAAATATCATAATAATGTTTTTTATAAGTTAGCAACATTAAAGAATGCAGGGTCACCTCTTGGTATTTCAGGCTTAAATGCGCCAGGTAGATATATGTCAGATATATTTATTAAAGGTAATTCAGAATATATTTCTATCAAAATAGAAAAGTTAAAAGAATTGGAAGAAATAGATCCGGACTATGCAAGTTTTTTTTATTCTTTTTTATTATTTGAATCAATTAATTTAATATGGTCATCTCGCAATTTAGAAAAACCCGTTGAACACAAAAAAATTAATTTAGCTGATGGTGTTAAAACTGGTGGAGATATTGTAAATACCAAAAGAATTAAAAATTCAGCATTTTTAGCTTTTCTTGATGATAACGATTTAGATGAATTAATACATTACGCAAACGTTAGATTATTTTCATCTGGTGAATTTATAACATTAGAAGGTAAAAATTCTGATGGAATAAATATTTTGTTAAAAGGTAAGGTTGAAGCCTCTTTTACAAATTTAAAAGATGACCAATTAGAAAACAATTCAAGATCAATAGCTAGACCAGGAGTAGCATTGTCCTTATCTTCAGGATTACATGAAATTGAATCACCCTACTCCTTAAAAGCAACAAGAGATACAACGATATTAAAATTTTCAAATGAATTTATTGATAATTTAATCAAAACCAATCCAGAATTGGCAATCAAATTTTTTAAAAGACAATTATGGCAATTAGGACGCTATATTCAAAGTTCAACAGGCTTAACAACCTATCCAGCTAAAAATGAAAAAGAGTTTTTTCAATATTTATTAAATGATAATTCTGCAACAATACCAAGTAATTCCAAACTTTATACAATACCTCATTTATTAGAAAATCATTTAACTCATTCTTTAGCATTCGATACAATTTATGATTTAATTATCACAGGTAATGATGATGAAAAATCTATAGCTAGTTTAATGATTGATGCATTGAGTGGTATAGAAAGAAAAAATAGATTTTTCAAACAACTAAACAAAATATACAACAGGGTTGCAAATTCATATGATTCAATAAATAAACAAGCATTACAAAAATTAACAAATTCAGATTTTATAAAAGCTTTTGATCAAGTACCTTATGTTATTAAAGGTATGGAGAATTTACCTGATGAAGCCACAAACATATTTTTTTATAATCATTTGGCAAGCATTGAAGAAAATGGTTTAGCTAATGGACATCAATTTAGTATAGATAGTCACTTTATAAGTGCAAAAATTTTATTTCCAAAATATGGTGATGGTGGTCAAAGAATTGCTAGATATTCTAGAAATACAGAATTCTGGAGATACAATTATTATGAGAATTTAGATTATATTTTCGTCCATACACCAGAGTCAGATTATTTAAATGAAACTCAAGAACAAAAAAAGAAAAGAAAAAGTAGATTATTTATCGAAACTCAAAATATATTTGATCAAAACAGACCTTTAGTTATAGCACCAGAAGGTACATCTGAAACTGAAGATAATTTAACTCCAAATTCCCCAGGTCCATTAAAACCAGGTGCATTTTTATTAGCAGACCAATTAAAACCAGAGCCCCTTCTTGTTCCAATTGCATTAGCAAATTTTGATTATTCAATTTCTGATACTATTTATTCAGCAGTTATTAAAGAACCAATAAAAATAAAAGATTTTGTAAATGATATGAAAAATAAAAAAGAGTTAGAAAATTTTTTATCTAAATATAGAAAAACTTTTAGAGCATATGTTGAGGAAGCAATTGAATTAGCAAAATCAGCTTCAAAAAATAAAATTAATTATGAAGATGTGGTTAGTAACTTAAACTTAGTAAGCCCTATTGAGGAAGAATATGAAGCAGACGTGAGAGAATTAGAAATTAAATTACATTCAGATCAATATAAAAATAACAAAATAGTCTTATTTGGAAGTTCAACATTTAGAGACTGGGAAAATGCAAAAACTGATTTGTCATTTGATAGTTTATTAAATTTAGGATTTGGTGGTTCCACATTAGTATCATGCCGAACCTATTTTAATAGAATAGTAGTCCCAAATAATCCTGACAAGATGATTTTTTATGCAGGTGATAATGATATAGGCAGCGGAATGAGTGCTGAAGATTTAGAAAATGAATTTTTATTATTTGCTTCTGAAGTTAATGAAAAATTACCTCATACCTTATGTTTTTTTGTTTCTATTAAACCAAGTGTATTTAGAAATAATTATTTAAATACAATATTAGATGCAAATGAACGAATTAAAAACAAAATTGAGAATTTTAGTCAATGGCGCTATATTGATCTTTGCTCTCCTATGCTTGATGCTGGATTTGAAAAATTTTATTCAGAAGATCCATTACACATGAATGTGCTTGGTTACAGTCTCTTAAGTAAATTAATTAGAGATGAAATCTCGAAATTTACAATTTAAACTTAAAAAAAATTAAATTTTAATTTCTTTTCTCAGTTTATCAGATTTATATGAATTGAAGACTAATGATAAACTCTTTATGTTATCTTCACCACTGGTGTCGTGTTCAATATTATTTATTAGTGAATCAATGAAATGTTTGTGCGTATTGATTACACTTTCTTGAATTTGATCCCAAGGTTTTGAAATCCATTTATATTTCTTTGGTTTTCCATCATAAATCTTCTTCTTATTATTTTTGTGAAGAATAATTTTGTAATTGTAGTCCAAATCAATTGAGCCGTTAGAGAATTCTAAATTAACTAGTGTTTGAGCAAATCTGTCTGGTTTTTTTATTGAAGAAATAGATGCATCAACAATAGTAATACTGTTATTTCTATTTCTTATCAGGGATATAAAATCGGTTTCACCTTTAAATTTATTATTTGTATTTTGATTTACTGTATAAATACTTTTTGCTTCTCCCATAAAAAATCTACTTAAATCAAATAAATGGATTCCTACGTCTAAGGTTAAATACTCTTTTAAATCGTATAAATATGTTTGATTGGTATATCCAACAGGATTTGAATGTCTAAAAGATATCTTGGCATAATGTGGTTTCGTTAACTGCTCTTTATTTATAATTTCTTTTAATTTTAATAGAGGGCTTTGCCATCTAAAATTCTCATGAACCATAAGTGGAGTTTTATTTTTTTTATATAAAGAAACAATTTTTTTTGCATTTGATAAATTTTCAGCAAATGGCTTTTGTATAGAAGTTGGAATTTTATACTTAGATAAAATTTTGCCAATATTTAAGTGTGTCTCCATTGTTGTTACAACATCAACAAAGTCAATTTTATGTTTTTTTAACATTAATTCTATAGATGAATAAGAATGCAAAACGTTAAATTTAGATTTAAATTTATTAGCTTTTTTTATATCTAAATCACAAACACATATTATTTCTATATTTCTTAATTCTTTCCAAGCTAAAATATGATTTTCAGCAAAGAAACCACAACCGATTAATGCTCCTTTTAATTTTTTCATTTATCTTCTATAAATTTAATTTCTAATGGCTCAAACGCATATGGATTTGTATCTTTTTTAAAGTTAAAAAAAGAAAAATCATTATTAAAAATTTCAGTATAATTTTTTAAATTAAGCTTATATTGATTACTAAAATTTATTTCAGGAATATTAATTTTCTTTTTTTGTTTTGATGAATTTACAAATAAATAATAATTTTTATCATTTAGTACGATTTTTAATCCATACACTTCATTAACTGGATTAAATTTAAAAATTTCTGAATTTGTTAATGAAATTAGAAAATTATTTAAATGATACAATGGTCTTTTGGTATTATTTTTATTTAATATTCCGTGATGACCATAAATAGAATTAAAAGTAAAAAATTTTGATTCTTTATTTATTGATTGAATAAAAATTGCAAGTGTCCAAGTTAGTGAAAATAATTGATCATGCCTTGGATCGCTATCAGCCATTTCTAATCTTATTTTCTTTTTATTACTTACAAGACTTTCACCATAGGGATTGAAATGCATGCCAATAGAAATTGGACCAATATGAACATCAGTACTTTTAGAAAAATTTTTTAAAGTTTGAAGGATATAAGGTATAGTTTCAGGTGTATTTAACACACCAAAATCACTAGAATCATGAACAATTGGAGTGAAGGAAAAACTAACCAAATCATAAAACATTTTTGGTCTCTTTCTATTTAATTCTGTAAAATTAGTGACCATTCCAGAAACAATTTGACTATTAGAAAATATCTTTTTCGCTATTTTATAGTATTCATTTAATTCTGGAACTTTAGGCCATTCACCAGCTGGTTGAAAACTATTCAAATATATTTTAGGGCAAATTAAAATTTTATCTAAATTAATATTATTTTCAGCTATAAAATTATAAATTTTTGTTAACTCTTCTTCAGGATCATTAGCATGATTAACTAAAGATACAAGAAACACCTTTTTGTCTGATCTTGAAGTTACATTCTTAAAATCTTCAGTAAAATCAATAAGATAGTAATAATAATCAAAGTTTTTTATTAAATTATCATCAGGAAGAATTGGAGAATCAATTTTTATACCAATTTTAGGGAATTTATAGGAAGTAGTATGATCAATTTTTACAATATTCATAGATGGAAATGATCTTTGTTTTTTATTTTCTACATCTATTTTAACAGTTTGAGAGAAATTAGACCCCCCTTTTTCTAAATATGGAAAAGGATTTAATAAAGAACCACTATATATTTTGTAAGAAGCATCACCCCAGTTTCTTTGATCCTCCATTTCAAATAAAATACCCTCAAAATTAATATTAACCAACAAACTATCGTCTAAAGTATAAGCAAGGTTTTTAAATTTAAAAAATGGTTGGTCGGGTTTTATATTTTCTGGAAATTGTTTTTTCTCTTTTAAATCGTTCCCTTTTGTTACAATGATGTTTGACCCAACATGATTTTGTAATGGAATTAATAAATTAAAACCTATTCTATTAGTCCAAAAATCAGTTAAAAATTCTCCTTCAGAGGATAGAGTGATAGAATTTTCAGAAAATAATATAACATTTCTTGTTTTAAGAATTTCATCAATACCATATTCTAAATCGAATATATATTCTAAGGATGTATCAAAGTTCTCTTCATAATTTAGAATTTTAGGATCATAGTTATTCCAATTTTTGTCTCTTACCAAAAATGATATCATCTTTAAAATTTGAAAATTTTGAAAAGTTATATTTCGAAAAAAAAGATTATCTTTTAATAAGGTAAAATTATTATTTGAATTTTTTATAAATTTTTCTTCCAACAATTTATAGTTATACATATAATTTTGATACTGATTTATAATCATTATATTCTGATATTAAATTTGATTTATTTTTTTCATATTTTGTATTTTGGATTAAACTTAAAAAAATAAGTTCTCGTTGAGCAAAACTACCTCCAAGGTATTTAAATTGTGATCTAATTATATTTTCGTTTAATAATTCATTTGTTTTCATACTGTGAATGATTGGCTTTAAGTAATTAATATAATTTTCTTTAAAAGAATTTTCTAAATAATTTTCTTCCATTCTCTCTTCAAGTTGCTGAAAATAATCTTGGTCATTATAGTATAGGTAATAAAAAATAAGATGATAATCAATGAATGGAAGCATGTGTTGATTTTTAAAATATTCAGCATAATCTTTTAATTTATCCATTCTTTCTTTAACATCCACTCCTTTGTAATGAAGTCTTAATAAAAAAGAACAAGCATTACAAAAATCTAAATAAAAAATTTCTGAAGAAGAGAAATAATTATCAAATAGTTTTAAACTTTTTTCATATTCTTGATTGTAGAATAATATTAATGATTGGTGCCACCATATATGTCTTTTTATTGGCCCATAAATTGACCAATTAATTTTATTAAAATAATAATTGTTGTTAATTGAGTCATTATTCTCATTATCGTGTACATGCAAAAGGGCATGCCAACTCCACAAATCATTTGATGATTGTTTTAGTGAATTTAAGGCTAAAAGCTTAGCTTTATCAATTATATTATTTTCTTCAAAAGCATAGCTAGTCATCCCTAATAGTAAATTATAATGCTGATCATTTTCAGACCACTTACTTAGTATTTCCTCATGTTTATTTAAAAATTTACTATCAATACCCAAGAAAATATTATTAAAATGAAATAATCTGATTGCAAAAATATCTTTGGGATTATCTTGTATAATTAATTCCAATTTATTTAATAAATTTTTTAAATCATTTTTAATCCAAAGATTTACTATCTCTAAATATTGATGAAAATAATCATTTACTTCATCAGTGGAAATTGATTTTAATGTTTCTCTAGCTAATGAAATTTTTTGTACATCTCTGGAAAAAAGCAATAAAACTATTTTTAATAATTTTGGGGCATTAAATTCTGGTTTCTTTTTAATTAATTTGTTAGTTTTATAAAAAGCATCTTTCTTAAAATAAATATATGAATCGATACATTCTTTAAAACTATTTATTTCATCATCTTTATTACTATCTATCCATTTATAAAAATAATTATTTTGCATTTACTAATAATACACATAATCTAACGATGTTAAATATTAATATTATGAATTAATATTTAATCTCTTTCTTGTAATTTCTTTATTTAATTGAAGTTCTCTGTAAGAAATTAGAAGCACACCACAAAAAATTACAGAGGCACCTAACCAGGTATAAAAATCAGGTTTATCACTAAAGACAAAATATCCAATTATTGATGAAACTACTAAGCCTAAAAATGAATAAGGTTGAGTCATAGTTACATCAACTAATTTATATGAATGATTTAATGCAATATGTAATATCGTTCCTGACATTGCAGCACATAATATATAAATAATTGTTTTTAAGCTTGGCTGATCCCAAAAATATATAACTAATGGAAATGAAAAAAGACTCATATAAACATACTGGTGTGATAATATTGTTATAGCACTATCATCCTTAGATACTTTTTTAGTTAAAATTATAACTACTGACCAAATTAGCGATGAAATAAGCGCCATATATATTCCAATAGAAATATCTATAATACCGGGTCGCAATATTATTAACATTCCTAGAAAACCCATCACTAATGCAATTGACCTATATAAATAGATTTTTTCTTTTAAAAATATCACAGCTAAGATTGTAACAATGATAGGAACTATAAAATGAATGGCTGTCATTTTCTCTAATGGAAGCATAGCTAAAGCTGCAAAACCAAGTAGCATTGCAGGTAAGTTTAGTGCTGACCGTAAAATATGAATTTTTAAATTTTTTGTACTAAATACTTCAAATTTTGTTTTTAGAATGTAAGGGGTGATGATTAAAAATCCAAAGAAAAAACGTAAAAAACCAGTTGTAAATACATTTAATTCTTCTTGAGCTAATTTTATGAATGTACCCATAAGAGTACCAAAAATAATTGATATAATAATTAAAAAAATTGCAAATTGATTATTGTTTAACAAATAATATTCCTAGCTAAAAAGAATTAGGATAATCATAACACAATTTTTCCTTATTTATATCTCTATTAAAACAAAATTTGATTATATTTTAAAAATTGTGGCACTTATCAAAAGAATAGTTCTTTTTTTCATAACATTAATTTTCATTATAATTCTCCTTGTAGGTGCCACGACTTCATTTTAAGATTAGAAAATGTTAAATCTGCAAGATGAATTTATAATTTCTAATAGTGGACAGGGAATGTATGAAATTACAAATAATGTTCATGATTGGATTGTAAAAAATAATATAATTAAAGGTCAGCTAAATTTATTTATACAACACACTTCTGCTTCATTAACAATAATGGAAAATGCTAGCCCTGATGTATTAGATGATATTAATTCTTTTTTTCAAAGAATAGTTCCTGAAGATGCTTCATTATATAAACACGGTTATGAAGGAGATGATGATATGCCTGCTCACATAAAATCTATGCTTACTCAAACCTCATTAACAATTCCTATAAATAATAAAGAAATGAAATTAGGGATGTGGCAGGGAATATATCTAATTGAACACAGGTACAGTAAATATAAAAGAAAAATAATTCTTAGTTATATAGGTGAGTAAATTATACTCTTATTTTTTTTAAATTATTTTCATCTAAAATAATCTTTGATAAATTATTAGGTAAAAAAAATGAAGCGATTAAAGATAGTAGAGCAAACAAAGATCCAATTAAAAAAACTATTGAATGAGAATTAATCCAAACAAATCCTAAAAGTACTGGGATAAATACTGCAGCTATATGATTGATAGTAAATGAAACACCTGCAGTGCTTGCAATATCTTTTGGATCAGCAATTTTTTGAAAATATGTATTAATTGCAATAGCTAATGCAAAAAACATATGATCGATAATATATAAACCTGCTGCAACATAAGCATTAGTCACGAATGCATAAGATGTAAAAACTATAACGAGTCCAATATATTCAAATATAAGACATTTTTTCTCACCAAATATATTTATTAACTTTCCAATACGTTCTGCAAAAAACCAATTAAAAATATAATTAACCAAAAATAGTAAAGTAACTTGCGATGCTGAATATCCAAATTTTTCTACCATTAAAAAAGCTGCAAAAACTACAAAAATTTGTCTTCTAGCACCTGATAAAAAAATTAAGATATAGTAAAGAGAATATTCTTTTTTTAGAATTATTTTTTTATGTTGTTTATTTTTGATTTCAAAAAAAGGAAAGGATATAAAAAGGTGTATAGAAATAAGAATACAAATTAATCCTGCAATTAAAAATATAAACTTATAATCTAAATTAAAGATTTCTAATAAACTCCAAATAATACAATACAAAAATAAAGAAGTAATTGAGCTAATAGCTATTAATTTTCCTAAAACTGGTGGAGCTTCTTCTTTTGAAAGCCATTGTAAACTCAAAGAATTTTTGGCTGTTTCACAATAATGAAAGCCAGTACTCATAATAATTGTTGTAAAATACAATCCGTAAACAGTTGGTAAGAAACCTGTAATTGCAACACCAAAACCAGTTAAGGCTAAAGAAAAAATAGCAAAATATTGTTCTTTAAAATAGAACAATAAAAAAATAATAGTAAATGCTAGGAAGCCAGGTATCTCTCTGATACTTTGAAGTATTCCAATTTCAACTCCAGTAAAACTTGCTCTTTCAACTGAGAAATTATTTAATAAAACCATCCAAGTACTAAAAGCGATAGGCATGGCTATTGATGATAGAATTAGTAAAGTTATTGGATTTTTATTATTTAATAAATTTTTCATAATAATTTTATGCTACTAAAATACTATCACAAAGTTTTGATTTATAATTATTAATTTAATGCCCTCTATTAAATTGGTCACGAAATCTTGAATCTTCTTTAATATATGGTCTAACCCCTATTTTTGTTTCTCTAATTATTATATAAATTCCACTTCCAACAATAATTAATGATCCTATAATTTCATAAATATCTGGAATATCAGCAAAAAATAAATAACCTAAAATTGCTCCAGAAATTAATTGTGTATATTGAATAGGGGCAAAAACACTAGACTCTAAAAATTTTGAGGCGATTGTTAAACAATTACCCCCTATCCCACAAATAATACCACAAAAAACAAGTATCATTAAATCATTAAAAGATAATGCGATGTGGCTATTAAAACTAAGTAATCCATTTAAAATAGTCGCAGATAAAAAAGCATAAAAAGTAAATGCTATTGATGATTGATTATTTGAATACTTTCTTACTAAAGTAATATTTATCGCCATTAGTAATGCTGAAAAAAATAAACCAAATAGACTTAATGAAAAATGAATAGTGCCAGGTCTACTAACTATTAATACGCCAATAAATCCAACTGTTACCGCTGACCATCTTCTAATACCAACTTTTTCATCTAAAAAATAATGGGATAACATTGTTATCATTAATGGAGCACTAAATAATATTGGGTAAATCTCACTAAATGCATGTTCTCTAAATGAATAAACTACTAAAGCTCCTGAAATTAATCCAAATAATCCTCTAAGAAGCTGTATATGAATAATATCATTTTTTAGCGAGCTCCATTTGTTTAAAAAATAAAGAGTTAATAATGTTGGTATAAAGCTAAAAAGACAAATATAAAAATTTATTTGAAAAACAGAATATTCATTAACTAGATATTTTTTAATTATTGTATCTAAAATGACAAATATCGTATAACCAATAAATCCGATACTAATTCCAGATAAAACATTCATATGATTTGATTAAATAGAAGTTAATTTTTAGATTTCTTATTTCAGATTCTAATAAATAAATATTAATTTTTTCTTATTGTTTCATTATAATGATTATTTAATACTAAAAGATGTTGATAAGCTTCATGATCAAAGTCATCTTTAGCTACTTGATCTATCTTAAAATTTTTATACTTATCTTCTCCTCTTACACAAATAGCACTATCATTTTTGCTTTTTAGTTGTTGCATATCAGGAGAAATAAATTGAAAATTTAAACCTATTCTTCTGTCATTACTAGAATTAGGTTGAGATGCGTGTAATGTTAGACCATGATGAAAAGAAATTTCACCGGGTTCTAAAGGACATGATACTGCTTTATTTGTATCAATATTTTTTACAGTTTGACCTCTAGATAAAACATTATTTTTATCTTCAGTTGAATGATGTTCAAAAAATCCGTTTTTATGGGAACCTGGAATCATTTGCATGCAACCACTTTGATCATTAGCTTTTGATAAAGCTAACCATGCACTTACTTGTTTTTCATTATTATCAAAACCCCAATAGGTAAGATCTTGATGCCAACTTACGTGTGTTTTTGTATTTGGTTCTTTTATTATAAAAGTTGCATTATATAATAATATATTTTTACCAATTATTTCTTCGACAAAATCAAGCAATATTTTATTAGTTGCTATTTCATACACCCATTTCATTATTGTATAAGTTTTCACAATATAATGAAGTTTACCTAATTTTTTTTCTGAGTTTTCTAATTTATTTCTAAAAAAATTTGCTTCTTTTGCATTATAAATTTTTAATGGTGAAAAATAGCCATTTCGATCATAAAAATCTTTCATTCTTAAAATATTATTTAAATTGATTATTAATTCAATAAAAATTGACAATAAAAAAACCAATTAAACAAATAATTAATAAATCAAATATTAAAATAAATTCCATATTGGTTGTGACACTAATTCTTTATGGATAGAATACATTTACTCACTAAATATATATTGGTAGATTAGTGCCACATAATCTATGTACAAATTAATTTAGGCATAAATTGAGTTAAAAAGAGGCAAATTTATGAAAAAAATCAGTTGGGTAACACACGAAGATTATGATATTCCTCTGCCTGAAAATCATAAATTTACGGCCAGTAAGTTTTCAGATTTATATAATGAATTAAAAACTTCAGATTTTTATCATCGTGCAAAAATTCTAAGTCCTCAAACAGCAAGTGTTGATGAGGTTTCTATATGTCATGATTTAGATTACGTATTAAAAATTAAAAATGGTACTTTATCCGATAAAGAAATAAGAAGATTGGGTTTTAAATGGTCAGAAACACTTTCTAATCGTTCCTTTTTAGCAGTTAATGGAACTCTATTAACATGCAAAGAAGCAATTAAGAATGGTATAGCAAATCATTTAGCAGGTGGCACACACCATAGTCATAGAGATTTTGGTTCAGGATACTGTGTTTTTAATGATTTGGCTTATGCTTCATTACATTTAATAAGAACCCATCAAGTAAAAAAAATATTAATTTTTGACACTGATGTGCATCAAGGAGATGGTACAGCCTCAATCCTTAAAGATAATGATAAAATTTTTACATGTTCTATACATTGTAAAAATAATTTTCCATTTAGAAAATCAATAAGTGACATGGATGTTGAATTAGATGATAACTTAGAAGATAATGAATATTTAGAAATTTTATATCAAACTCTTAATAGTTGTATAAAAAATTTTAATCCTGATTTAGTAATTTTTGATACTGGAGTTGATATTCATGAGAATGATAAATTGGGAAATTTAAAAATAACAACTGAAGGACTATTAAAAAGAGATATTACAGTGTTAGAATTTTTTAAAAATAAATCAATTCCTATTGCGACAGTAATAGGTGGCGGATATTCAAATAATAAATTAGAATTAGCTAAAAGACATAGTTTAATTTTTAAAGCTACATCAATGGTTTTTAATTAGTTACATTTAGTGATAACTACTCGAATTGACTTGTCATTATAGAGATATTCAAAACAAAAATTTTTAAACGAATTAAAATGATTATTTATAATTTTTAATTTTTTTTTATTGTGATCTAAAAAAATATATTCAAATATAATTTTTTTAACAATATCCTGAGAAAAAATTGGCATTGTAATTATTTCGCCATCATTAAATATTGATTTTAAATAAAATACATCTGAGTCATTATTTATTTTAGAAAATGAATTCTTTTTTATGAGAAAAAGAACGTTTTCGTTCCAATCATTCTTTTGAAGAGCAAAAAGTATTTTTAAATCATCGAGGTTTATTAATTTATTTGAATCTAAGGCGTGAGTATTTAGTGATAAAAAAATAAAACATAAAAAAAGTAATTTTTTCATAAAAACAAGTGTGAATTAAAGAACGATACTGATAAATATATTAATAATCTATTTATTTTCAAATATTTATGCAAACAAGAAATAAGGGGCTTATACTATCATTTGTTGGGGTTTTAATACTTAGCCCTGATAGTTTATTTATTAGATTAGTAAATTTAGATGATTTTAGTTTAATATTTTATAGAAGCGCTCTCCCAATTGTTACGATATTAATTTTTCTCATATATACTTACAAAAGATCTTTTCTTAAATCATTTTATCTAATTGGTGTACCAGGGATAATCTATGCTATTCTCTATGCAATAACTCATATTTGTTTTGTATATTCAATTCAAAATACTGCTGTGGCTAATACATTAGTTCTAATTGCATCAGCTCCTATTTTTGCTGCATTATTTTCAGTTTTTATACTTAAAGAAATACCTAGTCTTTTTACATGGATAGTGATTTTAATTGCTATGCTTGCAATGATAATAATTGGAATAGGAAGCTTTACAACTACGGGATTATATGGAGATATTATGGCTCTAATTGTAGCAATAGGAATGGGTTTTAGTATGGTTCTTGTTAGATTATTTAAAAATAAAGATTTGGTACCTGCATGTTTATTAGGATGTTTAATATCAGCTCTTTACTCTCTACCATTTGGAATTAACTTTGATTTAAATAATGATCAAATTTTATTTCTTTTCATAATGTGCTTATTAATACTACCTATTCCATTTATGATTTTAACAATTTCTCCTAAATTTGCTCCAGCACACGAAGTAGCTCTAATATTTTTATTAGAAAGTGTTTTAGGTACTGCTTGGGTTTGGTTTGTTATAAATGAAATACCTCCTCTAAATACAATTATAGGAGGAGCCCTACTACTTGGATCTGTTACAATATTTATTTATCAAACAACTAGAAAAACTAATTAGTTTTTTTAATCTCTTTTCTTTCTCTAATAAAAATATAGATACCGCTAAAAACAATCAAAGATAATCCTAAATAAATCCAAATATCAGGCAAATCACCGAAGAAGGCATATCCAACAAGTATATTTGTGGAAATCTCAAAATAACCCAAAGGAGCTAGTTTAGAAGCTTCTCCAAGTCTTAAAGAAAGAATTATTAAAAAATGTCCTAAAGTTCCAATTGAAGCTAATGAGATAAGTAATAATAATTGTCTTAAATCTAAATTTATCCAGTAAAAAGGAACAATAAGAGATATAAAAATACAACCTACGATACCTGTAAAAAGCAAAGTAACAACAGCACTATCTGTAAAAGATAATTTTCGAGTATAAATTATGTAAAAAGCGTATGAAATTCCCGCCGCAATAGCTGAGAAAGATGCGAAATTAATTTCTATAAAACCTGGTCTTATAATGATCATAACACCAAAAAACCCAATCAAAACTGCAGTCCATCGATGAATTCCAACTTTTTCTTTTAAATAAAAAATTGATAATATTGTCACTATTATTGGAGAGATAAATGCAAGGGTTAAAGCTTCTGCTAAAGTTATAACTGAAATTGCATAAAAGAAAAAAACGGTAGATAAAAATAAAAAAAAACTTCTAAATAGCTGTACTGAAATTGTTTTAGGAAAACTAATTTCTTTTCTAAAAAATATAAATGCTAGTGGAAAACTGACTAAAAGCATAAAAAAATATCTACCCCAAACAACTTGTATGAAATGTATTTCTGAAGATAGATATTTTGCAATACCATCCATGAAAGGTAATAACAGCCAACCTGATATATTAAGAATATATGCTAACATTAATTTTATTTAAAAGATGATGGATCACAAATCTTACAAATTAAATCTCCAATTGATTTTTTAGGATTATAAGTTTGATAGAAAATATCTTTTGCAGAAATATTATTTTCATATAAATATTTTTCTATTTCCCAATAATACCTAAAACATTTTGAACATTGTGCAGCATTTTCTTTATGTGATGATTTATATATTTCATTCCAAAGTTTGGACATTTCATTTTGCTTATCAGGAGAAATATTTTCTGAAATAATTGATGGAATATCCATAAAACACTTAGCGCATTGTATTTCAGATGTTACATTTTTATATGGTTCATCTTTATAGTTTTTTCCTATAGTAGTTTTACCAATATATTTATCTGAACTACAATTTGGACAAAAAAAATTGATTTTATTGCTAAGCATTTTATTCTATGAATAAATTTTCATAACATTTATAAATAAAGAATAGAATTATTATTTATAATGAACCTATATCTTTCATATCTATTTATCTTTTTTTGGAGTAGTGCTTTTATAAGTGGTCAATTTATTGTGCAATCAGCAAGCCCTTTTGCAGCACTATGTTTTAGGTTTTGTATTGTAAGTGCATTTTTTTTAATTTTTTCTATTATTTTTAGGGAAAGAATAAGAATAAATCGAAATTTAATCTTTCAAGCTATGATTACGGGAATTCTTTTTCATGGATTTTATTTAGGTGGAGTATTTTTTTCTTATTCTATGGGACTTACTGCAACATTATCTGCGTTAATTGTATGCCTCCAACCTATTTTAACAAATATTCTAAGTGGACCTATTTTAAAAGAAAAAGTTACTATTACGCAATGGATAGGAATATTTTTTGGTTTTTTAGGCACTATATTAGTTATAGGTTATGATATTGGAACAGAAATCCCAACAATAGGTGTTATTGCTTCTATTGTTGCACTTTTAGGAGCAACTTCAGCTACTATTTGGCAAAAAAAATTTACTCATGAAATCAGTCTTTCAGTTAATAATTTTTATCAAGCATTAAGTGCTGGAATATTTTTATTTATGATTTCACTTTTTTTTGAAATATCATTTATTAATTTTGATACACGTTTTATTTTATCAATTTCTTGGCAAATTATTATGGTATCCTTTGGAGCTTACGCAATTCTAATGTACTTGATAAAAAATGGAACAGCTTCTAAAACATCAAGTCTCTTCTTTCTAGTACCTCCAACTACAGCTGTAATGGCTTGGTTTGTATTAGGTGAAAAATTATTATTAATAGATATTATAGGGTTGTTAATTTGTACTTTTGGTGTTTATATAGCAACTCGAACCAATGTGAGTAAAAATGTACATAATTCTTAAAACACTAATCAGTGCAATTATAATTGTTGCTGTTTCAGAAATAGCTAAAAAATATACTTGGACTGCCGCAATTATTGTTTCTTTACCATTGACTTCACTATTGGCATTTGTTTGGTTGTATTGGGATACAAAAGACTATCAAAAAGTTATAGATCTCTCTTATAGCACAATTGTTATGACTGTACCTTCAATAGTATTTTTTATTGTTTTACCAATACTTTTAAAATTTAAACAAAACTTTGTTTTCTCTCTGATAGTTTCAATAATTAGCACTGCAATAGCTTATGCTATTTTTATGTTTATAATTAAAAAATTGAATTTTAATTTTTAATTATATTATCTTTATTCATTAAAATTGGCCTTCCATCATGTGCAGTATTTAATGGATAATAATCACCATTATATTTAACACATAATGTTAAACCATTTCTTTTTTCTTTACCTAAATTTACCTCTAAATCTACTATTACTAGTTCAGTTTTTTCTAAAACTTTAATAATTTTCATAACTATCCTTTCAAAATATATAAATATATTTAGTAAGTACTATAAGATGTATCAAGTTTTATGATTAGAGTTTTACTTATATTTATTTTAATATTCTTGATTAAGAATGCTCTAGCTAATGATAATCATATAACCATAGCAAGCACAACTTCTACACACGATACGGGTTTATTAGAATATATTAACAAAGAATTTGAAAAAAAATATAAAATAAAAGTCAGAGCATTATCTCTTGGAACAGGTCAGGCAATTAAAGTTGCAATGGATGGAAATGTTGAAATTTTATTAGTTCATCATAAAAAGTCAGAGCTAGAATTTATGAATAAGGGATATGGCACCCTAAGATATGATTTGATGTATAATGATTTTGTCTTGATAGGACCAAAAAAAGATAACAAAACATGCTCTTCAATTGAAAATAAAATGATTGAAATAAAAAAATCAAAATTATTATTTGTATCAAGAGGTGATGAGAGTGGAACACACAAAAAGGAGAAAGAGCTTTGGGAATTATCAAATATAAATATACCATTTAAAGAAAATTGGTATCTCAGTGTTGGTCAGGGCATGGGCTCAACACTATTAATAGCTAATCAAAAGAATGCGTACACTCTAAGTGATCGTAGCACTTGGATAGCTTTTAATAAAAAAGAAAATCTAAAAATTGTCTGTGAAAATTTACCACCATTATTTAATCAATATGGAATAATTTTAGTTAGCAATAAGATAAATAATAATTTAAATATTGAAGAGGCTAAAAAATATATTGATTGGATTACATCAGAAGAAGCAAAAAAATTGATTAATAATTATCGAGTAAATGGAAAACAATTATTTTTCTTTAATCATAATTAGTTAATTCTACCAAAAAATGTTAATCTTGCATTTTCTGAAAGCATTGTGCCCTCTTCTTCATTATAATTAAGTGTTACTAATATTCTTGGTTTTTTAGACTCTACTGGTGTTACACGATGCAAATAATTTCTACCATAAAATAATATAAGAGTACCGGCATCAACATCTGCTTTTTGTGGTAAAATTTTTCTATCTAAAATATCTTTAATATATGATTTATCGATATAGTTTTCAGAAAAATTTCTACCTTTACTAACATATTCAAATTCACCACCTTTATCTGATGATTGTATCATTAAAGTGATAGCAAATGATGCATTATCAAAATGCCATCCTAGCTGTTGTGATTTTTGATAATAATTATAATTTATGGAAGATAAGGTATCACTGTATGGATAAATATCTTTTAAATTTAAGACACCTTTTAAAAAATTTTTAAAAATATTTGATTGATATAAAATATTTAATTTTGATTGCTGATTTAACAGATCATGAGGGACACAACCTTTATCACTAACGACCTCTCTATTTAAAGGATCATTCAAGTCACTTAATTTATCTTGTTTATTAAGTAAGATAGTATGATTTTGAGAACAATAGAAAGCTTGATTTAGTAATCCATGTGCTTCAGTAATTAATTCACTTAAGCAGTCATTTGTTAAAAAATCATTCAATATTAGTATAGAATTTTTTTTAATTTCATCATTGCAATATTGTATATATTCATCGCTATCTATTGGATGTTTTGACTGATTAACTATATCAATTATGGTATTCATTACTGACTTAATGCTTATATACTAAAGTTGTAGATGTTAAATTTAAAAAATTTATATATATTTATTCAATATGGTTTGGAATTTTCAAGATAGTTATACGAAACTACCTAGTATTTTTTATAGTAAAGTTAATCCTGAAAATTTTAGTAATAAAAAATTAGTTTTGTTTAATAGTGATCTTGCAAGGGACTTAGATTTAGATTTTAGTAAATATGATGATGATGAAAAGTGTAATATTCTTTTGGGAAAAACTAAATTAAATAAAAATTACTTTTCTCAAGCTTATGCTGGACATCAATTTGGAAATTTTACAATTTTAGGCGATGGTAGAGCAGTAATTATTGGTGAACATATTACTAATAATAAACAAAGGGTAGATATACAGTTAAAAGGATCAGGACAGACACCCTATTCTAGAAATGGAGACGGAAAGGCTGCATTAGGTCCAATGATAAGGGAATACATATTGAGTGAAGCTATGCATAATCTTGGCATATCATCAACCAGAGCACTAGCTGTTATTACTACAGGTGAAAATGTATTGCGTGATAGATTAGAGCCTGGTGCAATTTTAATTAGAGTTGCAAAATCGCATATTAGAGTGGGAACTTTTCAATTTGGAAGCCTTTTAAAAAATAGAGAGGAATTTCAAAACTTTATATCTTATACAATTTCAAGGCTGTATCCTGATATAGATAATAATAATGATAAATATTTAAAATTTTATGAGACAATCTGTGATTTACAAATTAAGTTAGTCTTAGATTGGATGAGAGTTGGTTTTATTCATGGCGTTATGAATACCGATAATATGTCTTTATCTGGTGAAACTATAGATTATGGTCCAGCAGCATATTTGGATGAATATAATCCAAAAAAAGTTTTTAGCTCAATTGATAAAATGGGAAGATATTCTTTTGAAAATCAATCAAAAATAACGTTGTGGAATTTAGCAAGATTTGCTGAAACTTTTCTTCATTTAATTGATTCAAATGAAAAAACAGCGATTAAAAGAATCGAAGATATATTAAATAAATATAAAAAATTATTTGATAAATCTTGGTTAACAATGATGTCTATGAAATTAAATTTAGATACGAATAATAATAACGAAGAAATTGTTAAAGAATTTTTAGATTTGATGCATATTTATAAACTTGATTATACAAATACATTTTTAGATTTAGAAAATAATGCCCTTGATAAAAAAATTTTTAAAAATTGGGAAGAAAAATATAAAAAAAATAAAATAAGAAAATTTAAAAATGTTAATCCTCAAATTATACCTAGAAATCATATTATTGAAGAAATAATTAATGAAGTGTACAGCAATAATTACAGTCAATTATATGAATTCGAAAAGTTACTAAAAAATCCTTATGAGAAAATAGAAAATAAAAAATATATTGCCGCACCTCTTGAAAGTGAAAAAGTATTTGAAACTTTTTGTGGTACTTAATTAAATAACTATATTGTATCTAAAATTTTTTTGAAAAGGATAAATTGGTTTTTCCCTAAATAAATTTTTAATTCTTTTAAAATCTTGGGTAACAAATCCATCTGTTAAAATCATAAAATTATCTGCTTTAAGTTTTTTAAGTTCTGGTGAAAGATATCCTGATTTTACAATCAATATTTTATATTTTTTTAAATTTATATTTAATTCCCTAAAATCACTTAGATAATGAAAAGGTTTTCTGTATTTAGTAAAAATTACTGTATTATTATTAGAGATTACAATAGCATTATCATTTTTTAGATAAAATTTATCAATTGAAATAGAAATTTTCTTTTTTGAGATACTATCTTTTATGACAATTTTGTTTTTTTTATTTTTTAACTCTCTAAAAATTTCTTCATTATAAATTCCTGCAAATAGTGTGTTCTCTATCTTGTTTTTAAATACGTGCTCTAATACATCTATTCTACTACCTACTCCTCCAGCTGTTGGATTGTCTCCGCTATCGGCTAAAATTGTAAATCTTTTTTTATTAACTACATGAAAAATCTTATTTAACTTATAAGATTTCATATCATAAACTAAATTAAACCTATTATTCCAATAACTTAGTGCTATTTTCTTACAAATTCTTTTACCGATATTAACATCTGTACAATTTACAATTGCAGAAGCTGTTGCCCTCTTAGTATCAGCCCAAACATATCCTATAAGTAAATTACAATCATTAATCACATTTAATTTATTAAAAATATTAAGATTTTTATAAATTTTTTTACATGGCTCAACTATTGTAGATGACATTTCGCCTGAAACTAAAACTGGTATTTTTTCCCAAATAATATGATTTTTTTTATTTTTTAATAATCCATCAATTAACATTTTCAATGCCCTTGAATAAGTTTGCTTAACGTCAATATGTGGGGCTGTTTTATATGCTGCAAAATAATCGATATTTTTTATAATTGAATCAGTCATCTGCCCGTGAAGATCATAAGATAATGATATTTTACATTTTTTAGATACTTTAGAGCGAATTTTTTTAATAAAAAAACCTTCGGGATCACTAATACCTTTGACATACATAGCACCATGCATGATTAGCAAAATACCATCAGCAGGTTTTGATTTTATTAAATCATTTATGATATTGTTAATAGTTTTTATAAAAAATTTTTTATCTACAGGCCCACCAGGTAAACTTCTATAAAATTTATTTGGTACAAATGTTATATTATTATGTTTGGAATATGGAAAATTTATATATTTTAAAAGTTTTTTTCCACTTAAAACTTCAAAATCTTTTTTATTTTGTATTAATGTTGAATAAGAGCAGCATTCAGTACTAATACCGCAAATAAAAATTTTTTTTTTCATTAAATTAACTTTTAATTAAATCAATTTTGGAAGCTAATATAAAATCATTAACTGATAATCCCTCTATTGCGTGAGTATGGACCATAACTAAACAATAACCCCATCCTATTGATATATCGGGATGATGACCTTCTTTTTCTGCTACTTCTCCTACTTCATTTGCAAATGATATCGCTTTTTTAAAATTGCTAAATTTAAATTTTTTGAAAATCATTTCTTGATTGTCATTGACTGACCATTCATTAAGTTCAGATAAAAATTTACTAATTTCTTGATAATCTAATTTAGGAGTGTTTCCATTGCATGGTTCACACTTTCCTGATGATAAAGGTTTATTCATAAAATCTGGCACCTTGTTGATTTAATTCAATTGAATATAAACTAGTTGTGGCTGTTATGAACAAGATATTTCCTTCAGCTCCTCCAAATTCTAAATTTGATACTAATTCAGGGATTATAAGTTGCCCAATTAATTCGTTTTGAGGATTAAAACATTTAATTGCTTTTCCTGCACTTGTCCAAACATTACCATCTTTATCACATCTAAAACCATCGGAGAAAAAGGGTTTAAAATCATAAATTAATTTTCTGTTAATGGGTAATCCGTCTACCATATCATAAACATACAAATGTTTGATATTTTCTCCAGTATCTGCAACATATAGTTTTTTTTCGTCTGGAGAAATGGCAATTCCATTTGGTCTATCAAGGTCGTCAATCATAACTTTTAAAGTATTTAGTCTAGGATCAAAAGAAAACACATTGCAGCCACCATATTCTTGCTCACCAGGATATCCCTCATAATCTGATAGAATACCATAAGGCGGATCTGTAAACCAAATTGTATCATCCGATTTAACAAATAGGTCATTTGGCGAGTTAAGTTTCTTACCATTATAATTATCAACTAAGACTTCCACTTCTAAATTATCATTAGTTTTATAGATACATCTTCCTCCATGTGAACAAGAAATTACATTCTCTTCTTTATCAATAGTATTTCCATTACAATAGTTGGAGGGATTTTTATATTCAGATACTATATTATTTGATAACTTTAGCATCCTGTTATTCGGTATATCGCTCCAGACTAATGTATCTAAATGAGGAATATAAGCCGGACCTTCTCCCCATAACATTCCAGAAAAAATTTTTTTAACTTCAGTAGACTTTACATAGTTATTGAATTGATCAGTATTTTCTACATGTTCATTATATTTATTTTTGTAAGCATAACTTGGATTTCTTGGATCTAAATCGGCAGGTAATAATTTTTTATCTGACATATTATACTTCTACACCTTTTTGTTTTTTTTGTTTATCAATTAATTGTTTTGGGAAATTTTTTGCTCTTAATTTAATTTTTGCATCTTTTTCAATTAATTTAATAATACTAGTACTAAATGATCTTTCACCTAAATTTTTCATACCAAGTTTAAATTTTTTGTTTAGATAATTTCCCAGTTCTAACTTTATATTTTTTCCAAGTTTATTAAAAAGATTTATATCTTTATTGACTAGATCCATTGTAAATCCAACATCATAACTGCCTCCAAGTATGACCTTTGTTTCAGTTTCATTTACAAAACTATTCCCAGAGCTTATTTTTATCGCTTTATACGTTAAACCTAAGTCAATTTTATTTTTTTTTGCAACACTCAAAGCCTCACCTATACCTACTAAATGTAATGATGCTAAATAATTTGTAATCACTTTTAATATTGAGGCATTTCCAATTTTTCCACAATATAAAATTTCATGACCAAGCAATGATAAAATTGGGAAACATTTTTTGAAAGTTGATTTTTTGCCTGCAGCTAAAATAGATATATTCCCTGATTTAGCTCTATGTTCTCCTCCGGTAATAGGACATTCTAATACTTTTCCACCTTTACTAGTTACTTTTTTGGATAAACTTATCATATCGTTTTTATCTGTAGTACTCATCTCAATCCAGATATGTTTTTTAGTTAAATATTTTAATATAGTTTTTAAAACTTTGCTTACCGCTTTTGGTGAAGGTAAACAGGTTATTATAATATCGCTCTTTTCAGTTAATTCTTTTAAGGTTTTACAAGGTTTGTTTTTTAGATTTTTTAATCTTGAATAAGATTGATTATTTTTATCATACACAAAAACATTATTATTTGATTTTAATAAATTATTTGCAAGGTTTGAACCAACGTTTCCTACACCTATGAAACCAATAGATTCTGATTTCATAAATCAATAATCATTCCATCATATCCAGGTTTAACATTTGGTGGGCACTTTTTTATTAATTCTTTTTCATCTAGTAAAGCTGTCATATGAGTAAAAATAGTTTGTTTAGGTTTAATATATGAAATGAAATCCATTATTTGATCAAATCCAGCATGAGCGGGATGAGTATCTTGTCTTAACAAACCAACTATCCATAAATCTAGATTTTTTAATTTATCAATATCTTTATTATAAAATTTTTTTAAATCTGTAGAATAAGCAAAATTTCCAATCTTGTATGTTTGAACATCAATTGAACCGTGATTATGTTTAAATGTTTCAATATTTATATTTTGAAAATTTATACTAGAATCTAATTCTTTAATTTCCATAAATGGTAAATAATCTTTTTCTCCTTTAAAAATATATTTATAATTTGTTTCCATCTCAGGAATCATTTCTTTAGGCATATATGCAGGGATAATTTTTTTATTTATTAAAGACATTGCTCTCATATCTGGCACACCTGATGTATGATCAGAATGAATATGAGTATAAAGTACTGCATCAATATTTGTACATTTAACACTATAAAGTTGTTGTCTAAGGTCTGGACTAGTATCAATTAGAATATTTGTATTTTTATATTCAATTAATACAGATGATCTTGTTCTAAAATTTCTTTTATTATTAAGATCAATATTACCATGTCTATTCCATGCTAAAGGTGATCCGAAAGATCCTCCACAGCCTAAAATTGTTATTTTCATTATAGATAATTATCTCTTTTAGCTTTCGTAAACAAATTAAAAAAATTATTATCAGTAATTTTTTCGAATTCTTCTAAGGACAAATTAAAGAATTTTGCCAAATATTCAGCTGTGTATTTTACAAAAGATGGCTCATTAACTTTACCTCTCATTGGCTCGGGTGCTAAAAAAGGACTATCAGTTTCTATAAGTATAGAATCTAAAGGAGCGTCCTTAATTATATCTCTTAAATTTGATGCATTTTTAAATGTTATTATTCCAGAAATAGAAATGTAGTAGTTATTCTCTAGACAAAAATTTAGTAGTTGTTTTGAACCTGTAAAACAGTGAAAAATTAGTTTTAAATTATTTGATTTATAATTTTTTAAAATATCTACAATTTCTTTTTCAGAATTTCTCTGATGTATGATTAATGGTAATGAATGTTTTATTGATGCTTCAATATGGGTTTCAAATACTTGTGTTTGTTCTTTGAGGTGGTTTTGGCTATGATATAAATCAATACCTGTCTCTCCTATTCCTATAACTTTTTCATTTTTACAAGCAATATCAAAATTTTGTAATTGAATTTGATTAAATGTATCAACCTTATCAGGATGAAGACCATATGAAAGATAAACAGAGTTATAGTTTTTTATTAAATTAAGATGGTCTTCAAAGTCTTCAGGATCAGTATTTATTGATAATATTGAAGTTATATTATTTAGTTTTGAATTATTAATAATATTATGAAAATTTTCTGCTAATTCATTAAAATTGAGGTGACAATGTGAGTCAATCATTCAATATTCTTGGAAATATTGGTTCTGGATTATTTATTTTTATATTTTGATTGATTAGTTGAGTTAAATTCTCAAATTTATTATTGTCCATATTATAATTAAAAATATTAAGTATTTTTTTTGAACTAGTTGGTATTATTGGATAGAGCATTATAGCTGATTTAATAATTATATTTGTAATAATATATAAAACTTCTTCCATTCTAATTTTATTTGTTTTTTTCAATGTCCATGGTGCTTGAGTGTCAACATATGCGTTACCAGCAGATATTAATTCTAAGACAGACTTGATTGCTCTATCAATTTGTTGATTGTTCATAAATTTACAATATTCATCAAATTTATTTTGAAGAATTTTAATTAAATCCTGATCATCATTAGTTAAATTTTCTGTTGGCTTTAGTATAGAATCATTATTTTTTAGAGCAAATGATGAAATCCTTTGTACTAAATTACCAAAATTATTCGATAAATCTGCGTTAATTCTATTTGCGATTGCTTTTTTTGAAAAATCTCCATCATTTCCAAATGGTACTTCTCTAAATAAAAAAAACCTAATTTGATCCAACCCATATTCATTAATAATTTCGTAAGGATCAATGACATTACCAAGTGATTTAGAAATTTTTTGTCCTTCATTAGTCCACCATCCATGTGCAAATATTCTTTTAGGGGGCTCGATACCCGCAGCCATTAAAAAAGCTGGCCAATACACTGCATGAAATCTTAATATGTCTTTCCCCACAATGTGTGTTGCAGGCCAAAATTGTTTATAATTTTTATTATTTATATCTGGATAACCAATTGCAGTTAAGTAGTTACATAATGCATCAATCCAAACATACATAACATGCTTAGAATTATTGGGTACGGGAACTCCCCAGTTAAAAGTTGTTCTTGAGATAGAAAGATCTTTTAATCCACCTTTTATAAAACTTAATACTTCATTATATCTGGTTTTTGGTAAGATTGATTCTGGATTTTTTTCATAATAATCGATTAACTTATTCTGCCATTCTGAAAGTTTAAAAAAATAACTTTCCTCCTTGACCCACTCTACAGGTGATCCATTATCCGTAACATATTTACCATCAATCTTTTTTAATTCATTTTCTAAATAAAATGCTTCATCTCTAACTGAGTACCAACCTTCATAATTTGAAAGATATATTTGATTATTTTTTTCTAATTGTTTCCAAAGTTCTTGTGCAGCTTTAATGTGTCTTTCTTCAGTAGTTCTTATAAAATCATCAATTTCACATCCTAAAAAAGGTATTAAATTAATAAAATTAACTGAAAGTTTATCGACGAATTCTTTTGGCTTTAAATTTGAATTAATAGCAGCTTTTTCTACTTTTTGCCCATGTTCGTCTGTACCTGTTAAAAAGAATACATTATTTCCTAATAATTTATTATATCGCGCAATAATATCGCAAGCTATACTTGTATAAGCATGACCTATATGAGGAATATCATTAGTGTAGTAAATTGGAGTAGTTATATAAAAGTTCATTTTATTGAGTTAAAAAATTTAATATAAATACTTTTTTATCAAGATTTAAACTAAATAATTCTTTTTGGTTATTAGTTAAATAATCAAATCTATCAATAAGATTTTTTTTGGTAAGATTTGTAGATAAAGACTCTAGCTCTAAATAATTTGGTATATTAATCAAGCTTTTATCATCTCTGTTTACTTTTAGCTTATTAGCAACAATTAGAATAAATTTAAGCATTGATAAATAATTATTGAATTCATCATTAGTAAGTTTTGATAAAATATTAGATAAGTTTATTTTATCATCATCTAGATCATTTGATAAAAGACATTTAATTGATAATTGGAAAATATCCAAGAAATCATTATTATAATATAGAATAGTTGTTCCTGGTGATCCATACGTTAATTCAAAGTAAAAATTTATTTCTTCATTAGATATTCCATCAATATTATCTTTAATTATATTAGTAAAATTTGTTAAATTATGAGTATTAAATTTAATTTTTAAACATCTTGATCTAATTGTTGGCAGAAGTAATGAGATCTGGTTTGATATTAAAAAAATATAGGTATTTTCTTTTGGTTCTTCTAGAATCTTAAGAATACTATTTGCAGAACTAATATTCAAATAATCAGCAGAATCAATGATAACAATTTTTGAAGAATTTTGAATTATTGATGTTGAATTTAAAAATGTTTTTAATCTTCTAATTTGATCAATAGTTATATTAGTTTTAATTTTTCCAGTTTTGCTATCAATTTCTTTTTCAATTATTTTTATATTTGGATGTGTATTATTTTTAAATAAATTTAAATGATGATCCAAATTATTATCTTTAAATTCTATATTTAAAATATTTTTAACTAATTTGTTAAGAAAAGTTCTTTTACCTATACCATTCAATCCATGAATTAAAATTGAATTTGGAAGATTATTTGATTCGTATCTGTTAAGAAGATCATTATACTCTTTTTCAAAACCTATTAATTCAATCATTAATTACAACTTTAATTTTTCAATAATATTTTTATGAATTATATCTCTAGATAAAGAAGCATCTAAAGTTATATATCTTTTTGGATTTGCTATTTTTTTATATCCCTGAATTACTTTTTGATGAAATAGTAAGTTAGATTTATCATATTTGTTTTTAACTTTTCTTTGTTTTAATCTTTTGATTATTTCTTTTGGATTGATTTTAAAAATAAAAGTATAGTCAGGAAAGAAATTATTTAGTAGTTCTTTATGAAGTTTTTGAGCTCTTTTAATACCAAACTTATTTACATATCCTTGATAAACAAATGAAGAATCTGCATATCTATCAGAAATGACAATCTTACCTTTTTTAAGATTAGGAATAATTACTTCATTTATATGATTTGACCTAGCTGCCATAAGAAGAAGCAATTCTTCTAAATTATTAATTGTGGATTTATTATCTAAAATTAATTTTCTTAATTTTTCTGCAAAATCAGTACCTCCTGGTTCTCTGGATACAATAAAAGGAATTTTATTTTTTTTTAAATATTTTGATAAAAGTAATATTTGAGATGACTTTCCACTAGCTTCGGGTCCTTCAAAAGTAATGAACAAACCTTTATTTAATTTCATCTAAACTTCTTCCAAAAATTAAGTATTTTGCTGCAGCAAAAATTTTAAATAAAGGATTGATTTCAGATACATCTTTTTCAGCAATAAGGGGTATTTCTATTTTTGGCTTTCCATCAATATCAATTATTAATTTTCCCAATTCATCACCTTTTTTTATTGGGGCAGAAATAGGTTTGGTATATTCAATAGATGAATTCATTAATTGAATTTGATCAAATGATAATGTTGATACTACTTTTTGTTCACTTATTAAATTAATACTACTTTCACTACCCAGCCATACATCTACTTCTTTAATAAATTGATCTTTTTCAACTAATGTTTGTTGCGAAGTTTGATTAAATGCCCAATTTATTAAGTTAGATGATTCATTTAATCTTGATCTAGAACTATTTGTGCCATTTATAACAACTGTAATTCTTCTATCATTCCTTAATGCTGTAGCCGCTATCCCCCAACCGGACTCTTTAGTGAAACCTGTTTTTAATCCATCTGCTCCTTGAACTTGATATAAAAGTTTATTTCTATTCGGCTGACTTATATCGTTATAAGTAAATTCTTCCATTTTGAAATATGTATAAAGATTTGGAAAATCTTTAATTATTGCATTTGATAAAATGGCAAGATCGTAGACAGTAGAATAGTGATTATCATCTGGCCAACCAGATGAATTAATAAAGTTTGTTTTTGTCATACCTAAGCGCTCTGCATAAACATTCATAAGTTTAGCAAAATCTTCTTCAGTACCACCTAAACATTCTGCTAAAGCTATAGAGGCATCATTTCCAGATTGAACAATTATACCCTTTAATAAATCATCAACCGTTACATTATCATCTATCTCTAAAAAAGTTCTTGAACCTCCCATTTTGTAAGCTTTAGGGGTAACTTTACATTCATTAGAAATTGCAAAATTTGTATTCTTTATTCTATCAAATGCAACATAAACAGTCATGATCTTAGTCATTGAAGCAGGTATAACTTTTGCATTAGAATTTTTTTCAAAAAGAACTTCATTTGTATCATAATCAATAACAACCGCTTGTTCTGCCTTCGTATCAATAGCGTAAAGTTTAAAAGAAATTATAAAAAATAAAAGAAAGCTAAAAATTTTTACCATAAATATTAATAATTCTTAATTATGACCTTTATTTGTTATTCAATAAGAATTTCAGTTTCCTTATAACCTTTTGAGATAAAGTATGAAACCAAATTATTTGCTTCTGTATTTTCTAAAGGACCAATAATTACGTCATATTTAGAATTATTCTTTTCAGAAGTATATTTTAAATTATTATTATAGTTATTTAATACTGATATAATACTGTCATAATTTTCAAATCCTTTTACTATTAAATATAATTTAAAATCAGTTATTTTTTCTGATTTAAGTTCAATCGGTTTTTCTGTAATTGTTGTGGCCTCATCATTAGTTACTAAGATTTCATCAATTTCTTCAATAGACACAATATCTGTTGGCGCAGAAGATATGGTTTCATCAAAATTTTCTTCATTTAATGAATTTGCAACACTCTTCCATTGTTTACTAGCATCAGAAAGTATTTCTACCCTCACAGTAGCTATTTTTGATTTATAAAATCCAAGAAGTTGAGCAACTTTTCTTGAAACCTGAATAATAACTGCATTATCATCATGTCTATCTATGATTTTCACATTTATAGTAAGTCCATTATCCAAGTTTGTGACTTTGACCATACTTGGTATAGGTAATGTTTTATGTCTGCCAAGTAACTCTGTAACTTTATTTATATCATTGTTTACAGTTTTAATATTGTGTAATTCTTTTCCGTAAAAAGAAGAAAGTCCAATTTCCGAATAATTATAATTTTCTTCTGGAATGTAACTAACACCTTCAATAAAATAAGGCTCACCAACATAATAAAAAATATTATCTTTTTTTGGTTTGTTAGTTGATTGATTTTTTTCTTTTTTATTCTCTTTTTTATTGTCAATTATTTCTTCTATTTTATTTGTGCTATTTTCTACAACATCAGAAACATTATTTAGAGTTAATTCATTGCAAGAAAATATAAATAAAAGAAAAATTATACTAATTAGATATTTTATCACTTAGGAGGCCTACTGATACAGCATAATACGATGAACAATTATAATAAAGAATATTTTTGTAATTAGGATAAACTATGAACATTCTTCCATCTATCCCATCTGGCATTATTAATCTAGCTTCTAAATCATCTCTTATGGGTAAAGGATCTCCATTGATCTTTGTAAATCCTAATTTGGACCATTCGGATAGAGTTTTTGGAATTGATCTACGTTTAACTGCCCCACAACCTTTGGGGTTAACTTGTTTTATAGAATCAACAAAAGATATAGAAATATTTTTTGGTGGAAGAACTTCTCTACCCCAAGTGCTATCATTAGACCATGGATTTTTATCTAATGAAGTTAAATAGTTTGCAGTACTAGCAAAAGCATCTGCATAACTATTCCAGATATCAATACCATTGCCATCCCAATCATATGCAGTTTCTAAAAAAGTTGTTGGGATCATTTGTGTCATACCAACCGCCCCACCCCAACTACCTTTTAGCTCTCCATTTGGAACAAGATTTTTATCTAATATTTCTAGAGCGGCAAATAATTGTTTTTTATAAAAGTCACTTCTTCTTCTGTCGAATGCAAGAGTGGTTATCGCGATTATGGAATTTATTTTTCCTTGATTTCTTCCATAATAACTTTCCATACCTAATACAGACACAATAAATCTTGGTTGTATTTTAAAATAATCTCCAATTTCTTTTAATAAATCTTCATGTTTTTTTAAAAAATTTTTTCCTGCAAAAACTTTATCTTTAGTAATTGTATAAAATAAATACTCATCTAGAGTCATTGTTGATGCCGGCTGGCATCTATCACGCATAATAATTTTACTTTGTGGCTTAACATCATTTAAATTATTTGAAATAGTATTTTGGCTTATACCTCTTTCAAGTGCTTCTTGTTTTATATTAGTCAGCCAGTTATTCCATTCTTCATCAGTTGGCATTTTTGGTTTTTCACAATCAGTTGCATAGGATTTGAAAGAAATAAAAACAAAGAATATTATAAACCTAATAATCATTAACTAAAATTACCAAAACTATCGTCAATTAGGAAATGATAATACTTAATATTTTGACATTTTTAAGATGAAACTATAGTAAGCTTTTAAACGGAGAGATGGCTGAGCGGTTGAAAGCACCGGTCTTGAAAACCGGCAACGGGGCAACTCGTTCGTGAGTTCGAATCTCACTCTCTCCGCCATTATCTTCTAAATATAATTAAAATATCTCATCATTGATTTTAAGTTTTTCTCAATAAGATTAATCTGAGTATTAGTTAAAACATCTTTCCATTGATTAGATGTACCTGATCTAAAAAAATTGGAATGTATTGTAGACTCATCAAAACCATTTTTGTCTTCTAATTTTTTTAGATTATTGAAGTTTGTATTTTCTACTATTTTATCAATGTCTTTATCATTTAAGTTTATATGGAAACTGTGTATTTTATTTAAAAATTCCTTAATATTTAATATAATTTCTTTTGGATTTAATTTTAAATCTTCATACTTTATGATTAATCTGGGGACACTAGTATAATTTAACCAGGATTGAACATTAAGTTCCCAAGTTGAAAGTAATTCTTGTGCACCATTAGTTGTAATCATTAAACTTTTTGAAAAAAGTAATTCATCAATAGTTTTATCAATTTCTTTACCCGAAAAATTTTTAAGAGATACTATTATATCCCGTGGATCTCTAACAATATAAATAAAACCTGCATTTACAGTTTCATTTGTAAAATTTTTATGTCTTACGCTATGAGTTTTAAATATGTTAAGATGATTTAATTTATTATTTAAAATTTTTTGACATTTAATAATATTTTGTGAAACCCAATCAAAATGTAACTCATTATTATTTATATAAACCTTATTTTGAAATTCATTAAAATGCTTTTTAATTGATAGTAAGGGGATTGATTTTAAATCATTCAGACTAAACTCTTTTTCAAAATTATAAAAATTTCCAATAATAGACCTTAGCCAAGTATTTCCAGATTTAGGATAAGAAGCCAAAAAAATATTTTTATGCATTAAAAATTAATTTTTATTTTCAAGCTTATCAATCCTTTTTTTTAAATCTTGAACTAAAAAATAAATATAGACTATTGGCCCCATAATCATAACACCAACTAAAAAAGCTAAAAATTCAAACATAATATAATTATAAATTAAAAAGAATATTTCTCAATACTCATGAAGAAATTATTTTTTTTCAAATAACCACAATTTATCCTGTGCTAAGAAAAATATTTTACCACTCTCTGGATGAATTTTTATATCTCTTATTCTTCCTATTTCTTTTTTAAAAATAATATCTTCTTTAACATTATCTAAATTTGAAAAATCTAATGAGCGTAAAGATTGGTCTTTTAAAGATGTTATAAGTGCTAATCCTTTAAATTCTGGAAATTCTTCTCCATCATATATTGTAATCGCACTAATAGCAATTGAAGGCACCCAGTAATGAATTGCTTTAGTATAACCCGGTAACCATTTGGGACCAATGTTGGAATTATCATAATTAGTTCCACCCCAACCTAAAATTTTCCAACCATAATTTTCACCTTTTTTTACTTCACCAAACCAATCACCGCCTTTTGCTCCGTGATTACTAATATAAATTTTATTATCAAAAGGTGAGATAGACATTCCTTGAGGATTTCTTACACCGATTTGATATATTTCTGGTAACCACGTTTCTTGTGAAACGTAATGAGGGTTATCTTTAGGTGAAGTTCCGTCTAATTTAATTCGAATGATACTTCCAGGATGTTGTTTTGCATCCTGAGCTATCATTCCTTTCCCTCTTTCGCCAACAGATGCATATAAATAATCATCATGAATAACTATTCTAGAACCAAAGTGATAAGGAGATCTTATAGGTGGATTAGAACTAAAAATGTTTTCAAAATCTAAGAAATTTAAATCTAAATCAGCTTTTGCAATAGATGTGGTTGATGGGCTAAATAATTTTTCACCAATCTTTTGAGAGTAGGATATAAAAATCTGATCATTATAAAAGTAAACATCTAAAAGACCTCCTTGCGAATTTTTATCTCTAATAAAATTTAAGTTGTGATCAATTGCAGTAATCTTATTATTTTGAATATCAAATAGCTTAATTTTTCCTGTTTTTTCACTTATTAAAATATGATTATTATTTATAAATGTTAAACTCCAGGGAGAACTTAAGTTTGATTTTAAAATTTCAAGCCTATATTTGTTGTCTAAAGACAAAACATTTTTACCAAATAATAAAAAAATAAAAAAATTAAATATAATAATAAATCTAACCATTATTTAATCAAATTAATCACATTTTTAGATAATTCAAATCTGTCATCAATTAAATTACCACCAAAATCATAAAATATTTTTTGATCAGGTCTTAATATTAAAGTACTATTTTTTGATAATGAAAGTTCTAATAATTTTTCTGGATTTTTTGGTTTATTTTGAAAAAAACTAACTAATATACCTTTTCTACTAAATTCAAACTTTTCAATATTATTTTTTAAACAAATAATTTTTATTTCTACTAATTTTAATAAATTAATTAATTGTTTAGGCAATTTACCAAACCTATCTATTAATTCTATTTTAATCTCTTCAATTTCTTTTTTATTATTTATATTTGAAATTCTTTTATAAATAGAAAGCCTTAGATCTACATCGTTAATAAAATCTTCAGGTATATAAATTTCAACAGGGATTTTAATAATTGGTTGAAAAATGTCTTTTTTTATAAAATCTGAATTAATTTTACTTTTTTGTAAATTTATCTCTTCTTCAAGCATTTGATGATAAAGTTCTGTTCCAATTTCCTTGATGAAACCACTCTGTTCTTCTCCAATTATAGAACCACCACCTCGAAGATCAAGATCTTGAGATGCTATATTAAAACCTGCACCAAGATGATCGGAAGAGTTTATTATTGATAATCTTTTTCTACCATTATCTTTTAGTTCACTCTCTTTGTATGTAATGTATGCGTATCCGCGTTTTGAAGATCGTCCTACTCTTCCTTTCAATTGATACAAAGCTGCTAAAGAAAATATATTTGATCGGTAAACAATAATTGTATTTACATGAGGCAAATCTAAACCATTTTCAATAATATTTGTGCTTAACATTAAAGGTACTTCTTGGTTATAAAATTTTGATATTCTACTTTCTAATAATTTAGGACTAAGTTGACCATGAGTAATTACATATTTAATTTCTGGTAAATTATCATTTAAAAATTGCTCAACAAAAGGTAAATCCTTTTTTCTTGGAACAACAAAATAAACACCGTTTTTTCTTCCATATATTTCTCTTTTTATAGCTTCTTTGATAGTCAAAGAATCAAAGGGGGAAACATAAGTCCTAACCGCCATTCTTTCAAATGGCGCTGTAAGGATTAGACTTAGATCTCTTATTCCTGAAAGAGACATGCTTAAAGTTCTTGGAATAGGTGTTGCACTAAGTGAGATACAATGAGCTTTCGGTGCAATTTCTTTAAATTTTTCTTTTTGAATTGTTCCTAGTTTTTGTTCTTCATCGTAAACTATTAGGCCTAGTTTTTTAAATTTTAATTTATTATTTAATAATGCATGAGTGCCAACCAATACATCTATATTACCATTATTGCATTTTTCAAAAATTTCTTTTTTATCTTTTAATGATACTAATCTAGAAATTTCTGCAATGTTAATACCAAAAATAGATAATCTTTTTTTGAAATTAATAAAATGCTGTCTAGATAAAATGGTAGTTGGAACTAAAACTACAGATTGTAAATTTGATTTTGCAGCAAGGAAAATAGCTCTTAAAATTACTTCTGTTTTACCAAAAGCAACATCACCTACAATTAATCTATCAGATGGTATCATTTTAGAAAAATCATTAATCACATCTTGAATTGCATTCAATTGATCATCAGTTTCAACATATGGGAAAGTGCTAACAAATTTATCGTATTCAGGGATATTTGTATTAATTTCATAAGATTGAGATTGAAGTCTCTTAGAAGCTATTGAAATAAGTTTCTTTGCAGCATCTCTAATTTTCTTTTTTGCATCTGCTTTCCTTTTTTGCCAATACGAAGCACCGAGTTTATCTAAAATAATATTTCCATCAGTGTCATCACTGTATTTTGATACATAACTTAAATTTTCAACTGGTAAAAAAAGTTTTTGATTTTCAAAAAATTCCAATTCTAAACATTCATGAATTGAGTCATTTAATTCAATTTTTCTAATATTATTAAACTTACAAAGACCGTACTCAGAATGAACCAGAATAGAATCAATAGATAATTTATTTAATTCTTCAAAAAATATTGTTTGTTTGCGTGATTTAGATATTTTCGTATTAAAAAAATAACCAAATAATGATTTTTCATTAATAAAAATATATTTATTAAATTTAAAAGACTCCTCAATATCTAGAATAGTTAAAAATATTTTATCTGGAAATGAATGATTAAAGTTTGTCACATCATTTAATTTTAAGCTTAAATTATTTTCTAATATCTTAGATACCCTTTCTAAACTTCCTTTACTACGACAGCATATATAAATTATATTATCTTTAGAATTAGCTGTAAAAAATTGATTTATAAAACTAAAATCTATTTCTTTTTTAATAGATGATAAATTATTAATAATATTTACATCAATATTAATATAATTGTTTTTATCAAATGTATTGAAGTAAAAGTGTTCATTATTTTCTAAATATTTTTTAAATATTTTTTTATTCAAATAAAAATATTCAGGTGATAGAAAAAAACTTTCTTTATTATTTTTTCTTGCTAAATAAAAATCATTTATGTTTTCTAATCTATTTTCAAAAATGTTATTAAATTCATCATTTAGTAAAATTTTATATTCTTCAATATAATCAAAAAATGTTTCAAGATTATCGTAAAATAAAGGTAAGAATTGTTCGCCGCCGGATGGAATAATTTTTTCAGAAAAAAGATTATAAACTTGACTATTCCTATACTCTGGAAATATTTCCCTAAAATTTTTTCTAAATAAGTTCAGATTATCTTCATTAAGAATTAATTCATTAACAATATTAAACTCTAAATCACTATTTATTTCTTTTAGTCTTTTTTGATTAATTGGATCAAATTCAAAAATTGTTTCTATTTCTTCATCAAAAAAATCTATTCTTATTGGCTTAGATCTATCATAGGGAAAAATATCTAAAATTGATCCTCTAACTGAAAATTCAGATTTATCACGAACTAAAGAAGTTCTTTGAAAACCTAAAAGCACAAGATTATTTATAAGATCTTCAAGTTTAAATTTTTGTTTTTTTGAAATTTTAAAAAGTTGCGAATTTATAATTGATTTAGGAATTATTTTTTGTGTTATTGAATTAATTGTTGTAAGTATTATTCTTTTTGCATTAGAATTTGATAGAATTTTAAGAGTTTTTAATCTTTCGATTTGAACTTCTTTTGAGGGTGATACATTATCGTAGGGTATTTGATCCCAAGATTTAAATAATAAAATCTCAATATCAGGTAATAACCATTTAATTTTTTCCTGCATAGATGATATTTCTCTCTCATCTTTTCCAATGTATAAAATTGATTTATTGGAATTTTGATAAAACTGCGAAATGAAAAAGGGTTCAACATTATGAATTGATGGACCGATTGTATTTTTATTCTTCATTAAGTATTTTATTAAATATTCCCTTAAATTCCAATGGAATAGCTACCTTAGAAGTAAGAAAATCATAAATCTCATTATCTGAGAAATGATTAAATATCGATTTAATATCCTCAAGATCTTTTTCACTAAATTTATCTAACTGATTTATAAAATATCTTTTGTATAAAATATCTGTCTCTTTTGTTCCTGAGTAAGAAACCCTATATTTTATAGTTTTTTTAAGTGAATTGAATGACATAAAAATTGAATATAGAATATAGTTTATAATTTTAAAAAAATCTATGAGACCAGAAAAATTAAATTACATGTTATCTTCAATATCTTCTCTCAAAGGAGTTGGTCCAAAGTTAGAACAAATTATTAATAAATTAGGTATATATAAGAATATTCATTTTGTTTGGAATATACCAAATAACATTCTTGAAAGAAAATTCTATGAAAATATTCATGATGCTGAGATTAATTCTTTAGTTACATTAAATTTAAAAATTATTAAACATGAGCCTTCAAGGTTTAAGAGACAACCCTACAAAATTAAATGTATATGCGGAGATACAAATATTGATTTAGTATATTTTAACGCAAGACATCCTATGCTGAGACAAATGTTTCCAACAAATGAAAATAGATTAGTATCTGGAAAATTAGAATATTTTAGAAACACATTTCAAATAACACACCCTAGTCATGTAAGTGTTTTAAACAATAACAAAATAATCAAAAGTAAAGAGGCAGTTTACAGTTTAACTAGTGGCCTCAATCAAAAAATAATGAATAAATTAACCGATCAAATATTAAATAATTTACCAAATTTTAATGAATGGATAGAAACTTCAATATTAAATAAATATAATTTTAAAGGATGGAAAGATGTAGTTAAAAACCTTCATAATCCAAGTGATAATAATATAAAAAATAAAAATTTTCTCAGAAGAAGACTAGCATTTGATGAATTATTATCTCATCAATTAGCTATAGGAATTATGAGAAATTTTAATCAAAAGAAAAAAGGTCTTAAGATTACTAGTGAAAATAAAACATTAAATAAATTTTATAGTAATTTAGATTTTCAACTCACAAATTCACAAAATAATGTAATCAAAGAAATACTTAAGGATCTAGCAAGTTCGAATCAAATGATAAGATTGTTGCAAGGAGATGTTGGGTCTGGAAAAACTATTGTAGCTTTAATATCAATGATAAAAGTATTTGAAAGTAATTTTCAATCGGCATTAATGGTGCCTACTACAATTCTCGCATTTCAACATTATGAAAATATTGTAAATTTATTAAAAGATTCAAAAATAAACGTTCTTGTTCTTACAGGAAAGGATAAGGGTAAGGAAAGGAAAGGAAAATTAGATGAAATTGCAGAGGGAAAAGCAGATATTATAATAGGGACACATGCTTTAATACAAGATACTGTAAAATTTAAAAATTTAGGTTTAGCAGTTATTGATGAACAGCATAGATTTGGAGTTTATCAGAGAATGGTATTTAACCATAAAAATCATAAACCAAATATTTTAGTAATGAGTGCGACTCCCATTCCAAGAACATTAACTTTAGCAGCATATGGAGATATGAAAGAGAGTAAATTAATTGAAAAACCTTTAGGTCGTAAACCAATTATAACTAGCTCTTTGTCATTAAAAAAAGAAAATCAACTTATTGATAGAATAAAAGAAAAAATTAAAAATTCATCGTCTAAATTTTACTGGGTATGCCCATTAATAGAAGAATCTGAAGAGTTAGATCTAAAAGCTGCAGAGGAAAGATACAAAATTTTAAAAAAATATTTCAAAAATAAAGTTCTTTTAATGCATGGACGTTTAAGTGAAATAGAAAAAGAAGAAATAATGACAAAGTTTAAAAATGAGGATTATAAAATTTTAGTTTCAACAACTGTTATTGAAGTTGGTGTAGATATTCCTTCTGCAACAACAATTGTAATTGAACATGCAGAAAGATTTGGTTTAGCTCAACTTCATCAATTGAGAGGTCGTGTTGGTAGAAATGACATTCAATCATATTGTATACTTTTACATAAAGATAATATTGGGGAAATTTCAAAACAAAGAATTGATATAATGAAGCAAACAAATGATGGTTTTAAAATCGCTGAAGAGGATTTAAAAATAAGAGGTCCAGGAGAAATTTTAGGAAAAAAACAATCTGGCAGCCCATCTTTTTATGTAGCTGATCTTAGTTTTGATTACGATCTATTAGAAGATGCTAAAATTATGGTAGAAGATATATTATCCAAAAATCCAAAATTAGAAAACATAGAAGGAGAAAATCTTCGAAACTTATTGTATCTTCAAGAAAGAGATGCAGCAATTTTAACACTTACTGCTGGATAATATTATGGATATAGAAAAAGGTATTAGATTTGAATGCCAGGGTTCTGGAAATTGTTGTGTTTCAAGAGGTACTTATGGTTTTGTTTATTTAAGTAAGAAAGATATTAAAAAATTGTCAGATGGATTTAAAATAACAGAACAAAACTTTGTAAAAAACTATTGTCAAAAAACTGATGGTTTCATTCACTTAAAGGAACTAAAAAAAAATAATGGAAATTGCATATTTTTGAAAGATAGCAAATGCACTGTTTATAAATCAAGACCTATACAATGTAGAACTTGGCCTTTTTGGCCTGAAAATATGAATACAAAAACTTGGAATAACGATATTGCTAAAAATTGCCCAGGTGTGGGTAAAGGTAAATTAAAAACAAAGAAAGAAATTTTAAAACAAGTACAAATTGATTATGAAAACGAATTAAATATTAGGAATAAAAATTAACCATCAGACACAAATTCCATTTCTTTAAAATATCCGATATATTTATTAGTCTTTTTTTTAAGCAATATCTTTATTGTTGTTCCTTCAAGAACTACTTCAAGAATGTTATCATTTTTTCTTAAAATGTCGCAATTTTTCTCAATACCTGATGCAATATTTTTAATTTTTGCTTTTTTCATTTTGGATGGTGAGCCCTGCAGGATTCGAACCTGCGACCCATTCCTTAAAAGGGAATTGCTCTACCAACTGAGCTAAGGGCCCATCGAATTTGTATTCTATATAGTTCAAATATTGTAAGCGCAAGTGATTAACTAAGAGTTTTTTTTATTAAGCTGCTCTAAAGTATTTTTAGAAACAAAATTTGAAACATCACCACCTAGTTTGTGGACTTCTTTAACAAAATTAGATGAAATGAATGAGTTTTTTTCTGAAGTCATAAGAAATATTGTCTCGATATCGGGGTTAAGTTGGTAGTTCATGCCTGTCATTTGGAATTCATACTCAAAATCAGATACTGCTCTTAAACCACGTATTATACATGTGGCATTTTGATCTTTAGCAAAAGTTGTAAGTAATCCTGATAATTCAGTAACATTAATTTTTGAATTTAGCTCATTTACAGAACTGATATCACTTTTGATAATATTAATTCTTTCTTGAACACTAAATAATGAATCTTTGTTAATATTATTAGCGACAGCAATTACTAAATTATCTACTATTCTTAATGATCTTTTGATTATGTCCATATGACCTGCAGTCATAGGATCAAAAGTACCCGGATATATTCCAATTTTATTCATCATTTTTGAATTCTTGTATTCTAGAAACAGAAACAATTCTATCACTTTCAGGAATCTTAAAAATACTTACACCTTTTGTTGATCTTCCAGCTATTCTAATTTGGTTTACATTAACCCTAATTATTTGGCCCTTGTCACTTACAAGAATAATCTCATCGTTATTCTTAACAACAAAACAATCAACAACTTCACCATTTTTTTCTGATGTAATAATACCAGTTATACCCTTACCTCCTCTATTTGAAATTCTATATTCATAAGCAGATGATCTTTTTCCAAAACCCTTTGATGTTATAGCTAAAAGAAATTCCTCATTATTATTTAATTCTTCAAATCCATTTTTGAGTGATGAAGTTTCTTTTCTACTTTCGGATGCTGCCCTTAAGTATTCTTGACGAATGCTCATATCAATCACTGAATGTTTTAAAATTGCTAAAGAAATGATTGTATTGCCCTTATCTAATTTTATACCCCTTACACCTGAAGAATTTAAACCAGAAAATAATCTTAATTTTTCAACTGGAAAACGTAAACATTTTCCATTTGATGAAGAAAGTAGAATATCATCATCTACAGTACAAAGCTTAACACCAATTAATTCATCTTTTTCATCAAGTTTAATAGATACTTTGCCTGAGTCCCTTAATTCTCTTTTTCCACTCTTAGCAACATCAATTAATTTATTTTTTCTAACCATTCCATTTTTAGTTGTAAAAATAACATAAAATTTTTCCCACTGATTTTCATCTAGGGGTAATGGTAGAAAAGTTGATATTTTTTCAGAATTTTTAAATGGTAGTAAATTTACTATAGGCTTTCCCCTTGCCTTTAAACTAGCTTCAGGAACATCATGAGATTTTAGAGAATAAACCTTTCCTAATGAGGAAAAAACTAAAAGTTTAGTATGAGTATCTGCAAAATGGATTTCTTTTACAAAATCTTCTTCTCTTGTTGACATACCAGTTTTACCTTTGCCTCCTCTATTTTGAGAACGATAATTAGATAATAGTGATCTTTTAATGTATCCATTATTAGAAATAGTTAAAACTATATCTTCTTGTTGAATATATCTTAAATCATCTACTTGCTCATATTCTTGATCAATAATCTCACTACGTCTTTCGGTTGCAAATTCTTTTTTAATTTCAGCTAATTCATTTTCTATTTCCTTTAGAAGAATATCCCTAGAATTAAGTATAGATAGGTAATTTTTAATTTCTAAAATTAGACTTTCTAAATCTTTTTGTATATCTTCTCTTTCTAAAGCAGTTAATTTTTGTAATCTTAATTCTAAAATAGCTTTAGCCTGTGCGTCAGAAAAATTAAAAGTGTTGTTTTTTAACTCTACAGTATCATCCTCAACTGATTTAATAAAATTAAGATTTTGTTTAGATACTTTCCATTTCTTTTTAATTAATTTTTCTTTTGCTTCTTTCGTATCTTTTGAACTTTTTATTAATTCTATAATTTCATCAATATGTTCATTAGTAACAACCAATCCAACTAAAATATGAGCTTTTTCTCTAGCTTTATTAAGATCAAATAATGTTCTTTTTATTATTACTTCTTCTCTAAAATCTAAAAATGAAGATAAAATTTCTTTTAAATTCATTTGTTCTGGCTTACCTTTATTTAAAGCAAGCATATTAGAATTAAATGTCGTTTGAATTAACGTATATTTATATAATTGATTAAGAATAATATTTGAGTCTACATCTTTTTTTAATTCTATAACAACCCTAACACCGTTTCTATCTGACTCATCTCTTAAATCTGAAATTCCTTCAACAATTCCATTTTTTACAATTTCCGCAATCCTTTCTAATAATTTTGATTTATTAACCTGATAAGGTATTTCATGAAGAATGATTGCTTCACGATCCTTTTTAAAACTTTCAATACTAGTCTTTGACCTAACTACACACCCTCCTTTTCCAGTTTCAAAAGCTTCTGTTATGCCTTTTTTACCAATTATTTGACCTCCTGTTGGAAAATCAGGACCAAAAATATATTTTTGAAGGTCTGAAATATTACAATCTGGATTTTTAATAAGATATAAAGATGCATCTATTACTTCTCCTAAGTTATGCGGTGCAATATTAGTCGCCATTCCAACTGCAATTCCCGATGCACCATTAACTAAAAGATTTGGAAATTGGGAAGGCAATACTGAGGGCTCTTTTGTTGTATCATCATAATTAGGTTGAAACGAAACAGTGTTTTTATCAATATCTTCAACAAGCTTCTCGGATACTTTAGCAAGTCGTGCTTCAGTGTATCTCATTGCTGCAGGAGGGTCTCCATCTAAAGATCCAAAATTTCCTTGACCATCGATTAACTCTAATCGCATAGAAAAATCTTGTGCCATTCTAACCATAGAATTGTAAATAGCTGAGTCTCCGTGAGGATGATATTTACCCATTACATCACCCACTATTCTTGCAGATTTTTTGTATGGTTTGTTAAAATTGTATCCTGACTCACTCATAGAGTATAATATTCTTCTGTGAACTGGTTTTAAGCCATCTCTACAGTCTGGAAGTGCTCTACTAACTATTACAGACATTGCATAATCCAGGTAGGATTTTTGCATTTCTTGCTCTAAACTTACTGAAGGTATATTAGTAGCTTCTTGATTATCGTTATTTGATGTATCTATATCGTCAGGCACTAAAAAAATCCAAGTTTTCTAAGAAAAATTAAGACTTTTTAATATCAAAAAACATAATTTAAACCAATATAAATAAATGATTAAATTATATTAAAAAAGCGTTATTTTTCAGTGATTAAATAATAATATCTAATATAAAAATTTAAAAAGGGATATCTTCATCTAAATCATCAGAATCACCTGATTGATTTCCAAAAGAATTGTCTTCAATTGGCTTAGATTGATCCATTTCTTGTGAATTATCAGATACCTGAGGATTACTATTTCTACTGTCTAGAAGGGTTAAATTACAATTATATCCCTGTAATATGACCTCTGTAGTGTATCTATCATTTCCATCTTTATCTTGCCATTTCCTTGTTTGAAGTTCTCCTTCAACATAAATTTTAGATCCTTTTTTTACATATTTTTCTACTATATCAACAAGGCCGTCTCCAAAAACAACAATGTTATGCCAAGATGTTTTTTCTTTTTGTTCTTGAGTATTTCTATCTTTCCATCTTTTTGATGTTGCAATTGAAAATGAAGCCATTTTCGATCCAGACTGCATAGATCTAATCTCAGGATCTCTTCCCAAGTTTCCTAATAAAATTGTTTTATTAACACTACCAACCATAATAATTCTATATATATCCATATAACATATTAACGTTATTAAATAACACTAATATTCATGAATTTAGATAAAATTGTTATAAAAGGTGCAAGAGAGCATAATCTTAAAAATATCAACTTAGAAATACCAAAAAATAAACTTGTTGTAATTACAGGTGTAAGTGGCTCAGGAAAATCAACTTTAGCATTTGATACAATTTATTCTGAGGGACAAAGAAAATATGTTGAGAGTCTATCAGCATATGCAAGACAATTTCTTCAAATGATGAATAAGCCTGATGTAGATAGTATTGATGGTCTATCACCAGCTATATCTATAGAACAAAAAACTACACAAAAAAATCCAAGAAGTACTGTAGGTACAGTCACAGAAATCTACGATTACCTAAGAGTGCTATATGCTAGAGTTGGCGTTCCCTACTCTCCAGCAACAGGTAAACCAATTAAATCGCAATCAGTTAGTGAAATGACTGATATTATAATTAAAAATAATATTGATAAAAGAATTTATATTTTATCTCCAATAGTTAGAGATCGAAAAGGTGAATATCGAAAAGAAATCGAAGATTTAAAAAAAAGAGGTTATCAACGACTTAAAGTAGATGATGTTGTCTATGATATTGATGAAGTGCCTTCACTTAAAAAGAATTTTAAACATAATATTGATGTTGTAATTGATAGGCTTGTTGTAAAAAAAAATATCCAACAAAGATTGAGTGAAAGTATAGAAGTTGCGTTAACTTTATCAGATGGTTTGTTATATTTAGAAAATCTAGATACGAATAAAATATCGATATTCTCATCAAAATTTGCATGTCCTGTTTCTGGATTTAGTATTGAAGAAATTGAACCTAGATTATTTAGTTTTAATGCTCCGCAAGGTGCTTGTTCTGAATGCGATGGTCTTGGAATTGAAAAATATTTTGATGAATACAAGATTGTACCTGATGAAACTAGATCTATTGCTGATGGAGCTATTAAACCATGGGAAACAAAAGTATTTGGTTATCAAAAAAAATATTTTGTTGAAACTATAGATAAAATTTTAAAACAATTTAAAGTAAAGAAAAATACTCCATGGAATGAAATTCCAAAAAAAGTAAAAAATATTATTCTTTATGGAGATGATAATAGTGAGCTAAATTTTTTATATGATTTTGAAGGCATAATAAACTTTATTGATCGAAAATATGAAGAAACTGAAAGATGGTGGCTTCAATATGAATTAGAAAAATATTTATCTGAAAGAGACTGTGAAGTTTGCGATGGTTACCGTCTTAATGAAAAAGCTTTAGCAGTAAGAATTGATGAAAATCATATTGGTAATATAACAAAAAAATCAATAAGTGAGTGTTTAAGCTGGTTTTCAACACTTGAGACTAAACTAGATAAAAATAATAAGAAAATTGCTGAAGGAGTAATTAAAGAAATTAAAGATAGATTAGTATTTTTAAATAGAGTTGGTTTAGATTATTTATCATTAGCTCGAGCAAGTAAAACTTTGTCTGGAGGTGAAAGTCAAAGAATCAGATTAGCAAGTCAAATTGGCTCTGGTTTAACTGGGGTTTTGTATGTCCTAGATGAGCCATCTATTGGTTTACATCAGAAAGATAATCAACAACTAATTGAAACTTTATTTAGATTAAGAGATTTAGGTAACACTGTAATTGTAGTTGAACACGATGAGGATGCAATTAGACAATCTGATCATATAATTGATATTGGTGTTAAAGCGGGAGTTAACGGAGGTCACATTATTGCAGAAGGAGAACTTAAAAAAATACTAAAAAATAATAAAAGTTTGACAGCAAAATATTTGAATAAATCATTGGAAATAGAAGTTCCAAAAAAAAGAAGAAAATTTAATAAAAATAAAGTTTTTAAACTTAATAAAATAAAAACAAACAACTTAGATAATCTAAATATCACTTTACCTTTAGGAAATTTTATTACTGTTACAGGTGTATCTGGAAGTGGAAAATCTTCATTAATTATTGATACATTGTATCAAAGATTAGATGAGTATTTCAATAAATCTTTAAATAAAGATGAAAGTCGATTTAACTTTAAAGGTATTAATCATATCGATAAAGTAATTGATATTGATCAATCTCCTATTGGAAGAACGCCAAGATCAAACCCAGCAACATATACAGGATGTTTTACTCCTATAAGAGATTGGTTTGCAAATTTAAATGAATCAAGTGCAAGAGGCTATAAACCAGGTCGTTTTTCATTTAACGTTAAGGGTGGTAGATGTGAATCATGCGAAGGTGATGGAGTAAAAAAAATAGAAATGCATTTTTTAGCTGATGTTTATGTCGAGTGTGATATTTGCAAAGGAAAAAGGTATAATAGAGAGACTTTAGAAGTAAAATATAAAGATAAATCCATTTCAGATGTTTTAGAAATGACTGTTGAGGAGGGTTATAAATTTTTTGATAAAATTCCAGCAATAAAGCAAAAATTACAAACCTTAATGGATGTTGGATTAGATTATATAAAAATAGGTCAATCGGCTACTACTTTGTCAGGTGGTGAAGCGCAAAGAATAAAATTATCAAAAGAATTATCTAAAAGATCAACAGGAAAAACACTTTATATTCTAGATGAGCCAACAACCGGTCTTCATTTTGATGATGTTAAAAAATTACTTAAAATTCTTCATACACTCGTTGATGAAGGTAATACTGTAATTGTTATTGAGCATAATCTTGATGTTATTAAAACAGCTGATCATATAATTGATCTTGGTCCTCTAGGAGGTGTAAATGGTGGTCAAATTGTTGGAACTGGGACCCCCGAAGATATTGCAAATAATAAAAAAAGCTTTACAGGTGAATTTTTAAAGAAAATTTTATAAATCAAAGGATATAAAATGATAAATCTAGAGTTACCAGATCTACCCTACAGTAAAGATGCTTTAATGCCGTATATGTCGGCTGAAACTTTAGAGTTGCATCATGATAAGCATCACATGGCTTACATTACTAATGGAAATAAATTTATTAAAGAGCAGAATATATCAGATGATAATGTGAATGATATAGTAATCAACTCTTATCAAAAAAATGCTCCAGTATTCAATAATGTAGCACAACATATAAATCATGTTCATTTTTGGGAAGTAATGAAAAATAATCCAGACGGTAAAATTCCATCTGAGCTCGAAAATAAGATAGTTGCAGATATTGGTTCAGTTGAAAAAATGAAAGAAGATTTTATAAACGCAGGCATTGGACAATTTGGATCAGGTTGGTGTTGGTTAGTTTTAAATAACGGAAAATTAGAAATTACTAAAACACCTAATGGAGAAAACCCAATCGTACATGGTCACACTCCTCTACTTGGATGTGATGTTTGGGAACACTCATATTATGTTGATTATAGAAACAGAAGACCTGATTATTTAAAAGCTTTTATTAATAATTTAGTTAATTGGGAAAAAGTTACAGAAAATTTAAATAACGCTTAATCATCTTCATCTTGCGGTCTAAACTTAAAAATTAATAAAGTTGGGACCGCAATAAAAACAGATGAATAGGTTCCAATTATTACACCTATAATCATTGTTAAAGCGAAAGGTCTAATTACCTCTCCTCCAAAAACAAATAAAGAAACCAATGCAAGAAGTGTAGTTAAACTAGTCATTATAGTTCTGGATAGAGTATTATTAACTGATAAGTTAAATAGATCAACTAATTCAAGCTTTTTATATTTTCTCAAATTTTCACGAACCCTATCAAATATTACAACTGTGTCGTTAATAGAATATCCAGCAATTGTCAGAATTGCTGCTATTGTTGCGAGAGAAAATTCAACGTTTAGAATAGAAAGCAAACCAAGTGTAAATAATACATCATGAGTCAAGGCAACAACTGCACCAAAGCCAAATTGCCATTCAAAACGCAACCAAATATAAATTAAAATAGCAATTAATGCAAAGGAGACAGCCTGAAATCCTCTAAACAAAAGCTCAGAACTGATTGTGGGACCAACAAATTCAGATCTTCTAAATTCAACAACCTTGTCTTGAATTAAATTTTTAACAGAATTAACTGTTTCAATACTTTCTTGATTACTTTTATTTTGAAGTCGTATTAAAATAATATTCTCATTACCAAATTCTTGTAAAGATACATCGCTGTAAGAAGAAGATAAAATTTCTCTTAATTCACCAATTGAAGTATTTTTTGTACTGACTTCAATTAATGTACCTCCTTTAAAATCAATACCTAGATTTAAACCTTTAATACTTAATAAACCAATTGAAATAAATATTGCTAAAATAGAAAAAATTAAGAAATTTCTTCTTAAACCTAAAAAATTAATATTAGGCTCAACAGGAATAATTTTATTTAAACCAAACATTATAATTTTAATTCCTTTTTATTTGCAAATGATAAGTACATGTATACTAAAAAGTTTGTTAACATTAAAGCTGTGAACATTGAGGCTATCACACCCAAAGATAATGTAATAGAAAAACCTCTTATTGGGCCAGATCCAAAAGCAAAAAGTAACACAGCAGCAATTAGAGTAGTAATATTGGCATCAAGTATAGTTGACATAGCTCTATCAAAACCATTTTTAATAATCTGAAAAACTTTTTTTTGTTTTAAACTCTCTTCTTTAATTCTTTCAAAAATTAAAACATTTGCATCTACTGCCATTCCAATTGTTAATACAATTCCAGCTATACCAGGCAATGTTAATGTTGCACCAATTGTTCCTAATAATGAAATAATTATAAATAAATTTACTATTAATGAAACATTAGCAAGAGCACCAAAAGTTCCATAAATGAGTATCATAAATACACATACTAAAACCATACCTATGATTGCAGCTATTTGACCAGCAGCTATTGAGTCGGCACCTAAACCAGCGCCAACTGATCTTTCTTCAACTATTTCTAAAGGCGCTGGCAATGCACCAGCTCTTAATAATACAGCTAAATCAGATGCATCTTGGGCATTAAAATTTCCAGTTATAATACCTGAGCCTCCTGTAATAGCACTATTAATTCTAGGTGCTGTAATAACAACACCGTCTAATACAATAGCAAGATTTTTACCAATATTGTTTGTTGTAACTTTACCAAATTTTTGTGCACCTTCTGTATCAAAACGGAATGATACTGCATGACCTTCTGTTTGATCAAAAGAACCTTTGGCATCTACTAAATTTTCTCCGCCTACGACCGCTCTTTTATCTAATAAATATTTTGTATTTTCATCATACATGTCTGGAACAATAATTTTTCCAAAAGGAGCTAAGTTGTTTTGAAGAGCAGATGTATTTTCATTATCAACGATGTGAAAAGTTAGTTTGGCTGTTTTACCCAATAAATCTTTAATTCTTTCTGGGTCTTTTACTCCTGGTAATTGTAAAAGTATTCTCTTTTTACCAGATCTTTGGATTAAAGGTTCTTTAGTTCCGGATTCATCAATTCTTTTTCTAACAATTTCAAGTGATTGCTTAATTGCTGAATCTTGAATAATTTTTCTATATTCATCATTTAACTTTATACTGAGTTTATTGTTATTAATTTGTAAAGTAACTCCTCTGTACATTTGAAAAAAAGTATCTCTAATATCTTTTATCTTCTCTTCATTGCCAAAAAAAACAACAACCTCATTTTCTTGAATATCAATTTTTTCAATTTTTACAGCTTGATCTCTAGAAATCAAACGAACACTATCTACAAAATTATCTAATTCTTCTTTATATAAAACATTTAGTTGAACTTCTAATAATAAATATGATCCACCTTGTAAGTCTAAGCCTAAATTAATCTTGTTTTTTAAAAACCAATTCTCTGAATTTTCATCATAAATAATTGAAGGAATTGAAAAAATAATTCCTAATAAGACTAATGATACTACTGTAAATGATTTCCAGATGGGGTAATTTTTCATTAATAAAAAAATTTATTTTTTTCTAGAAAATAAAGAGAAGCCAGATTTACTTTTATTCTCTTCTTTTGGAGGTTCTTTTTTTTGAACTTCTGGCATTGCATATAAATCTGCAACCATTCCGGATGCAATTTTTATTTCAACATTTTCAGCAACTTCTAGGGTTAATTCCCTATTATCAGCTACCTTATTTATAGTTCCTATAATACCACCTGAAGTTACTATTTTATCACCTCTTTTGAGATTGGATAGCATTTCTTTATGCTGTTTAACTTTTCTTTGTTGTGGTCTAATTAATAAAAAATAAAAAACTACAAATATTAATATAAGTGGTAAAAATGTTCCAAAAGCTTCCATAATAGTACCTATGATGATTTAATTTGAGAGATTTATTATACTGTGTAATAAGAAAAATCAAATAAAGTATTTATAATGTTTTTAAGCAATTTTTTATCAAATTTTACACTCTCAAGAGGAAATGCATTTATTTGGGATAGCAAAATCAAAAACCTTAAAATAATTACTCATTTTAGATTTATAGATCTTGATCTTTTAATTGGAATAGAAAGACAAAAAAAAACTATTTATGATAATACGATAAATTTTGCTGAAGGAAATTTTACAAATAATGCATTGTTATGGGGATCTAGGGGGAATGGTAAAAGCTCCCTAATTAAATCAGTTTTTAATGAAATAAATAAAAAAAATAAGAATTTAAAATTAATACAATTAAATAAAAATAATATTTTTGATATTGAAATTATTTATGAAAAATATGCAAATTTAAAGAATTATAATTTCATAATTTTTATTGATGATTTATCATTTGAAAAGATAGATAGTGATTACAAAATAATTAAATCTACTTTAGATGGAAGTATACAAAATCAGCCTAAAAATATTGTTCTTTATGTAACCTCTAATAGAAGGCATTTAATGCCAAGAGATATGATAGAAAATGAAAGGTCCTCTGCTATTCATACAGATGAAAGTGTTGAAGAAAAAATAAGTTTAAGTGATCGTTTTGGTCTATGGATTGGCTTTCATAATATTTCTCAAAATGATTTTGTTAATATAATTTTAAAGTATTGTGAAAAGTTTAAACTTCCTTTTAATGAAAAGACTGAAAAAGAAGCAATTAAATGGAGTTTACAAAGAGGTAATAGAACTGGTAGATCAGCATGGCAATTTATTATTAATTATGCAGCTGAAAATAATAAAAAAATAGATTTTTAATTTACTCAAAATCAAAATTTATTTTTTCTAAACCTGATACACCTTCCTTTAAATGATAAATATTTACTTGATTAAGCTGCTCAACAAATCCATTAGCTAAAATTGAAGATACGTCTCCATTTTGGCTTATAAAAATAACTTTCTCACCTATTTGAACATTTTCTTTATACTTTTCAAAAAAATCTGGAAAAAAATTACCATTTTTATCAAATGCTGTTATCTGTAATGCTCCTGGTATTTTATTTTTATTTGTTATCTGATCTTCATTTCTAATATCTATAATTTTAAAATCATCAGTCATCGCTAATTTTAATTGGTAACCATCTATTTCTTTATAGCCAGGTGGAATTACTTTTAATACTTCGATTTCAAAAATAAGATTTGATTTTGGCGGAATCAAACTGCCTGCACCACTTTCACCATACGCTAACTCATATGGAATAAAAATTGTCCTTCTACCACCCTCTTTCATTCCTATTAAACCAGTTTCCCAACCTAGGATTACTTTCCTTACGCCTATTTGAAAATTAAAAAGTTGCCCCCTATCATATGAACTATCAAAAACAGTGTTATCCTCAAGTCTACCGATGTAATGAACAGATAATTTTGAATGATTTTTTACCTCTAAACCATTGCCAAGTATTTCATTTAAGATCTGAACTTCTGTAGAAAAAGATTTATAGCTAAAAAAGAAAAGAAATAAAAATAATAAGATTTTATACATTAATTTGCTTCGTTTAATTGTTTTATTTGTGAAGGCAATGATACAATTCCACTTAAAACTATAAGTATTGCTCCAATATAAGCATATAAATTCATATATTCATTAAATATAAATATTCCAACTAATGATGACCATAAAACCTGTAGGTAAACTAAACTAAATACTGATGCGTAATGTTTTTGTGCAATCTTAAAAGCAGTAGTTGCAAAAAACATTGCTGAATTAATAAATAATGCAGCAGTTGAAATTAAAATAAATTCAAAAAGGGTCACTTTTAATGGATTCATTAAAAATAAAGGTATTGAAATAAAGTGAACAAAGAAACCGCCATAAAGAAAATACCCTATATTTGTAGTTACATGATTATATTTATTTACAATAAATGTTGTAATTGTAATTAATAATACCCCGATAAGGACAATTAGGTAATAAATATTAAAACTTTCAAATCCAGGCTGTATAACAAATAGCACACCTAAAAAACCAATTAACAAGGATATATATGTTAAAAGATTTAATTTTTCATTAAGTAAAAAAATAGCAAATATTGTTCCCATTAATGGAGCAGTCATATTTAATGTTGTGAATTCTGGAAGTTTAATTTGTTCAAGTGTTATAAAGGCAATAAAAGGCAAAGGAATATTTAAAAAACCTCTGAAAATAGGAGGAAAATAATTAGTGCATTTAATATTTTTATTTAAAGTTCCATTAATAAATAAATATAACGGGAAACATAAAAAAATAGGTATTCCATAAAAGATGAAATGATAAAATTTTACATCTGTTTGAGATAGATAGTTTATTATTGCATCATTTGTTACAAAAAAAATTCCAGCAAAAAATAAAAGAATTGAAGAATAAACTATACTTTTTTTCATATAATGAATTGAAGGATTGTATGATAAAAAAAAGTACTTATATTGATATTTCAATGAATACAAATGAAATAAAAACTTATCGACTTATTATTAAAGGAAAAGTTCAAGGAGTAGGTTTTAGACATTGGTTTAGTGATTTAGCAATCTCTTTGGGATTAAATGGATATATTCAAAATAAAGAAAGTAAAGACGAAGTAGAGGCCATAATTCAAGGAGATATGCAAAGTATATTATCTATTACTGAAAAATCTAAAAATGGTCCATCACTTGCTCTAGTTGAAGGAGTTATTCCAAATAGTATCATTAGTAATGTTAAGTATTCAGGTTTTATAGTTAAATACGAAACTTAATTAAAAACTTGCTTTATAGTTTTATGAAGAGAATCAAATATTTCATCAATTTGATTTTTAGTAATTATGAATTGAGGACACAAAACAATTGCAGGACCTAAAGGTCTACAAATTAATCCATTATCAATTGATAAATTAGCAACTTTATCTCCCATGTTAAGATGACCTTCAAATGGTTCTTTTGTATCTTTATTTTTTACCATCTCTAATGCAGCCATAAGACCTATACCTCTAGTTTCTCCAATGTGTTCATAATCATTAAATTCATTTAATCTTTCAAAAAAATAGGGTTCCATCAATTTTACATTATCTAATAAACCCTCATTCATAATTACATCTATTGCTTTCAAAGCAATTGCACATCCAACGGGATGACCGCCAGCTGTAAAACCATGTGGAAATTCTTCTGCTTCTTCTGATACTTGAACAAATTTATCTGAAAATTCTTTATTAACTATAACTGCACCCATAGGAAAATACCCAGCTGTCAAACATTTAGATGAAATAATTATATCTGGTTTGATGTTGTATGTATCACAGCCCCATAAATTTCCAGTTCTACCAAATCCACAAATTACTTCATCTGCGATAAAAGGAATATTATATTTTTTTAATATAGGCTGAACTAAATCAAAGTACGATTTTGAAGGAGGTATACATCCACCTGCACCTTGAACAGGTTCTGCAACAAAACCTGCTATAGTTTCTGGATCCTCTTTGATGATTTTTTCTTCTAAATTTTTGGCCATCCTAAGAGAGAATTCTTCTTCCGTTTCATTCTCTAATCCATATTTCCAATAATGAGGGCATTCAATATGAATAAATTCTTCAGATGGTAAACCAAACTCTTTATTGTATGGTTTAGCTGTCATTGAAGAAGCCCCTAAAGTAACGCCATGATATCCATTAATTCTTGTTATAATTTTTCGTCTATTTGGCTTTCCAATCCTTGCATTTAACATCCATAACATTTTGACCATGGTGTCATTTGCTTCAGATCCTGAATTACAAAAGAATACACGACCTTGATCAAAAGGTGAAACTTCAATAATTTTTTCAGATAGCTGCAACGTTTCTTCAGATAATCTTCCAAATAAAGAATGATAACCTGCAAATTTTTCATACTGTTTTTTTGCAACTTCAATTAATCCGGGATGGTCAAAACCAGCACACTGATTCCATAGTCCAGAATTCCCATCTAGATATTTACTACCTTTAGTATCGTAAACATATATTCCTTTTCCATAAGAAATAACTAAAGGGCCTCTTTCATTTAATGACTTCAAGTCAGTAAATCCATATAAATGGCTGGAAGTATTTCTTTGTAACATATCAGTTAAATATTTTTTTTTATTATGAAAAGCAAGATTTTATTTTCAGTTGGGACGATAGGCGTGCTTTTCATGATGGCCGGTCAATTATCATTCTCAATAAATGATAGTTATGTCAAACTTGTTGTAAAAAATATAGGTGATGACAATTCATTATATTCTGTAATTTTTCTAAGAGGTTTAGTTACATCAAGTTTATTAGGTTTATATTTAGTTTTTATCGAAAAAAAAAATTTAATTAAAATACTATCAATCAAAAGTTTTCATATAAGAGGTTTCTATGAAGTTTTAACGGCATTATTTTTTTTGGTTGGATTAATATTACTTCCAATATCTGAGGTTTATACACTTTTAATGACTAATCCTTTCTTTGTCACAATATTTGCTTTTCTTTTTTTGAGAGAGAAGGTTGGAATAAGAAGATGGTGTGCAGTTATTATTGGGTTCTTAGGTGTGATAGTAGTTGTAAATCCACAAAATTTTCAATTTAATTATCTTCTAGTGTTACCAATTTTAGCTGCTATTTTTTTAACTATTAGAGATATTGCTACAAAAAGTTTAGCAACTAAATCAAATAGTGTTGAAATTACATTTGTGACAGCATTGTTAATTACTGGGTTTGCAGGGTTGGGTTCAATAATTTTTGGTTATCAAGTAAGCAGTGAAGATGTAAATTATATTCTTGCTTCTAGTATATTTGTTTTATTCGGATATTTATTTTCAGTATTAACAGTTTTTTATGCACCACTCTCATTAACGGCCTCTGCAAGATACAGTGTAATTATATTTGGTATGATTTTTGGGTATTTAATACTAGGTGAAACTCCAACTTATAATATGATTATTGGTGCAATAATTATTACGTTAAGTGGTTTATTTGTTATCAAAAGAGAAAAAGAGATAGGTAAAATTAAATAAAAATTTACTGATCCTTACAAAAATTATAAACTTCTTCAACATGACCTTTAACTTTAACTTTATGCCAAGAATTTAAAATTTTTCCATTTTTATCGATTACAAATGTAGATCTATCTATCCCAAAATATTTCCTACCATACATAGATTTTTCTATCCAAATACCAAGTTTATCACAATTTTTTCCTTCATCAGAACCAAGTGGGTATTTCAATTTAAACTTATCTGAAAATTTTTTATTCCGATCCACAGGATCTTTAGAAGCTCCTATTACATCAAAGCCAATTTTATTAAATTTTGTTAAATATTTTTGAAAATCTGCAACTTCTACTGAGCATCCACCAGTTAACGCCTTGGGGTAAAAGAATAAAACAGTTTTATTCTTTAATTTAGATGAAACAAACTCATTATCGTTTGTTAATTGAAGTTTTATCTTAGGAATTTTTTTCATAATTATACTACTAGTTTAAGACCGTACCCAGCTTTTTTAACTCTTGTTTTGAAATAATTTTTATTAAATTTATTCAACGTTGGTTTTGTATTTATTTGATTTTCGACTTTAATTCCAGCTTTCTTAATAGAATTAATTTTATTTTTGTTATTTGTAATAAGATTAACTTTATTTATTTTTAATAATTTCAGTATTCTAGCTGCAATATTAAAATCTCTTTCATCATCTAAGAAACCAATATTATGATCAGCGTCTATTGTATCCATACCCCTTGCTTGAAGAGAATAAGCTCTCATTTTATTAGCTAACCCTATTCCCCTACCTTCTTGTTCTAAATATAATATAATTCCACCATTATTTCTAACCATGTAATTGATTGATTGATTTAATTGTTCACCACAATCACATTTTAAAGAATGAAAAATATCACCTGTAAAACAAGCTGAATGTATTCTTAAATTAACTGATTTTTTATTTATTTTTTTTGGATTTACAATTATCGCTACATGTTTATCAGATCCAATATATGATTTGAATATTTTAAAATTAGAATTTTCGTTTTTTGGTAGTGGAACTTTTGCACTAGAAACTAATTTAATACTTTCGCAAATTAATTCATTTTGCTTCAATAAATCTTTGTAATCGAATATTAAAATTCCATTCTTAAATCCAAACTCATTTATATTTTTGTAATATTTTTTATTAATTTTTTTAAAAACTAGCGATGGGATCATTTTAGCATTTTTGGAAAGATCAATACAAACATTATGAAAATTTTTAGATTTGAATTTTTTAATATTAGTAAATTTAATTACTTTATTATTGCTAAGAGGATTGACAAATAAATTTATTATTTGATTTACATCTGTTTTGGGATTTATCTCAAAATAAATATTACTTTTAATATTCTTATTAAATATTGATTGAGCTTTTTGTTTAGTAATAAGTAGATATTTTTCATCAATTAAGTGCTTATTGAATTGATTAAAAATTTTACTTTGTGAATGCTCTATATTAAAGAACATCCAATATTCCTTGTTATTCTGAATTATTAAGGGTCTTCCGGTCCTGAGTTCGTTAATTGCCCTATCTATTATAGTTCCTGTATTAGATTTGAAACTCATTAAAACTTTATATAGATATAATTGAAATAAAAACAAATGATTACATCAAAAAATATAGGAATTTTACTAGATTTTATAAAAAATTCTAAAAAGAATAGTGATTTATATTTATTGGTTAAAAAAAATAGTATTTCTTTATCATCAAAAAGAAAAAGTAATTTAAACATAAAAAATAATAATCTGGAATCTAAAATTAATATAAGTAAATTTTATCAATCAATCTTAAATATCCTTCTCCCGATATTAAGAAAAAACAAAAAATTAGTTATAGCTCAGATAGGACAAAGTATTGATGGTAGAATTGCATTAAATAATGGTAATTCACATTACATAAATAATTCAAAAAGTATTATTTATCTACATTGTTTACGAAGTATCAGTGATGCAATTATTGTAGGCTCAAATACCATTAAAAAAGACGATCCCCTATTAACAACAAGAAAAATAAAGGGCACAAATCCAAAAAGAATTATTATCGATGGTAGTCTTTCACTAAATAACAAATATAAAATATTTAATGACGGTAATGAAAATATAATTTTTACAAAAAGTAATAAAAATATTAGATTGAATAATTCAACAATAATAAGATTAAAAGAAAAAAATTTTACTAAAAACTTAATTACGCAAATAAAAAAACTTAAATATAAAAATATTTTAGTAGAGGGAGGATCAAAAACTATTTCAGAATTAATAAATAATAATTACATTGATATTCTTCAATTTATGATTGCCCCAATATTAATAGGTTCTGGGATTAATTCATTAAATTTAAAAGAAATTTCAAATCTCAATAAAGCTATCAGACCAAAACATAATTTTAATGAATTAGAAAATGAAATTATTGTTAATTTATTTCTTAATAGCTAAAAAATCTGCATTATTTAAAATAAATCTAGAATTTTTTTCATTAATACATTTTAAACGAAATTTTAACCAATCATCAAAGTTAAGTTTATTTTTTTGAATAATTTCTCTACAAAAATTTAAGAAATAAATTTGAAATTCATAATTTTTACTAACATCCCATGTAGAGTCTAAAACATATGTTTTGTGAGTCCCTTTAAATACTTTATTTATTAATTCAGTACAATCAGGTCCAACGGCAACTTCCCCTATACCTTTGTCAGATTTTTGATCTTTATTAAAAATATTAAGAATTTTTTTATCATCATTGTGTTTTGGAAAAAATTTAAAATTACCATTATAATTTAAAGCAAAGTAAACAATTTCAGTATTAATATTTAATTTATGAAAATTTTTAAACCATGTTTTTGGTAAAATATCTAAAAAAGCAGATCCAGTGACTAAATTATAATCATTAAAATTTATTTTTTCTAGATTATTAATTACATCAGCAATTTTAAAATTAGTTTTTTGTATTTTAGATGATAATTTTATATTTTTTTTAAAATAATTTGTTGATTTATGTGATATATCAACAAAAGACCAATATTGATTATTTAATAATCGTGACTTAAGAAATCTATAATTTGATCCAGCGCCTGAGCCTAAGTCAACTATTCTAATATTTTTTTTATTTTTAAAAAATTTATTAATTAAATATAATATTCTTTTGTTTCGCGAATTTCTATCGACAGTTTCTCTGAGATTTAACCATTTATTTTGAAATTCATGCATATTAAATTAATTTAACAAATTTCTTAGCTGACTCTTGAGGAGTAAGAAGATATCTTTTATTTTTATTAATATCAATATTTAGTTTTTTAAAATTTTTTTTATTTAATATATTTTTAATAATTATATTTCTAAGATCATTTACTTCAAATTTTTTGAAATAAATAACACCTTTTTTTCCTAGTGTATTTAAGATAGTATTAGTAAAAAAGGTTATAATTGGCTTTTTAATTATTAATGCATTTGCTAAAGACATACCAAAACCTTCATATTTACTTACCGAAATGTAACAATCTGTTTTGGAATATAATTTAGCTAATTTTGTATCTGAAATAGTACCATGAAATATTATTTTTCTGTTCATTGAATTCTTAGAAATAAATTTTTTGAGTTTTTTGTAATAACTAATATCTCTTGTAGTATCACCAACAATTTCTAAAATAAAATTATCTAAAGGCTTTAAAACTTTTAACAAAAAAAGATAATTTTTTCTATTTATTATACTTCCACAGGTTAAAAGATGAATTTTAGTATTATTTTTAAAATTATATTTTGCAAGTCTTTCTATACCGGGTTCAACTACAGAAATTTTATTATTTAGTACATTAAATTGATTTATTAATAAATTTTTTGTATTTTTAGATGTCACAATAAATTTATTTATTTTTTTGAAATTTTCTTTTTCTAATCTTAAGAATTTTTTTGACCTTAGACCTTTAAATTCAAGATATAAAGGATGATGTATTAGCGCAATAACATTATAAGTAAGTATTTTTTTAAAAATTGAATACATTCCTTCTAAAGCTAATCCATCGATTATAATTTTAGAGTCAGGATCAATTTTATCTAAAATTTTTAGGAAATATTTTATATCGTTATTTGTAGGAAAAGGATAATTTTCACTTAGAGCAATTGGTCTAATATTTATATCTCTTATATTTGCATATTCTAGGATATTTTTTTCATAAATGTATCCTCCAGTTTTTGCATTTATATTTCCTGGATAAACAAAATAAATATCAGATTTATTTTTAGATAACCTCTTTTTCATATGATGCCCATGCAACATTTGATTCTTGCAAGGTTATTTTAATTTTTTTTAAAGATTTGTAATCTTCAGAGAATTCATTTCTTAGTCTATTCAAGATCTTATTGCATATATCCTCTGCTAAAAACTCTGTAGAGGTAATTTTTCCCTTAAATTCATCAATTTCATCTAAATTTTGATAATTATATATTTTAAGAATATCTTTTAATGTCGTGGACACTATTCCTAAATCCATAATTATATTGTATTTATTAAGTTTATCAGTGAAAAATTCAGCATCCACTAAATATGTAGCTCCATGCATATTTTGGGCTGGTCCAAATACTTCTCCAGGTAAAGAATGGGCTATTAGAATATTTTCTCTTACTTTTATCGAATACATAATTAATATTTAACTAAATGCATTATTGTATCCTTATTTTGAAGGATTTTATAGTAATCTTTTTCTAAATCAAAAAAATTACTTTCACTAGTAATTAATTTTTCTAATTTTGAATTTTTTAAAGATTTAATTGCTAATTTTAATCTTCCCTCAAAATCATATTTATTTTTCATATATTTTGGTATTTTAGATACCTGTGAGCTAATAATTTTTAATCTTTTAGAATGAAAAAACCCGCCTAAGGCAACTTCTCCTTTATTTTTACCATACCAACTAGCTTCTACTATTTTTCCTTCGATAGATAATTTTTCCATTAAGGAATTTAAAACTTTATAATTAGCTGTAGTGTTTATTGCTACATCTATTTTCTCAATCTTTCTTATATCAATAAAATTTAATCCTAAATAATTGGCAATTTTTCTTTTATTTTTATTATTATCAAAAACATAAACATTTTTATATCCATTAATTTTAAAAAAAAATGCAGTTAATAATCCTACAGAGCCAAGCCCTACAATTAGAATTTTGTTATTACTTTTAGATTGAGCGTCCCAAAAGATATTAATTGCTGTTTCCATATTTGCAGTTAGAATATATTTTCTCAAATTTCCTTTTGGTAGAAAAATTAAATTTTGAATAGAAATTTCATACAAATCTTGATGAGGATAAAGACTAAATATTTTTTTATTTATATATTTCCTTGGACCATCGATAATATTTCCAACATTTATATATCCGTATTTTATAGGTAAATTAAAAGAACCTTCTTGAAAAGGGGCTTTCATTAATTCAAATTGATCCTTACTTACGCTTTTAGATGAAACTAATTTTTCAGTTCCCTTGCTAATACCTGAGTAAATAGTTTTAACTAAAACTGTTTTGTTGTTTTTATTGTAAACAAGTTTTTTTTGATAAATTTTAGCTTGTTTTTTTTTATCAATCCATAAAGAATAAGATTTCATAATTTACTTATAAATGTATAATAAAAAAATGCTAACAAACTTTTGGGAAGAATTAACAACAAATGAAATTAAAAAAATAAATAGAAAAACAGTTTTAATTTTCCCATTTTCATCAATAGAACAACACGGTCCGCATCTTCCATTAAATACTGATAAAAAAATTCTTGAAGGAATATTATTAGAATTCAATAAAAAATATAATTCAAGCAAATATTTGATTATGCCTGAAATATATTTTGGTTCAGCTGCTGAACATACAGATTTTGATGGAACAATAAGTATTGATTCATTGGAATTTATATCGCACTCTTTATCAATTTTAGAAAATGTATGTAAATTGAAATTTAAAAATATATTACTTTTAAATAGTCATGGTGGACAAATTAGCCATATAGATATTATTGCTAAAGAATTGAAATCAGAATTTAAGGTAAACATAGTAAAAGGTACATATTTTTTATTTGATCAATTTAAAGGAATTATATCAAGTAAAGAAAAAGACTTTGGTTATCACGGTGGAGAATTTGAAACATCTATTATGTTATATTTATTTCCAAACCTAGTTAGGCAATCTAAAATTTCTAAACATAGATTATCTCCCGATTATTTATCATCTAAAACCATTTCTTATGAAAAAAATATTAAGAAAGCTTGGGTAACTAAAGAATTAAATAAAAGTGGAATTATTGGAGATCCTAGAAAATCCAATGCACAGATAGGAAAAAAAATAATTGATAGAGTAACACAAAAATTAGATAAGATAATAAATGAGATGTTTTAGACTTTTATTTATTAAGAATTAAATTAAAAAAATTTTTCGTATACCTCATTGTACTCACAATCGTATATCTCACAGTTATCCAGCATATATTCAGTTATTTGACTTAAGAATGTACCATGACTGACTAATACAATTTTTTTTAAATTAAGGTTTTGGATAGATAGCAGAAAAGACCTTAATCTCATTTTAATATCATTGTGAGACTCTTGTATAATTTTTTTTTCATTAATAGGTTTGTTATTATTCCACCAAAAATCATTTAAATTATTAAAATCAAAATCCTTAAATTCTTTTTTTAATTTTTTTGGTTGTCTTCCTACATCACATGAGTGGTACAAATGTTCTCTTATCAAAGGTTCAATTACAGGTTTATTAGATGGAAAAACAATAGAGAATGTTTCCAATGTTCTTGTTAAGGGGGAACAAAAAAAATTATCAAATTTGAGATTTTTAATTCTAGTATTTAATTTTTTTGCTTGCTCAACTCCTCTTTGAGTAATTCTTGCATCATAATAATAAGTTGGATTATCTAAATCTGATGCTGCATTAGCTTCTGACTCTGCATGTCTAATAAGATATAATTTCATTTTTTAACTATAAATACGATTAACGATCATGCATCAGTAAGTATAAAACTTAGCTTTATTTACGGGAAGAAACGGCCAATAGTAATGGCACAATCATAACTAAGGTTGTTAAGACTGATGGATTAAATAACCAATAAAGAACACCTAGAGAAAATATTAACATCCAGAATTCATTTTTATATAAAAATTTCATTATTTTTTAATTATATTAATTCAAATTATTTTCTACTAATACTTTTTTAACAGTTTCACCCATTACAGAAGGGTTTTTGGAAATTGTAACTCCACACTCTTTAAGAAGTTCTACTTTTTCTATTGCGCTTTCACCATAAGCAGAAACAATTGCGCCAGCATGGCCCATCACACGACCCTTAGGTGCAGTTAGTCCTGCTATATACGCAATCACCGGTTTACTCATATTTTCTTTAGCAAATTGTCCAGCTTCAACTTCTTGTGGACCACCTATTTCACCTATCATTAAAACTGCAATAGTTTCATCATCATTTTCAAACTTTTCAATTATATCTCTAAAAGAACTTCCATTTATTGGATCGCCTCCTATACCTACACTTGTTGAAACACCAATTTCCAAATCTTTAAGTTGTTGTGCAGCTTCATATCCCAAAGTACCAGATCTACTAACTATTCCTATTTTACCTTCTTTGTAAATGTGGCCAGGCATAATACCTAACATAGATTTACCAGGGCTAATTATTCCTGCACAATTCGGACCTACTAATCCCATTTTTTTATCTTTTGGATATCTTTTCATGTATCTTTTTATTTTAACCATATCATGAGAAGGAATACCGTCAGTAATAGCCACACACGTTTTAATACCTGCATCAGCAGCTTCCATTGCTGAATCTGCTGCAAAGGCTGGTGGGACAAATAAAATTGATGTTGATGCTCCAGTTTGATCTACAGCTTCTTTAACAGTATTAAAAACAGGAAGATTTAAATGAGTCATACCACCCTTGCCAGGTGTTACACCGCCAACAACGTTAGAACCATACTTAATCATTTCTTCAGTATGAAAACTTCCAATTTTTCCAGTGAATCCTTGGACTAAAATCTTTGTATTTTTGTGAATGATTATAGACATGATTATCCAAGAGCCTTCACTGCTTTATTTGCTGCATCTTCTAAAGTTGATGCTTCAATGTAATTTATATTGCTTTTTTTAAGTATTTCATTTCCCTTTTCGACGTTAGTTCCAGCTAAACGTATAACTAAAGGATGTTTAATTTCAATTTTTGATAAAGCTTGAACAATTCCTTCTGCAACCCAATCACATCTGTTAATCCCTGCAAAGATATTAACTAATATTACCTTAACTTTTGTGTCCATAGAGATTAATTTAAAAGCTTTAACTATTTTTTCAGGTGTTGCACCTCCGCCAACATCTAAAAAATTTGCAGGTTCACCACCAGCAAGTTTTATCATATCCATTGAAGCCATTGCTAAGCCAGCACCATTAATAATATTACCAATATTCCCATCTAAGCTTACATAATTCATTCCTCTGTCAGAAGCATAAACTTCATTTGAATTTTCTTGTGTTTTATCTCTAAGTTCTGCAATTTCGTCTCTTCTAAACATTGCATTATTATCAAAACTCATTTTACAATCTAATGCTAATATTTCATCTTGGTGTGATACAACTAATGGATTAACTTCAACCATTGTTGCATCAAGCTCACTAAAAGCTTTATAACAACCAATAATTGTATTTGCAGCTCTTGAGATCAATTTGGATTCAATTCCTAAACCAAAAGCTATTTCTCTTGCTTGAAATTGTTGAATACCAACTGCTACTTCTATTTTAGATCGTATAATTGTTTCAGGTTTTTCTTTTGAAATTTCTTCGACACTCATTCCACCTTCTGTTGAGGCTACAACCATAATACTTTCTGAAGATCTATCAAACACTAAACCTAAATATAATTCATGTTTGATATCAGTTGCTTCTTCAATATAAATTCTATTTATTATCTTCCCATCTGGACCAGTTTGGTTTGTAATTAATTTTTTACCTAACAATTTATCAGTTGCATCAGCAACTTCTAACGGAGAATTACATATTATAATTCCACCCGCTTTACCTCTAGCACCAGAGTGAACTTGTGCTTTTACAACCCATTTAGAACCTCCAATTTCTCTCGCTTTATTTTCTGCATTTTCTGGACTATAAACAATACCACCAGTGGGAATTTTAACACCAAAATCGGACAATATTTTTTTTGCTTGATATTCGTGTATGTCCATTACTTACTTTCAATTAACTTATTAATATTTACAATATTTTCAGCCATTCTAGCAGATGCAGCATCTATCATTCTTCCATCAAGCTGAGCAGCGCCCTTTCCTTCAGCAGCTGCTTTTTCTAATTCTAATAATATTCTTTTTGCTTTATCTATTTCTTCTTTGGGTGGAGAAAAAACTTCATTAGCTAAATCTATTTGCGATGGATGTATTGCCCATTTACCCTCAAAACCAATTGCTGCAGCTCTTTTTGCTGCATCAAGATATCCTTCTTTGTCATTAAAATCACCAAAAGGTCCGTCTATTGCTCTTAAGCCATATGATCTACAAATCATTACTAATGTTGATAAGCCATGATGCCATTGATCTCCAGGGTAATCAGGATTTAACCCCCCTATAACAACGGTTCTTGCGCGCATACTTGCTGCATAATCTGCAACTCCAAAATGTAATGCTTCTAGTCTTGAACTTGATTTTGCAATTGATTGAATATTAGACATTCCTAGTGCTGTTTCAATTAAACATTCTAAACCTATTCTATTTTCAAATTTTTTATTTTGCTCAATTTGATTAAGCAAACAATCGACCATATATACATCAGATGATGAGCCTACTTTTGGAATTAATAATGTATCAACCCTATCACCTACCTCTTCTATAATTTCAATTACATCACGATACATATAGTGTGTATCCAAACCGTTAATTCTTATAGAGATTGTTTTACCTTCTTCTTTCCAATTATATTCTTTTATTGCATTAATAACATTTCTTCTTGCATCAATTTTATCATTTGGAGATACTGCATCTTCAAGGTCTAAGAAAATATAATCGGCATTTGATTTTAATGCTTTTTCAAACATATTTGGATTAGAACCAGGAACTGCCAATTCACTTCTGTGTAATCTAGATTTAGCAGGTTTATAAAATAAATGGCTCATTTAAAAAAAAATTATATATTTGATTAATATTATAAAAGCGATAAAAAAATTTAAATATTATAAAGATATTTCCTTAAGGCAATTTTCATCATTATTTTTTGGATTATTTACAATTTTTGATACTGGATAAAAGTCTAAATCATCCTCGATAATACTTTTGTTTTTATGTAGGAATTCATTTTTATTATCATTAAGAAAATCAAGACCCTCATTATGAGACATAATAAGAGGCATTCTATTATGTATATGGGAAAGGTTTTCATTTGCTTCCTTAGTAATGATACAGACAACATTCATTTTTTTATTATCTCTTATTTCTTCCCTCCAAATTCCACCAAAAAAAAATAATTCATTTCTAGGAATTGATATTAAATACGGTTGTTTTTGATTATTTGTATTTTTCCATTCATAGTATCCATTTGCAATAATAAGACATTTTCTTTTAGTAAATGATTCTTTGAATAAATATTTATCATTAATCGTTTCAATTCTTGCATTAATAACAAATTGAGTAACATTATTTTGTTTACTAAAAAAACTATAACTCCAAATAAAAGTATCTATTAAAAGTTTATGATTGTTTTCATAAACAATATTAACAATATTAGACGGTGATATATTGTAAGACTTATTTGCATAATTTAAAACTTCAGAGTTAGGAAATAGGTTTATAATTTTTTCTTTATCTTCAATACTTGTAAATCTTCCACACACTATGATGCTTGTGATAAAGGCATTGGTCTAGAAACACCGACAGTCATCCAACAATCTTTAAACTCACCGTTTTGCTCTACTTTTTCTACTGTCCATTCGAAACCAAATTTTTTTCCATTGATATCTGTAAGCTCTACAAAATAATATGAACTTTTTTCTTGTTCCTGAACTGGAATTATATTGTGTTCTAAGTGATCAATCATCATTGAGTAGGATGGATTTTTAATCATCCTAATAAAATTGTCTAGAGGACCTGTGTACATTCTATTGTTTGGATGTGCAAATTCCCAAGTTTGTTCAATACCGGCATCGTCAAAAGGTGAATTATTATTTTGTAGTGCTTTTAATTGAATTAAAATAACTTCTTTAGGACTAATTGAAGGGTCTGGTTTTATCATTTCTCCAAAAACACTTTTTGATAATAAAATAAACAAACTAAACAATATAATTTTGTGCATGATTTTAAAATAGTGTAATTATAATTTAAGGCAATATGTATATTTATGATTTTATCCAAGGATTAATAATTGGAGGAACATTAATTATAGCCATAGGACCGCAAAATTTATTTGTAATTCAACAAGGGCTTAAAAAATCTTATGTTTTTACAGTTACTTTATTTTGCAGTCTATCTGACAGTTTACTAATTGTAATTGGAATATATCTATCTAATTATATCGTTCAAATTAATCCAAGTATCATAGTAATAATAAAAGTATTAGGTGGAATTTGGCTTATATTTTATGGATTAAATAAAGTTATAAAATTAAATCAAATTAAAGATATAAATAAAAAATTAAATATAATTAACGAATACGGAAAAGTATTAATTACCTTATTCCTTATTACATACGCAAATCCTCATGTTTATCTAGATACAATTATTTTGCTGGGATCATTATCAACAAATTTTAATGATCAATTTTCATTTGGCGTTGGAGCAATTTCAGCTAGTTTTTTGTTTTTCTTTTCTTTGGGATATATGTCAAAGTTTTTATCCAAATATATTTATTCAAATAAAACTTGGTTTTGGATTGATCTAACCATTGGTCTGCTAATGATTAGTTATGGAATATATTTTATAATTTTTTAAAGAAAGTTTCTAAGTTTTTACATACCTGATCAACATTTAATTTTGTAAATACAAGAGGTGGTTTTATTTTAATAACATTGTCATAAGGTCCATCAGTACTCAATAAAATACCTTGATTTCTCATATAATTAATAAGCAGTTTAGCTAATTTTTTATTTGGTTTAGAAACATTACTATTCTGAATAATATCTATTCCTAAAAAAAGCCCCCTACCTCTAACTTCACTAACATATTTTTTATATTTAAGTTGGATTTTTTTTAATTCTTTTAAAAAATAATTACCAACTAACAAAGCATTTTTTTGTAATTTATTATTATCAATAGTCTCTAATACTGCTTTACCGATAGCACAGGAAACAGGATTACCACCAAATGAGTTAAAATATTCCATCCCGTTATTAAAAGTTGAAGCAATTTTTTCTGTAGTTATAACAGCAGCTATAGGGTGACCATTGCCCATAGGTTTGCCCAAGGTTACTATATCAGGAACGACATCATGCTCTTCAAATGACCAAAAATGTCTTCCAACACGTCCAAAACCAGTTTGTACCTCGTCAACAATACATAATGCATTGTTTCTTCTAATTTCTGAAAATATTTCTTTTAAATAATTTTTTGGAAGAATTACTTGACCGCCGCAACCAAGTATACTTTCAGTAAAAAAACATGCAATATTGGTTTCTTTAATTTTATTTCTAATTACGGTTTTAGCTTCATCTATATATTTTTGAATCCAATTTGAATTTTGATATCTCCACTTACCTCTTAGGGGATCAGGCATGTCTAATACATGCACATAATCTTTTTTACCCAAACCACCCTTACTATTAAATTTATATGGACTTATATCAATTAAAGCATTGGTATGCCCATGATAAGCATTGTTCATCACAAAGACATCTTTTGCACTAGTATAAGTTTGGGCTATTCTATAAGCTAAATCATTAGCTTCAGATCCTGTACATACAAAAAATATCTTATTTAATTTCTTTGGAAACTTACTTAAAAGTAATTCACTATAATCGTTAATTGTATCGTACAGATATCTCGTATTAGTATTAAGTTTTAAATTTTGCTGAATCATAGCTTCATGGACATAGGAATTTGAATGTCCAACATGGGAAATATTATTTACACAATCTAAGTATCTCCTGCCATATCTATCAAAAAAATACTGATCTTTAGCTTCAAGCATATGAAGAGGTTTCTTGTAAGAAATTGATAAATTATCAGAAATATTTTTTCTTCTTTTCTTTAAAGTATCTTTAAAATTATTATTATTATTAGAATAAAAAGATTTTGGAATTCGTAGAATTAAATTTGGATCAGGTGAAATTTTATTCCAAATTTTGAATAAAAATTCTTCACCTACTCCTGGAAAATTCTTATCATGTCCTAATAAATCTAAAATAATTTGAAAATGTAAATGTGGTAACCATTTTCCATTTTCATTAGAATTACCAATTTTACCAATCCATTCACCTTTCTTAATTTTTTTTCCAATTTTTAGTTTTTGAAACATTATTTTAGATAAATGACCGTATAGAGTATAAAATTTATATTTTTTAAAACTATGTTCTAAAACTAGAGTGGGGCCATAGTCATATTTAAAATTATTATTTTTTAAAATTATAATTTTACCATCTATTGGAGCAAATAAATCTGTTCCCTGATCAATAAAAATATCAATTCCTAAGTGAATATTACGTCTTTCATTCGTATTTAATTCAGAAATAAAGTTAGGTCCCTTATAAACTTTTCTTTTTTCATTGTATAAACCTATACCTATACGAGAATTATCTTCTTTAAATATTCTATTAACTCTTTTTTTAAGCGAACTATTATCTGGGTTACCTTTCAATAAAGGTGAATCAGAACTTAATTTTAAGATAGATTTATTTTTATCAAGTAAATTAAAGTTAAAAATATTACCAAAGTTGAATTTATTTATATAATTTATAATTTCATTATGATGGTGAATAATATCAAAGTCACATATTTCGCGAACAATAAATATTAAAAAATTGATAGGAATTTTGTCTAATTTTTCTAATAAAGACCATGCATCTTTCTCACTAATGCTTAAATATTGATTTGATGGGTATTTAATTCTTTGTTTTTTTGCCATTACAACAGTAATCATAAGTCTTGACTTACATAATGATATTAATGAATTAATTTCATCCTCATTAATAGAAAACTGTTTATTGTACTCTGTTATTATATTTTTAAGTGTAAGATAAATATTATCATTGTTCATTAATGCATATGAAAGGCATATAGCTAAATCATTTATTGTTGGAGAATAAATAGAATCTCCATAATCTAGTAAACCACAAACATTGTTTTCTTTAATAACAATATTATAATTATTTGGATCTGAATGAGTTATTGAATATCTTAATTTATTTAAATTATTTTTTACAAATTTTTCATATTCTGAAAAACATTTTAATAAAATTAATTTTTTTGAACCAGTAAAAATATTAATGTCTTTTTTAATCCATTTTATATTTGATGGATCCCAAATAAAATTTCTATGGGCATCTATATCGTTAAATGATTTCAACTTAGTTGATACTTTTCCAAGTAACTTACCTAAAGAATTTTCAATTTTATCGTTACTTTTTGTATCTCCATACATTCGCCCTTCAATATAAGATAAGATCCTAACAAAGCATTCTCTATTTTTTTTATCTAAATATTTTCCAATCTTTGTATGGTGTATTCTTGGTATAAAAGATTTAAGACTAAGATCACTTCGTAAATAATTAATTAATCTATCTTGGTATTTTAATATATTTATATTTTCTGATGGGTTTGAAATTTTTAATACATATTTTTTTTTATTATTTATGAATATAATAAAATTTATATCCCTTTCACTATCAAGTTGTTTAATTTTGAGTAATTTATTTCTTAAGAAAGAAAAATTAATCTTTAACCATTTAATTAAATGTTTTTTATCAATAATAGGTGGATCAACATCAAAAACTGACATAAAAGGTGTATAATTCATAATGCTGAAATCTAAAAACATTTTTGTTTGTATTGGGGCAATTCATCACGATTATTTATTAAATCTTAAAAAAAATATTATTAATTTTAGATCTAATCAAATTACACAAAAAAGCAGAATTGGTGGAGTGGCGTACAATATTGCAGAATTGCTTTCGAATTTTGTTGATGTAAGATTTTATAGTTTAGCTATCAATGAAGAGATTAGAAAAAAAATCTCAAAAAAAATCTATGTTCATCAAGTGAATAAAGATTATGCAGATAGATACTATTTAGCTTTATCAGATAAAAATAATAAATTTTTATTAGGATTAGCTAACACAGATGAATATGAAAATAATAAATCTTTAAAAATACCAAACATCAAGAATAAAAATATAATATTTGATCTAAATTTTTCTAAAACCTATTTGGAAAAATCAATAAATAAACTATCAAAAAAAAATAAAATTATAGTGTGCGCAACATCAGTGCATAAAGTTATAAAAATTAAAAGGATTATAAATAAAGTTGATTTTATATTCTTAAATAAAGCAGAGTTACTTAAACTTACAAATTCTTCAAATATAATATTAGGTGTAAAAAAAATATTAAAACAAAATAAAAAAATAAAAATAATTACTACTAATTCAAAAAATAATGTAATCTTTGGAAGTAATGAATTTATAAAAAAAATAAAACCCCCATCAATCAAAGTAGTAAACGAAAATGGAGCTGGAGACGCACTAGCAGCTATGATGCTGTATTTGTTCAGTATAAATGAAAAAATGAATTATATTTTGAAAACTTCTGTAGCATGCGGGTCTTATTATGCTAGTGGTAAAAGTCTAAAAACTAAGAGTGATTTTTTAAAAATTAAAAATCTTTCTAAGAGAGTGATTGTACAATAGTATGCATGAAATATTTGATATAAGTAAAAAAGTTCAAGAAGCAATAAATAGAAAAAAACCGATAGTAGCTTTAGAAAGTACATTGATTAGTCATGGATTGCCCTATCCAGAAAATATTAAAGTTGCAAATGAGTCTATAAAGGCTGTTGAAGATAACGGTGCAATTGCTGCAACAATAGGAATAATTAAAGGTAAGGTTAAAATAGGATTATCGGAAGAAGATATTCAAATATTAGCAAAAGAGAAAAATGTACAAAAAGTTTCAAACCACAATATAAATTTATCAATATTTAATAAAGAAAATGCCGCTACAACAGTAGCAAGTACAATTTCTATAGCTTCTAAATTGCAAATAAGATTTTTTGCAACAGGAGGAATTGGTGGTGTGCATCTAAATGCTGAAAATACCAATGATGTATCTGCAGATCTATATGCACTTTCTGAGAATTCAAATTATGTAATCTGTAGTGGTGCTAAATCTATATTAGATTTAAGTAAAACAAATGAATTTCTAGAAACTTTAGGAATTACACGAATTGGTTATCAAACAAATTATATGCCTGGTTTTTGGTATGAAGAAACAGAAAATAAAGTCGATAATAAATTTGATGAAATTCATGAAATTTCTTCTTTTTTAAAACTCAATGAAAATATGGGAAATAAAAAATCAATTCTCATATTTAATAAAGTTCCATTAGAAAAATCACTTAATAAAAATGACGTGGAAAAATGGATAAATAATGCAACAATAAAAGCTGATAAAAATAATATTAGTGGAAAAGAATTAACCCCGTTTCTCATAAAAGAAATTAACGAACAATCAAAAAATGAAACGCTAAATGCTAATGTATCTTTAATAATTAATAATGCGAATTTAGCTGGAAAGATTGCAAAGAGTTTTTATAGTTAAGGTAATAACGATAATTTAGCTTTAAGTAATTGAAAAAATTTTTCATCATTAGCTTCATTCATCACAAAACAATTTACTGGTCTTTTAGTAACACCTAGCCAATCAACTACAGTCTCCCCTCTTGTTAATTCAGAATTTTCTTCAACTGTGACATTAACTTCTTTTCCAATAAAAATAGATGGATCTAATAAATATGCAATAACACATGGGTCATGCAAAGGAGTTTCCTCAGTTTCGTATAATTCTTTATGAAATATTGTATAAAATTCCATTAGTTCTCCAAAAAACTTAGAACTTTTATTTTTATTTTCATTCATTGATTTGATAATTTTTGAATTTACATTTACCTGATGAGTAACATCTAAACCCATCATTGTTAAAGGAATGCCTGATTCTAAAACAATATTAGCCGCATGTGGATCCACATAAATATTAAATTCAGCTGATGGTGTAGTATTTCCTAAGCACATAGCAGCTCCACCCATAAAAACTATTTCTTTTATATTTTCTTTAATAGACGGATCTTTTTTTAAACTTAAGGCAATATTTGTAAGAGGTCCTGTTGGACATAAATAAATTTGCTCTGTTGAAGATTTACAAGTTTCTACTATGAAATCAACTGCATGTTTTTCTTGAGGTTTATAATTTGTATCTATTATTATAGGATCACCTTTTTTATCTAATCCGGTTTTTCCGTGAACATATTCAGCTGTAAATAATTCATAATGAATAGGTTTATTTGCACCAGAGTAAACTTTAATGTCCGTTCTTTCAATTAACGTACAAACTTTAAGAGCGTTATTTACTGTATTATTTAAACCACTATTTCCACCGACACAGGTGATACCCAGTATGTCTATCTCTTTAGAGGAAGCAGCTAACATTATTGCTACAGCATCATCATGACCTGGATCACAATCTAAAATTATTTTTTTAGTCATTAATAAAACTTTTAAGAGGTATTGAAGATCTTTGTAACCAATTCCATTCAGGATATTCGTTGTTATTATCAATTACATGAATTGTGTAAGCATGTCTTGATTTTAAACTTGTGTTCTCACATGAATAATGAGGAAGTCTACCATGTAATAAAACAAGTGATCCTTTTTTTACTTCTACAAAAGTATCAGTTTCAGGAAATGGTTCATCATTTAGATCTATCATTTGCATTTTACCATCTACTTTTTTAAAAAGTTTTCTTAATGGCCCTTTATGACCTCCACTTGCAACTTGTAAACATCCGTTAGTTTTATTTGCGTCTTCTAATGCAAACCAGAAACCGATAGTACTTTCTGGCTCAGTATATAAAAAAGTGGAATCTTGATGGCATACTACTTCACCTCCTATTTTAGGCTGCTTAAAAATATACATAGACTGTAATAATTTTGGTTTTGAGAAACCAAGTGATAAAGCAATATCTTGAAGTTTTTGTTTATGAGAAAAGTTATAAAAAACTTTATCTAAGTCGTGCAAAGCATGACCTATTTTATTTACAATAAAATGTTTATTTTCTTCTATACTGTCATCATTTAAATTAGCTTTTTCTTCAAAAAAGAAACGAATTTTATCTCCTGATTCTAAAAAATAACTATCATCATTATGAGCTTGATTGACTGTATCAAAAATAGATTTTTGATTATTAAAATTATTATGTTCGATAAGATATGATGATCTTTCCATTAATTCATCACACTCTTTATCTGTGTTGAAATTTTCAATAACCAAATATCCATTATTATTCCAAAAATTAATCATTTCGTCGTTTAATGGCAGATCATTGATTGAAAAATATTTCATTATATTCCTATTAATTTTGTTAAGAATGGTAAACCAACTTTAATAAGGTTTAATAATTGTGGTATTAAGAATTTTCCAGTTGTTGCAAGGAAGAAGATTATACCTCCAATTATGACAATCAGAATTAAATTTCTATAAAAATTACCATAATTGTTATATTGTGATTTGGCTCTTGATCTCAATATAAATAGTATAATTACTATAACAATTAAAACTATTAACAATCGGATCATATATTTTCTATATTTAGTAAAAATTAATTTGCAATACTAATTATATCTTAATAAATAGTTTTTAGTAGATGATCAGATTAAGCATATTATTTTTATCAATTTTTTCTTTAATTTACGGAATATATTTTTTATTTTTTCCATATAGTTTCGTCAATTTAACTGTTGCTGAAAGTACTAATATTGCATGGCTAAGAAATCTTGGTGGAGCTATAACAGGTCTTTTATTTATTGGTCTTTTATTGATCTACTTAAATACAAAAGGCTCAATTAGAATACTCAATGTTATTATTATTACATCAGTAATACAGACTTCAGCTTTAATATATTCAAGATTACAAAATGAATTTTCTGCAAATAATTTAATAATTATTGATATTACAATTTATGCGGCAATATTTGTTACAATTTATTTAATCTTTATTTCTTTAAAATTTAAAAAAATATTTATTTAATAACTTTAAAACCTTTAAAAAAAATAAAACAAGTTATACTTAAAGAAGTAAAAATAAAAATTAATACAAATAAATTTTCATAAATATTAAAATTAAATTCTTCCTTAAAAGAATTTCTAAAAAAATTTACAACATAATAGTATGGGTTATATAAAAGAATGGATTTAAAATTTTCAGGCAAATAATTAATTGAAAAAAATGTTCCTGATAAAAAATTAATTGGAGCAACAAAAAAACTTGAAAATGAACTTTGTGAATCCCATGAATTAAAAATTAGCCCAACAAAACACCCTAAACAGGAAAAAAATATAATAACTAAAAATAAATAATAAAAAAAATAAAAAAAATTATATATTTCAATATCTATTAAAAAAGTAAAAATAAGAAAATTAAATAGAGCTAAAATGATCCCAATAATTAAAGATGTTAATATTAACGATATAAGTATTTCAACCCTGTATACAGGTGCCATTAGCCAATCATCTAAAGAGCCAATTTGCTTCATATGAATTAAAGTGGCAGACGAATTGTCATAACTTTCTTGTGCAACGATCATAATAATTAATCCTGGAGCAATGAATTCAACAAAAGAACCAGAGTCCATTGAGAGTGAATAATAATTTTCTACTGTAAGAAATACTAATATAAATAAAAGATTTGTAGTTAGAGGAGCTAATAAAGAATAATGATACTCTTGAAGAAATTCTTTTATCCTAAATGCGATAATTGAATAAACCGCACTAAAATTCAACATTAAATAAAATTATCTTGAAAAGTATTTTTGAACTAAGTCTACCCAAAAATTTACACCAATAGGCAATAAATTGTCATTAAAATCATATCTAGTTGTGTGAAGGTGAGCACTATGTTCTTCATCTCCTTGACCAAGATAAAGATAGGAACCAGGTTTATTTTCTAACAAATATGAAAAATCTTCTCCTCCCATTGACGGATCAATATCAGTAATAACTTTATCATCACCAACTAAATCTTTAGCTACATTTGCTGCGAATTTTGTTTCTTCTTTAGAATTGATTGTAGGTGGATATTTATTTACTAAATCAAAATCAATTTTAATCTCTGCACCATGTGCATCCGCGATACCCTTACATAATTCTTTTAATCTTTTCTCTATATATGCTCTAGTTTCTCTTCGAAAAGTTCTAATGGTCCCGCCCATTTTAACTTGATCGTCGATTACATTATAAGCTGTACCAGCATTAATTTTTGTAATACTTATAAGAGCTTTATCAACAGGATCTGTGGATCTACTTATAATTGTTTGAACAGCAGAAATAACTTGTGCAGAAATTACTACAGGATCAATTGCTAGATGAGGTGATGCAGCATGACCACCCTTTCCTTTTACAGTAATATCAAATTCATCAACTGCTGCCATCATTGGTCCACTATTTACACCAAACGTACCTAAAGGTAACTCAGGCCAATTATGAAGTGCATAAACTTCATCAATTTTAAAATCATCGAACATACCATCTTGAATCATTTTTTCTCCTCCAGCAAAACCTTCTTCTCCTGGTTGAAAAATGAAATATACTCTTCCATTAAAATTATTATTTTCACTTAGATATTTCGCTGCTCCAAGAAGCATTGTGGTATGTCCATCGTGACCACAACCATGCATCATACCTTTATTTTGTGATTTATGATTAAATTCGTTTTGTTCTGGCATAGGAAGAGCGTCAAAATCTGCTCTTAAACCAATTGTCTTATCATTAGTAACTTCATTACCATCTACCCAAGCAACAACACCTGTATTAGCGTAACCATCTTTGAATTTAATATTAAATTCACTTAACTTATTTTTGATATATTTTGATGTTTCAAATTCTTGAAGGCCTATCTCAGGAATTTTATGTAAATCCTGACGCCATTCTGTCATCTGATCTTGCATTTGATTTATGCTGTTTAAAATTGGCATTATAGTAATCCGAAGAAACCTTTTTTATTTAGTTTTTCTTCACATTGTTTTAGTTGTTTATTAAACATCTTAGTATTTCTTTCTACATTTTTAGCAACATCAATCAACCAATCTTTACTTTTAAATGTCTCTTTCGACCATCCGTTTTGACCTTCATGGTATGCTAAATATTGATTATAGTAATCATTTTTTGAAATTCCAATCATATTTTCGGACTGAGTTGTGTACCAGCCAATAAAATCGGTTACATCTTTAAAATTCGCCCTTGATGCATTTTGATTTCCAGTTTTATTCTTATACCAATCCCAAGTGGGATTTGTTATTTGTGCATAACCAAAAGCAGTTGATGGTCTAGAGGTTGGTATTAAACCTAAAAATTTTTTTCTTTTCGGTTTTGCAAATTGAGTAAATGACGATTCTTGTTTTATAACTGCTAATTGGAATGCAATTGGGGTATTCCATTTATCATAAGAATTTTTAGTTGCTTTATACCAGCTTTTCTTTTCATCAAAAATTATGCAACTATCAGCAGTGTTTGTTAACTGATTTGAGGTACATGCATATAAAAATAACAATTTAATGCACAATAATTTTAAAAAATTATCAAGTTTCATTATGAACCTAAATACCATAACTTTTACTTATATAGTCTTAAATGTGGCAAAAAATTATTGCTTACTATTGAATTATAGATATGAATGCTTAAATTTCAAAAATGGCAGAAAAAACTAAAGAAAATTTAACATTTCAAGCTGAGGTAAGTAAGCTTTTAGATCTTGTTGCTAATTCTCTTTATAGTGAAAGGGAAATATTTCTAAGAGAACTAATATCTAATTCAGCTGATGCCTGCGAAAAATTAAGATATCAATCACTCTCTAAAAAAAATCTTTTGAAAGATGAAAAAGATTTAAAAATTAATATTAGAGTTTCAAAAAAGAAAAAAATTATTGAAATTGAAGATAATGGAATTGGAATGTCAAAAAATGAACTTATTGATAATTTAGGAACTATAGCGAGATCAGGAACTAGTAAATTTATTGAAGCAATGAAAAATAAAAAAAGCAACGATATTTCTGCAATTGGACAGTTTGGAGTTGGTTTTTATTCCTCATATATGGTTGCAGATAATGTTGAAGTGCTCTCTAAAGATGCTGAAAATGAAGAAACAAATCTTTGGTCATCTAATGGAAAAGAAAATTATACCATAGAAGAAGCTCAAAAAGATAAAAGAGGCACTTGTATAACTCTAAATATCAAGAAAGATGCTGATGAATTTTTGGATTCATTTCGTTTAAGATCAATTATAACAAAATACTCAAATTATATTCCTTTTCCTATTTATCTTAAGGACCTTGATAATAAAGAAAAAGAAGAAAAAATAAATGAAGGTAGTCCATTATGGCTAAAAGATAAAAAAGATATAAAAGAGGAAGACTATAAGCAATTTTATAATAATATTTCATTTAACTTTGATGATCCCTTAAAAACTATTCATTATAACGCTGAGGGTGTTATTAGTTATAAGGCTTTACTTTATTTTCCTACAAATCAACCTATGGATTTATTCAATGCTGATAGAAAAAATAAAATAAAATTATATGTTCAAAAAGTTTTTATCACTGATGATTGTGAAGACATAATTCCTAATTGGTTACGTTTTATTCCAGGAGTAGTCGACTCACAAGATATTTCTCTCAATATAAGTAGAGAAATGCTTCAAAATAATCCTATTATTACAAAAATAAAAAAAGGTATTACAAATAAAATTTTAAGTGAAATTGATAGCTTGGCTAAGAAAGAAAAGGGTAAATTTGAGACATTTTGGAATAATTTTGGTCCTGTTCTGAAAGAAGGGTTATACGAACATAATGATCATCATGAAAAGATCCTACCGCTTTTGAGGTTTGAAAATTCTTTAAATGATAAAAAAATATCTCTTGAAGAGTACACTAAACTAATGGCTAAAGATCAAAAAGAAATTTATTATTTTGCTAATACTGATAAAGATCATATTAAAAACTCCCCTCAATTAGAAGTTTTCACTGATAAAAAGATACCAGTTTTGTTTATGGTTGATGCAGTAGATGAGTTTTGGATACAAAATGTAAATAAATTTAAAGATTTAGAATTTAAATCAATAACCAAAGGTAAGGTTGATGTTTCAAAAGTTGGTGAAAAATCAAGTAAGAAAGACGAAGATAAAAAAGAAGTAGATAGTAAAATCAATGATTTAATCAATATACTTAAAACAGAGCTTAAAGAGACTATATCTGATGTTATTGTATCTAAGAGATTAACCAAAAGCCCAATTCTGCTTGTTGCTGAAGAAGCTGGTATGGATATAAATATGGAAAAACTGATGAAAATGCATAATCAAAAAACTCCTGTTTCGAAAAAGATACTTGAAATTAATCCAAACCATCCGATGATTGTAAATTTATCACAAAATTTAACAAAAATTGACCATAAAAAAGCTTCAAATTTAATTTTAGATCAAGCTAATATATTAGATGGTAACATTCTCTCAAATCCATCTGCTTACATAGAAAATTTAACAGAAATTTTTATTAAGTAACTGAATTTATTATTTTTTTATTATTAAAAAATTCAACAAATTGATTAGCGACCATTTCTGCTACAACTATTTGTGCTTCATCAGTAGAAGCAGCAATATGTGGAGTTAAAATTATATTATCTAAATTATAAAACCCACTTTCTTCTAAAGGCTCATTTTTAAAAACGTCTAATGCAGCGCCTTTAATTTCTTTTTTTTCTAGAGCATTTTTAAGATCATCTTCATCAACTAAGTTACCTCTAGCGGTATTGATAATTATGCAATTTTTTTTCATTTGAGATAGATGATTTTTATTCATAATCGGATTTCCGTCTTTATTGGGTTTACAGTGAAAAGAAATTATATCTGAATCTTTAATAATCTCATCGATAGAACAAGATTTATATTCAGGATAGTTATTCTTAATTGTTTCAAAGTATGAAGAAAATATTGAAACATGCATTCCTAATACATTAGATATTTCTGAAACTCTTTTGCCTACATTACCAAAACCTACAATACCAATTTTCTTACCTTTAATTTCATTTCCTTTTAATTTCTTTTTTTCCCAAAGACCATTATGAGTTGTCACATTGGCAACAGTAATTTTTCTTTGTAATGCAAAAATTAAACCAATTGTATGTTCTGCAGTAGCATTTGTATTACCTCCTGGAGTATTCATTACAATAATATTTTTATTTTTAGCAGCTTCTACATCGACGTTATCTACTCCTGCTCCCGCTCTACCTATAATTTTTAAATTTGAAAGAGAATCAATTAAATCTTTTCGCACTTTAGTTGCAGAACGAATAATTAAACCATCATAGTTATCAATTATTTTTTTTAATTCTTCAGGAGATAAATTTGTTTTTGTATCAACTGAAATATCATTTTTTTTTAAAATTTCAGATGCAATGTTATCTAGTGAATCTGAGATTAGTACTCTAGGCATGTTTTGATTTAATTTCTGAATAAGCCCAATCAATCCAAGGTAAAACTAATTCTACATCTGAAGTTTGAACCGTGCCTCCAGCCCATATTCTAAAAGAAGGTGGTGCTTTAGGATATCCATTGCAATCAAATCCAACATTATTTTCAGAAAGTAATTTACATATATCAGCCATTACAGCTCTTTGATCACTTTCATCTTTATTAGTAAACCAATCTTCAACAATTTTAAAAGTTATTCCAGTGTTTGATATATAATTATCATCTTCAATTTCAGATAAAAAGGTCACCCAATCTCTCTCATTGATCCATTCTCTAATTTTTTGTAAAGAATTCTGGGATTTAGAAATTAATGAATTTAATCCTCCTTGAGAAGAAACCCAATTTAATGAATCAATTATATCTTCAACACATATCATTGAGGGTGTATTAATTGTGTTTCCTTCAAAAATACCTTTTATCAATTTTTGGTCTTCAGCTAATCTAAATAATTTTGGTACTGGCCAACTAGGTGTAAAACTTTCTAATCTTTCAACAACTCGTGGAGAAATTGCTATCATTCCATGAGCAGCCTCTCCTCCAAGTATTTTTTGCCAAGACCAAGTTATAACATCGCATTTATTATAATCTATAGGCATACCAAAGATTGCCGAAGTAGCATCACAAATCGTTAGGCCTTTTCTATCATCAGGTATCCAATCTCCATTTGGAACTTTGACACCAGATGTTGTTCCATTCCAAGTAAAAATAACGTCATTATCAAAATTGACTTTGCTTAGGTCAGGTAGTTTCCCATAATCTTCTTCATGAATATTTAAATTATCTAATTTTAATTCGCTGATTGCATCGATTACCCAATCTTTACCAAAATTTTCCCATGCAAGAATATCGACTCCAGTTTTACCTAATAGGCACCACATAGCAGCTTCTAAAGCACCAGTATTTGATCCAGGCATGATACCCAATAAATAATCATCAGGTAATTTAAGAATATCTTTAGATTTATCTATTGCTTCTTTTAATCTTGCTTTACATTCAACAGATCTGTGAGATCTACCAGTTAAAGCATTACTCAAAACAGATATGTCCCAGCCTGGTCTTTTTGAAGTTGGTCCACTTGAAAAATTTGGATTGTTAGGTTTAGTATTAGGTTTATTCATACATTTTTTTCAAATTCATAAACTACTAAGCCATCTAAAGGTTTTGGATCAAACCATGTTGATTTAGGGGGCATAGTCAAATTTTTATTCGCGACTGTAATAACATCACTTATTGAAGATGGGAAGATAGAAAATGCCACACTGTCATTATTTTCATCAACTTTTTTTTCTAAAGCTTCCAAACCATGACATCCAGCAATAAATCTTATTCTTTCATCATTATTAACATCAGATATATTTAAATGTTTTTTGAAAATAAAATTGTTTAAAATATTAATATCTAGCGTATCAACAAAATTATCAGTTTTTAATTCAGTTTTAAAATGTAATGAATACCACTTTTTTTCATGATACATTCCAAATTGTTTATTAGATTGAGGTTTGAAAGGATTTTTTTCTTTTTTTATTTCGAAGTTTTCAGAAAGAATGTCTAAAAAAATTTCTTCACTCAAACCATTTAAATCTTTAACAACTCTATTATAATCAAATATTTTAGCTTCATCACTTGGAAACGCCGCTATCATAAAATCTTCTTGTAAAATATTTTTATTATAACTTAATTCACCAATAATTTTCATTGCACCCATTCTATGATGTCCATCAGCAATATAAAAATTATCTACCTCATTTATAAACAAAGAAGATAGCTTTTTGATGAAAGATTCATCAGAGACACACCAAAGTTTATGAATAGATTTATCAAAACTTTCAAAATCATAATCTGGAGTATTTGATATTATAGAGGATAATAAATCTTTTATCTTATTGTTTTTTTTATATACAACATAAATAGGACCAATTTGTGTTTTTATATTTAACATTTGCTCTGCTCTTTCTCTCATCCTTGTTTCATAAATTTTTTCATGCGCTTTAATTTTTTCATCTACAAAATCTGATATTTTAGAAAGAGATAAAAAACCTAGTTGAGTATGGCCTTTAAATTCAATTTGATAAATGTAATAAAATAATTCTTTATCTTTTTTAATTACGTCATTTTCTTTCATTTCATTAAAATGTGATTTAGCTTCTAAGAGAGTATCTGCTTCTTTTAATTGCCCAACAGGATTCAAGATTTTTAAATAATTCCAATAATTATTTTTTTTAAATATTTCTATATTTTCAATACTTAAATGATCAGTAGAGGGAGCAATTAAATTTTTTGCATCTTCGTTGTAAGGACGTGTTCCTTTAAAAGGTTTAATTTCAACCATAATAAAGAAACACCTTTAATTAAATAAAAAAAAATTTAAACTTAAATTACGCTACTTCTGGTATCTGAGAAATAGATTTACCTATTCCATCATCATCAATAACATCATCAGCCATTGATCCATTTAGATAATCATCATAAGCTGACATATCAAAATATCCATGGCCACATAAATTAAAGAGAATAGTTTTTGACTCTCCTTTTTCTTTACATTCTAAAGCCGCATCAATAGCACCTTTGATTGCATGGTTTCCTTCTGGAGCAGGAATAATTCCTTCTTGTTTTGCAAAGGTTAAACCAGCTTCAAAACAATCTTTTTGACCGTAAGCCTTTGCTCTCATCAGACCTAACTCATATAAGTGGCTTAAATGATAAGACATGCCATGGTATCTTAATCCACCAGAGTGATTAGCCGGTGGTAAGAAATCAGATCCAAGAGTATGCATTTTAATTAATGGAGTCATTTTTGCCATATCACCATGATCATAAGCATACTTACCCTTAGTAAATGAAGGACATGATGCAGGCTCGCAACCAATTATATCAATTTTTTGACCACCTCTTAACTGTTGTCCTAAAAATGGAAACATTAATCCAGAAAGATTACTACCGCCACCTGTACAGCCAACAATAATATCAGGATAATCTCCAGCCATCTCCATTTGCATAATAGCTTCATTACCATTTATAGTTTGATGCATTAGAACATGGCCTAAAACACTTCCAAGTGAGTATTTTGCTTTACCTCCACTTTTTACAGTTGCTTCTATTGCTTCTGATATAGCTATTCCCAAACTACCAGGGTTATCAGGATTTTCTGATAATAACTTGTTACCGAAGTCAGTTAAATTAGATGGACTAGCGTGACAGTTGGCGCCGAACGATTGCATCATTAATTTTCTGTAAGGTTTATGATCAAAACTAACCTTAACCATGAAAACTTCTATATCTATACCAAAGATCTGACCTGCAAAAGCTAATGAACTTCCCCACTGACCTGCGCCCGTTTCAGTAAAAATTTTACTAATTCCTTCTTCTTTATTAAAAAATGCTTGCGGAACTGCAGTATTTGGTTTGTGACTTCCTGTAGGACTAACACCTTCATATTTGTAATAAATTTTAGCTGGTGTATCTAAAAACTTTTCTAACCTTCTTGCTCTAAATAAAGGAGAAGGTCTCCATTGTTTGTATACTTCTCTTACTGGCTCAGGAATTTCTATTTCTCTTTCGGTAGAAACTTCTTGCATAATTAAACTCATTGGAAATAAAGGAGCAAAGTCATCAGGACCAGCTGGTTGTTTAGTTCCAGGGTGTAATGGTGGCGGTGGTGGACTTGGTAAGTCTGCATTAATATTATACCAATACTTTGGTGCTTTATTTTCTTCAAGTAAGTATTTAATTGAGTCGCTCATAATAAAAGTATATTGGACTATAAAAAATTAAATTTCAACCATTAATGAAATACTTTAACTTCAAAAATGTGTCTATTTTTATTGCTGTTTTATTAGTATTATATGTTTTTTACGGATATTTTACTCATTGATCTTTTTTGCCCAACAAACAGACCAATAAAAACTAGAATAATTCCGACTACAGAACTAAATACTATTTGTTCAGAAAGAAATATGAATCCCCATATTAATGCAAAAACAGGAATTAAATAGGCAACATAAGACAAGAAAACCGGACCAGATTGTTTAACAATATGATAGCGCATATGAAATGCAATAGCTGTTGGAAAAACACCTAAATAAATAATAGAAATTAAAGAAATCTTATTAATATTGTTCTCATAATTAATAAAATCATAGAATAAAAAAGGTAATGATATTATCGCTCCAAATAATGTAGCAAAAGTAGTAATCGAAATAGGGCTTAATTTCTTTAATTTATTATAAGCAGCAATATTTGAAATCATATAGCCAAATGCAGCTATAATCACAAAAATTTTTGCTAAAGTACTAATGTAGTTTTCATCTTGAAAATTAAATTTACTTATATCTAAAATAAAAATAATACCTACAAAACCTATAATAATTGATAAAAATTTAACCCAAGTAAACTTATCGTCTGAAGTTAAAACATGAGACATTAGTAATGTTATTAAGGGACCAACCGACATTAATAACCCTGCAGTAGAAGAAGGAATGTATTGTTCAGCCCAACTAATCAGATAGAATGGTAAAAAATTTCCAGTGATGCCAATAAAAGAAAGAATTAAAACTAAATCAAGATTTAATTTAGGATGATTATTATATGAATAATATAAAATAATTAAGAAAATTGATGCTATAATTAATCTTAAGGAAGCAATGCTTGTAGGTGTAAAACTAGACAGACAAATTTTAATAACAAAAAAAGAAGACCCCCAAATTGCAGCTAAAATTATAAGAAGTATTAAATTATTTGATAATAATTTACTAAACAAAAATTAGATTTTATTTTTTGGTTGTGGAATTTCAATATTTTCAGAAGGTTTCATAAATTCATCTCTTCTTCCATCCCAGAGATAATCTGCATAATCAAATTCTGTAATCATTCTATCAGATCGTTCAAATGTTAAACCGTATTTCCTACAATAACTGGCAAATTCTTCTGCATTATCTATTGGTAAATTTTCTACAGTCCATTTTCTAGAACTTCTATCGAATTTGAAACCATTTTTTTTGAACCAATCTCTGTGATAATATGAATCTCTACCAAAAGCTGAAAAAGTTATTTTCTTCGTCATAATAATTTGCGCTCTTACATGAAAAACTTAGAAATAACAAATTTAATTTTTAAAATTAATTTTATTTAAAATAGTAGAAATCTAATAGTATTTATAATAAGATAATCTAATGGATCTTTACAGTAGCAGTGAAATTACAGTTCATCAATTAAATGAGCTCAAGCAAGATGACAAAAAAATTCAAATTATAGATGTAAGAGAGGATACTGAGAGAGATCATGCCCATATTAAAGGTACAATACACATGAAACTTTCAGAGATTGCTAAAAGATACACCGAATTAGATAAGAAAAAAAATATTTTTGTAATGTGTCATACCGGTACAAGAAGCCAAGCTGTATGTAAATGGCTTAAAGCACAAGGTTATAATCATTGTGTTAATGTACTTGGCGGAATAGACGCATGGGCTGCTTTAATTGACAGAAATATAAGAAGATATTAAGAAATACTCTCTAAGTACAAACCTAGAAAAATAATAATTACACTAACCAAAAACATTATTATCCTGAACAGGATTTCAATAAAAAGATTAAATCTTATTCGTTTTTTTATAATTAGTTTGTATAGAGGATTACTAATTGATAGAGAAATTAATAGTATCCCAATAATAATAACTAACCAATGCATAAATTTAAAAAATACATAGCTGAAGATTTAAAATTTTCAAATCAAACTATCAAAGAAATGAAGATTAATTCAAAAAAATTTTATAATAAAATTAAAGAAAGAAGAAGCATACGTGAATTTTCAAAAGATAAAATCGATATAAATATTATAAAAAATGCGATCTTATCTGCAGGATCAGCTCCAAGTGGAGCAAATCTTCAACCTTGGCATTTTGTAGTAATAAAAAATAAAAACGTAAAAAAGAAGATTAGAATAGAAGCAGAAAAAGAAGAAGAAAATTTTTATAAGTTCAAAGCTCCTAAAGAGTGGTTAGACGCGTTAATTCCTTTAGGAACTGATGAAAATAAAAAATTTATTGAAAATGCACCTTATTTAATAGCTATTTTTGAGAAAAAATTTTCAGTTTCAAAAAATAAGAAAATAAAAAATTATTATGTAAAAGAGTCTGTCGGTATAGCTACTGGTATATTAATTACTTGTTTACATTTTTCTGGCTTAGCAATGTTAACACACACACCAAGCCCAATGACATTTCTTAATAAAATTTTGAAAAGACCTAGTAATGAAAAACCATTTGTTTTACTTATTGTTGGACTACCAGATAAAGATGTAAAAGTTCCAAAGTTTGCAAAACAAAAGAAAAAGTTTGAGGAAATTACTTCAATTTTTTAACCAAGTTCTTCTGGTTTCATAGTTTCATAAACCTCATAAGGCATATGTATCCAAGGAGAATCTTCTAAATAATCAACATAATAATTTGGTTTGAACGAAGATACTGATTTATAAAACAAAACTCCAGTTCTTATTGGTTCATCTATATAAAAACCATAAGTATGATTTAACCAATCAATACTTTTTTTAAGAGTAATTCCTGAGTCTGCCAAATCATCTACTATTAAAACTTTTGATCCAATGTTAGGGCTTGTTTTTGCTAAATCTCTTGAAAATGTAATTGCACCTCTTTTATTTTTTACCCCTTCACCTTTATATGATTCAACAGAAAGAATTGCTAAGGGAACATCAAATATTCTTGCCATTACATCCCCTACTCTCATACCTCCTTTTGCAATGCATACAACCTGATTAAATTGCCATCCATCCTTATGAATTTGTTTTGCTAAATCTTCTGTTTTACTTCTATATTCGTCCCAACTAATGTGTAAATCAGACATAAATCTTCCTTTGAAATTAAGAATTAAACCTCTCCCTTTAAAAGAGAGAGGATTATAAGAATTTTAATTATTGTGGTACTTCGCCGTCAATACCTTGAACATAAAAGTTCATTCCAAGTAACATTCCATCAGGCGCTACTTCACCTTCAGGAACCACAAGCTCACCAGCTTGATTGTAAATTGGACCTGTGAAAGGATGGATTGTTCCATCTTTAATTCCAACTTCCATATTTACTGCTTCTTGAATTAAACTTGCTGGCATAAGTTTAGTATTATATGGTGACATTACAACCATACCTTTATCCATACCATCCCAAGTATCACCAGAAGACCAAGTGCCGTCCACAACAGCTTTTGCTCTTTCAGCATAGTAAGGGCCCCATATATCTTCAATTGAAGTTAAATGTGCATCAGGACAAAATTCTTCTTGGTTTGAAGCTTGACCAAATGCATAAACACCCGCTTTTTGTGCAGCTTGGCAAGGAGCATATGTATCTGTATGCTGAACAATTATGTCAGCTCCTTGATTAATTAATGTATTAGCTGCATCAGCTTCTTTACCTGGGTCATACCAAGTAAATACCCAAATAATTTTCATTTTGATATCTGGATTTACTTTTGAAGCTGCTAAATAAAATGCATTAATTCCTCTTACAACTTCAGGAATAGGGAATGAAGCTATATAACCAATAGTATTAGTTTCAGTCATATGGCCAGCGATATGCCCTTCAATCATTCTACCTTCGTAAAATCTAGCTGAATACGTAGCAACGTTATCTGCTTGGATGTACCCAGTAGCATGTTCAAATTTTATATCAGGAAAATCCTTAGCTACTTCATGTGTCTGATCCATATAGTTGAAAGACGTTGTAAATATTAAATCATGTCCTGAGTCTGCTAGTTTTCGGATTGCTCTCACAGCATCTGCGTTTTCAGGAATATTTTCAAGATAAGTAGTAGTAATAGAGTCACCAAGTTGGCTCTCCATATATTTTCTACCTACATCATGCATATATGTCCAACCATGATCACCTGGAGGACCTATGTATATAAATCCAACTTTTTTAGGGTCTGCATATGCTGAACCAAATGCAAATACCAAAAAAGTAGATAAAAAAGTTATTATTCTAATCATTTTAACCTCACCTGCTAATATAACGATTACTCAAAGACATTTTTAATATAGAACTAGATTTGATCAATAATTCTATAAGAAAATAAATAAAAAAAAGTGGATATTTATCTACCCTTATAAAAAGGAATAGTTAATGAAGCTGGTGCACTAAGTTTTATTCTTAATTTATTACTAGAAATTAATACTAAAACTATAATAGTTGCAACATATGGTGCCATGCTGAAAAATTGACCAGGAAATCTTAAACCTAAAGCCTGAAGATTCATTTGAAGAATAGTAACACCTCCAAATATATAGGCTCCAATAAGCACTCTTTCTGGTTTCCAAGTTGCAAATACAACTAAAGCTAACGCTATCCATCCTCGTCCAGCTGTCATACCTTCTTGCCACATTGGAGCATAACAAATTGAAATATATGATCCTGCAAGAGCACACATAGAGCCTCCAAATAAAATTGATAAAAATCTAATTTTAATAACGCTATATCCTAATGCATGTGCAGAATTATGAGATTCCCCTACTGCTCTTAAAATTAAACCAGCTTTAGTTTTATAAAAAAAATAACTAACCAAAAATACAATTAGGAAAGAAAATATAACAAAAAACCATGGTGACAGACCATCAATTGGTGTTCCAATATATTGTTTGCCTAACATTGAACTAAGCCCTATTCCAAAAATAGTTAATGCTAATCCTGTAGCAATTTGATTTGACATTAAAAATAGAACTAGAAAAGCAAATAAACCAGACATGATAATACCTGATAATATAGATACAAAAAAAGCTAGGAAATAACTTCCAGTAATTACTAAGATAATAAAAGCGGACACCGCTCCTACCAACATCATTCCTTCTACACCTAAATTTAATACTCCAGATTTTTCTGTAACTAACTCACCTATACCAGCAAAAACAAGGGGTGTTGTTGCAATTAAAACAATTTGTAATATTCCAAGTATTAAATCTAAATTCATAATAATTTTTTGTAAGTTAATTTATAGTTAATTAGTAATTCTGCACCTAATAAATAAAATAAAACCAAACCCTGAAATATAAAACCTACTGCTGAAGGTATTTGTAAAAACAATTGTGCGTCTTCAGCTCCAAGATAGGTAAGAGCGATAACTAAAGAAGCAAAAATAATACCTATTGGGTGAAGTCTACCTAAGAAAGCTACAATAATTGCAGTAAATCCATAATTTGGAGAAATATCTCTATATAATAATCCAATTGGACCAGATACTTCGGCTAAACCAGCAATACCTGCAAAGGCACCACAAATTGCAAAAGCAAAAAAAACTAAAGTTGTTTGATTAAAACCTGCATATCTAGCAGCTTTAGGACTGTATCCAGATACTTTTAATTGAAAGCCAAAAATAGTTTTTGAAAATATAAACCAAGATACAAAAATTAAAAATAAAGTTATAATTAATCCAAAGTGCACCCTTAAACCATCAAATAATAGAGGCATTCTTCCAGATTCACTAAATGGTCTTGATTTAGGAAAGCTATAACCAAATGGATCTTTCCAAGGCCCTACCACTAAATAATCTAAAATAAATAAGGCAACATAAACCAACATTAGGCTTGTTAAAATTTCATTTGTATTAAATTTTGTTTTTAAAATAGCTGGAATTAAACCCCATAATGCTCCTCCAATTGCTCCAGCAAAAATCATTAATGGCAATAACCAGAAAGCGTTTGTATCATGAAATAATATACCAATACCTCCACCAAAAATTGCACCCATGGTAAGTTGTCCTTCAGCTCCAATATTATAAATATTATTCTTAAAACAATATGAGAGACCAATTGCAATTAAGGCTAATGGAGTTGCTTTTACAAACAATTCAGAAATACCGTAGGTTGAAGAAATAGGTGAAATAAAAAAAGTATACAATGCATAAGCTGGATCAAAACCGAGAAGAATAAAAATAATTGAACCTGTAATTAAGGTTAAAACAATAGAAATTATGGGAACGAAAAAATTCATTAGACCCGAACTCTGTGAGCGAGAAACTATAGAGGGAAATAAACTATTCATTTTTTCCACCCATCAATAATCCTAATTTTTCTATTTCTACTTCACTAGTTCTAAAAGGTTTGGATAATTTTCCATCGTAAATAACAGATATTTTATGAGTAATCTCAATCAATTCATCTAAATCTTGAGAAATAACAATTATAGATGTTCCATTTTGAGATAATTCTATCAAAGACTCTCTTATAGAATGCTCTGCACCAGCATCTATCCCCCAAGTTGGATGTGAAATAATTAATATTTTTGGCTTAGATGATATTTCTCTACCAATGACGTATTTTTGCAAATTGCCTCCAGATAAACTGGATGCTTTTGCATCATTCCCAGGAGTAATAACTTTAAATTCATTAATTACATTATTGGCAAAATCATCAACATTATTTTTCAATATTATACCATTTTTAATAAAATTATTTTTTGGAAATTGACTTAAAAGTATATTTTCAGACAAACTTAACTCAGGTACTGCACTATGACCCAGCCTATTCTCGGGAACAAAAGAAATAGATAAATCTCTTCTTTTTTGTGGCCCATACTTTTCAATTTTTTTATTATCAAAAGTAATTGATCCAGATTTAATATTTATATTTTCCCCTGTTAAAATGTCCATTAATTCTGATTGTCCATTACCAGCAACACCAGCAATGCCATAAATTTCACCAACTCTAACTTGAAAAGAAATATTTTTAAGGTCTGTTAAAAATGGATCATTAAAATCACATGAAATATTTTTAACTTCAAAATTAACTTCATCTTTTATATGTCCATAATTAGTTTTTAAGTCATCTAATTTTTGACCTAGCATTTTTGTTGCAAGTGTTTTTGCAGTTTGATTTGCAGTACTTGAAGTGTCTATAATTTCACCACTTCTCATTATTGTAACTGTATCACATATTGATATTACTTCTTCGAGTTTATGAGTGATATATAAAATCGTACGACCTTCTTTGACGAGTGCATTTAATGTTACAAACAAACTTTCAACTTCTTGTGGTGTTAAGACTGAAGTTGGTTCATCCATGATAAGTATCTGAGGGTCTTGTAATAAAATTCTTACAATTTCTACACGTTGTTTTTCTCCAGCTGATAAAGCGGTAATTGGAGCGTCTAAATCTAAGGGAAGATTATATCTTGAGCTTATATTTTCTAGCTTATCTTCTAAATCTGAATAAGACATCTTTTCATCTATTCCTAAAATTAAATTTTCTTTTACTGATAAAGAATCAAATAAAGAAAAATGCTGAAATACCATTCCTATTCCTTGTTTCCTTGCTTCTGCTGGGGAATTAACTTTAAAATCCTTATTATTTAATTTAATATTTCCTTCATCTGGTTCTAAAAGGCCGTAAAGAATTTTTACCAAAGTAGATTTCCCTGCTCCATTTTCTCCTAAAATTGCATGAACTGCATTTTTTTTAATATCAAAAGTAACCTTTTTGTTTGCAACTACTCTTGGAAAAGATTTTGTAATATTTTCTATATTTAATATTGTATCACTCATATTTTAATTCAAATATTTCTGATTTTTCAAAATTATAAATCTCAATATTATTATCAGCATCTTTTTTATCAATAGTAATATATTTTTCATTCTCAAGAGATATTAGAGGAAAATGCCATACTTTGGGATTAAAATTTATACCATCACCACCACTTACTTTGAATATTTCAATTAAATCAATTTTAGGTTTGTCACCTATCGGAGCAACTAAAACTAAAAACCCTGTAGCATTAAAAGGAAGAAATATTTGAGAACTGTAGGGGTGATTTTCCAACATGTTAATTTTTAATGGAAAGTTTCTCTTCTTTGCTTGAAAAATATTTAATCTAGATCTTTTGTCATCACCAATTATTTGAATATTTGCTAAATCAAAAAAACTATCGGTTGTATTTTTATTAATACTTTCATATTCTTTATTAGATGTTGTAATTAAATCACCGTAATTTTTAAAATTTTCTTTACTAATATTCTTTATCTTATATTTCACAAAAACTTTCCAATCGCTCTAATCCGTGAAATGCCACCGTCAGGATAAATATTTAACTTCAAGTAATTTATTTTTTTAATGTGTTTAGTTGAATTAATTTTTAATGATGAATTAGGTTTAAGACTTTTATTTTTTATTAAATATTTCCAATTTTTGCTTTCATTTATTAATTTGCTTACATTTATATTTTTTATTGAATAAAGACCTTGTACTGAGCAATGGGACGGATAGTTACCTTTAAAATAATGAGTTTCAATATTAAACTTTTCAATTAAGCCAGGTTTTCCAAGTTTAATTATAACCCAATCATATCCTGATCCTCTTCTTCTTTTAGTTTCCCAACCATTGCCCATATTTTTAGATTTAAATGGAAGTAATAAATTTTCTGCCCTTCCAAAATGTTCATCGCTACATGCCACAATTTTTGATCCATTAAGGACACTAAGTAAATCAAATTTTTTATTTGGAAATTTTAATTTTGATACATCTAAATTTCCTAATAATTTTAATCTTGCAACTCCTCCATCTGGATAGATATTCAACCTTATGAAATTAAAAACTTTTTTATTCTGCTTAGTTTTAAAACCATGAAGATAATTTGGTTTAAGTTTTTTTTTTGATAAAATATTTACCCAATTCAATTTATTTTTTTCAAAATAACAAGCATCAATACTTGCGTATTCAGGTTGGTTACCATTAAAATAGCTTGTATCTATTTCAGCAAAATTAATTTTACCAGGAAGACCTAATTTAATAGTAACATAATCATTTCCTTTAATTCTTTTTCTTCTTGTTTCCCATCCATCCATCCACTTCCCATTTTTATCATATACCCCTTCTTTAAAAATTGGCTGTTCATCTTTAAGCAATCTGGATGCTGATCCAAAAAACTGATCAGAAAAACTATGAATTTTTGTACCTAAAACCTTACTACATAAGTTTATATAATTTTTTTGAATGTATTTCTTATTCATTAATTAATTCTGTTAATCTTAATTTAGCAATTTCTTTTACTTGCGATATTGAAGTTTTTATTTCTAAGCTCAAATCATTATTTTCTAATCTATTTTTAAACTCTGTTATAATTTCATTCTTATTTTTATTTCTAACTGCAAAAATAAATGGAATATTAAATTTATTTTTAAATCTAGAATTTAATTTATTAAATATGTTAAATTCTTCTTCTGAACAATCTTTTAAACCTGATCTAGTTTGTTCTTCATCAGATAGTTCAGACAAACCTTTATTTATTTTTATTTTATCGGCTAGATCAGGATGTTTTTTAATTATATTTATTTTAGTTTCTTCATCTAAGTTATCAAATAATTCTAAAAACACTAATATCATTTCTTTTTTATTTTTAAATGGTCGCTTTTTATCAGCATGTTCTGTTATAAATTTAGATTTTTCATAAATATCTTTAAAAGAATCAATAAACTTTTCAGAATTATAATTATTTATATCTTTAATTTTCATCACTAAAATTTTCATACCAATGATTGGCAATTTCCTCTCTTTTACAAATCCAAATGTCATTATAACCAGAAATATAATTCAAAAATTTTACCAAAGACATAAATCTTCCTGGTCTTGCTATTAATCGACAATGTAAACCCACACTCATCATTTTAGGTTTATTGAGCTCATTTGCTTCTCTGTATAATGTATCAAATGAGTTTTTTAAGTAATTATAAAAATCTTCACCTGTGTTAAAACCTTGTAAGGTAGAGAATCTCATATCATTATTATCTAGAGTGTATGGAATAATAAGATGTTTTTTATTTTTTACTTTTATCCAATAGGGTAAATCATCTGCATATGAGTCACTATCATAAATAATATTTGTATTATCTAAAATTATATTTCTTGTATTTGGACTTGTTCTACCAGTATACCAACCAAAAGGAAAATATCCAAAAATATCCTTAATAATGTTGTTACATTTTATAGTATGTTCTTTTTCAACCTCCTCAGTTATATTTTGATAGTCTATCCATCTATAACCATGGCTAGCTACTTCATACTTTGATTTAATTATTTGTTCACAAACATCAGGGTTTTTTTCTAAAGCCATACCAACACCAAATATTGTTAGAGGTAATTTTCTTTTTTCAAACTCATTATGTATTCTCCAAAAACCTCTTCTTGAGCCATATTCATAAATTGATTCCATATTCATATTTCTGGCACCTAATATTTGCTTCGCATTAATTATTTCAGATAAAAAAGTTTCTGATCCTTCATCGCCATTCAATATTGAATTTTCAGCACCTTCCTCATAATTTAGAACAAATTGAAGAGCGAGTTTTGATTTGTTAGGCCAATAAAAGTTAGAGTCATTATTTCCGTAACCTATATAATTTCTGTCGTCTTTCATAAAAATGCTTGATTTAATATTTAGTTAAATACTGTATAAACGAATAAGTATTATGTCTAAAGGATATTTAACTACTCATGTTTTGGATACCTATAATGGTAAGCCTGGTTCTGGTATAAAAGGGTCTCTTTTTAAAATTGATGGTGAAAATAAAGTTAAAATTTCAAATTTCACTCTCAATGAAGATGGCAGGTGTGATGAACCTATACTAGGTAAAGAGAATTTTATTCTTGGAAAATATGAGTTATTATTTCTTTGCGGGAGTTATTTTAAGGAATTTACAAATCTTCATGAACCATTCTTTCTTGATGACGTAATAATTAGATTTGGAATTAACAAAGAAGAACACTACCATGTTCCTCTTCTTATTACCCCGTGGAGTTATTCGACATATAGAGGAAGCTAGTGTCTAGAGAGCATATCGATTTTCTTCTTAATGAAGAAAAAATATCTATCAAAGATTTAGACACAAATACAACGGTACTAAATTATCTTCGTAATAATCATGAGTTAACTGGAACAAAAGAAGGTTGTGCATCTGGTGATTGTGGAGCATGTACTGCAGTTGTAGGAGAATTAAAAGAAAATAAAATTTCTTATAAAAGTATAAACACGTGTATTACTTTTTTGTATTCTCTGCATGGTAAGCAATTAATAACAGTTGAGCATATACAAAAAAATAAACTTCATCCTGTTCAACAATCAATGATTGATAGTGACGGATCTCAATGTGGTTTTTGTACACCAGGTATTATTATGTCAATGTACAATATGTATGAAAATAAAATAAAACCAACAGAAGAAAATATTGATAAATTTCTTTCTGGAAATTTATGTAGATGTACAGGTTATCTTCCAATTAAAAATGCAATTAAGAATATGTATAGCTATAAAAGTGATAAGTTTTCAAAGAGTAAAGTTATTGGATTATTAAAATCAATTAAGAAAACTGATACTGTTATTAAAAAAAATGGTTCTAAGTTTTTCATCCATTATAATTTAAATTCTCTAATAAAAGACTATCAAAAGATTAGTAATGGACATTTACTAGTTGGGGGTACAGATCTAGCTCTTGAAGTAACAAAAAAAAGAAAAGATTTAAAAAATATTTTTTATTTAGGCTCAAATAAAGATTTAAATTATATTAAAAATAAAAATAACAATTTACACATTGGATCTGCTACTCCCATAAATGATATTTTACCATTTTTAGAAAATATTTATCCAACATTTGCTAAAATGTTTGATAGATACGGATCTGAGCAAATAAGAAATACTGCATCTCTTGGAGGTAACATTGGAAGTGCATCTCCAATAGGTGATAGTTTGCCTGTATTAATTGCACTCAATAGTAAAATTATAATTCAAGGAAAAGTTAAAAAAACTTTATTATTGGATAATTATTTTCTCAGTTATCGAAAAACAAAATTGAAGCCTAATGAAATAATTAAAGAAATTATAATACCCATCTATAAAAAAAATATTCTTAAATGTTATAAAATTTCAAAAAGAATTGATGATGATATAAGCTCTGTTTTCATGGCTATAAATGCTAGAATTGAAAAAAATATAATCAAAGAAATAAAAATTGTTTGTGGAGGTTTGGCAGAAACTCCAAAAATAGCTGAAAAAGCTCAAAAATTTTTATTAAATAAAATATTTAATGAAGAAAATATTAATGAAGCAAAGAAAATTATAAAAAAAGAATTTGATCCTATAGATGATATGAGAGCGTCAAAAAATTATAGAACTAAAATTAGTCAAAACCTTTTAGAGAGGTTTTTAAATGAAAATAATAAAATTAAATCAACGTTATATTAATGAATAAAATATTTACAAAAAATATTGAACATGAAAGTGCAGTAAAACATGTTACTGGAAAAGCAATTTATACTGATGATATATCAGAACCTAAAAATTTACTTCACGCAGTAATTGGATACAGTAATTGTAGTAAAGGGGTGATAAAAAAAATTGATTATAAAGATGTTTTATCTTCAGAAGGTGTAGTAGACATTATAACTGAAAAAGATATTGAAGGTATAAATGATGTTGGGCCAATATTTAAAGGGGATAAAATATTTACTTCAAAAAATATAGAATACTATGGGCAACCAATTTTTGCAGTTGTAGCAAAAACTAATAATTTAGCAAAAAAAGCTGCATTAAAAGTAAAAATAGACTTAAAAATATCTAAACCAATCGTTTCAATTGAAGAAGCATTAAAGAAAAAATCATTTGTTTTAAAACCGAAGTATCTAACTAGAGGAAATATAAAAGATGGATTTAAAAGATCTGACAACTTTTTAAAAGGTAAATTGTATTCAGGAGGACAAGACCATTTCTATTTAGAAGGTCAAATTGCAATGACTATTCCTCAAGAAGATAATAATTTTTTAGTATATTCTTCAACACAACATCCATCAGAAACACAGCAAATTATTGGTAAGGTACTAAAACAAAATTACAATAGTATCCATGTGATAGTAAGAAGAATTGGTGGTGGTTTTGGTGGAAAAGAAACACAATCTTTTTTATTTGCAGCCATTACAAGCATTGCAGCAAAAAAGTTATCTAAACCTGTAAAACTAAGAGTCGATAGAGATGATGATATGATCATGACTGGAAAGAGGCATGATTTTTTATTTGATTATGAAGTAGGTTTTAATAATAATGGCGAAATACTTGCTCTAAAATTAATGATGGCTTCGAGATGTGGTATCTCTCCAGATTTATCAGGAGCTATAAATGATAGAGCCATTTATCATATCGATAATGCATACTACATACCAAATATAGAAATTAATTCGTATAGATGTAAAACAAATACTGTTTCAAATACTGCTTTTCGCGGATTTGGTGGGCCTCAAGGAATGTTTTGTATTGAAAATATAATTGAAAATATTTCACAAAAATTAAAACTAGAAGCAAGTGAAATAAGAAAAGTTAATTTTTATAAAGAAAAAATTAAAAATACTACTCATTATGGGATGAGAATTACTGACAATGTGATTGAAGATATTTTTAATAAACTAATTAAGAAATCTAATTACAAAAAAAGAAAAGCAGAAATTAATAATTTTAATAAAAAAAATAAAGTTCTAAAAAAAGGAATAGCAATAACACCTGTAAAGTTTGGAATATCATTTACAACTACTCATTTAAACCAAGGTGGTGCCTTAGTTCATATCTACACTGATGGATCCATTCATTTAAATCATGGAGGAATTGAAATGGGTCAAGGATTAATGACAAAACTTGCTTTAGTGGCTTCAAATGAATTTGGCCTTAATTACGAAAATATAAAAATCTCTTCAACGGATACAGAAAAAGTGCCTAACACATCAGCAAGTGCAGCATCAGCTACAACTGATATAAATGGAGCAGCAATTGTTAATGCTATAAATAATATCAAATCAGGTCTAAATGAATTTATCTATGATTATTTTAAAACAAATAGCAAAATAAAATATGAAAATAATTTTGTTTATTTTGATAAAAGAAAAATATCTTTTAAAGAATTGATAAATACTGCTTACTTAAATAGAATTCCATTGTCATCTTCAGGTTTCTATAAAACTGACAAAATTAATGTGAATACAAAAACACTTCAAGGAAGGCCGTTCTTGTATTTTACTTATGGCGCAGCAGTAACAGAAGTAATCATTGATAAATTAACTGGTGAAAATAAAATACTTCAAGTAGATATAATTCATGATGTTGGCAATTCTATAAATAAGAGAATTGATAAAGGGCAAATTGAGGGTGGCTATATTCAAGGATTAGGTTGGCTCACAACAGAAGAAGTATCTTGGAAATCAAATGGAATTCTAACAACTCATAGTCCTTCTACTTATAAAATACCTACCGCCGGTGAAACACCATTTAAATTTAATGTTGAAATATATGATCGTGGTTTTAATAAAGAGAAGGTTATTAATCGCTCTAAAGCTGTTGGAGAGCCACCATTTATGCTAGCAATTTCAAGTTTTATCGCACTAAAGGACGCAGTATGTAATGCTAATAAAGAAAAAAATTCTGAAAAATTAATTGCACCTGCTACTGCTGAAAATATATTAAAAAGTTTGCACTAATATGAATCTTAAAAAGTTAAGTAAAAATATAAGTTTAAACAGTAAAATAGTTAAAGCTAAAATTATTGAAGTTAAAGGATCATCACCCAATAGTTTAGATGACATTATATTAATCTCAACTGATACTATCTTTGGAACTATAGGTGGCGGAAACTTAGAATATTTAGTTATAGATGAAGCGAAAAAATTAATAGATAAAAATATAGCTAATAAAGTAATGAATATTCCGCTTGGACCAGGAATTGGACAATGTTGTGGTGGATACGTACAAGTTAAATTAAGCTTACATAATAATTCCAAAGATGCACTAAAAGATGAATATATTGTTAATAATGTTAAACCTAACTTATATATCTTTGGATCAGGACATATTGGTCAAGCATTAATTTCTAAATTAGAAAATATTAATTTTAATACTTTTATAATTGATTCAAGAGAAGATTATTTAAAAATGACAAATATCAAAGATATAAATTATTTACTTTCAAAAAAACCTTGGGAAATTGTATCAAAACTAGAAGATAATTCTTATTTTATAATCTTAACTCACAGTCATGATTATGACTTAAAAATATTAAATGAAATTTTGAAAAAAAATAATACTTTTGTTGGTTTAATTGGATCTCTTACAAAGAAAAAAAGGTTTTATAAAAGATTAATTGATAATGGTCACAATAAATCAATAGTTGATAAAATTGAGTGTCCGATTGGAATTGATATTGGTAATTCAAAAGATCCGAATGAAATAGCTTTCTCAATAATTACAAGAATAATATCAATAAAAAATAGCTTGAGACATTTATCAAATAATAAAATTAAAAAAGTTATATGACAAACATAGATTTTATGAAAAGAGCTATTTTACTATCAATTGATAATATCAAAAATAATGGAGGTCCTTTTGGGTGTGTTATTGTAAAAGATAATGAAATTATTGCAGAAGGAGTAAATAGAGTAACATTTAACAATGATCCTACTGCTCATGCTGAAATTGTAGCTATTAGAAATGCATGTCAAAAATTAAATACCTTTAACTTAGAAGGTTGTGAATTGTATTCCAGTTGCGAACCATGTCCTATGTGCTTGAGTGCTATATATTGGTCACATATAGACAAAGTATATTATGGTAATTCTAGAGAAGATGCTGCAAAAATTAAATTTGATGACAAGTTTATTTATGATGAGTTATCACTAGAAATGAAAGAGAGAAAAATCCCTATCAGTCAATTATCACGTGACGAGGCAATAAAAGCATTTAATATTTGGGAAAAAGAAGAAAATAAAATAAGATATTAATATGGAATTGTTTCTTAAAATTGTTGCACCAGTTCAATCTTATGACTTCCAAACCTTTTTTCATAATTTACTTTTGTCACTACCAGCATCAGCATTATTAGGATTATTATTATTTTTTATCCTTGGGGCATTTTCAGGTTTAAAATCTAAAGAACAAAGGCTTTATATTGTAATTGCAACTACAATAGTTATAGCTTTTACTGCAGCTTTTTATAATTTAGGAGTCCCAACTGAAACTTTATTTGCAGTATATTCTGAGTGGTTACATTTAATTGTTAGATGGGTTCATATAATTGTTGGTGTAGCATGGATTGGAACATCATTTTATTTTAATTGGCTAGATAGTAGACTGGAAAGAGATGATCCAGATTTTAAACACCTTGATGGTTATTTATGGTCTGTTCATTCAGGTGGGTTTTATAGAATTGAAAAATTAAAAGGACCTCCTAAAAAACTTCCAAAAGTTCTTCATTGGTTTAAATGGGAGGCGTATGCAACTTGGATAAGTGGTTTTGTGCTACTTATTTTAGTTTATTACTTAAATGCAAGCTCTATGATGTTGGGAGCAAGCGGTATTATATTAACACCCTTTCAAGCAATATTAATATCTATATTATTACTTATAGGATCTTGGCTTCTATATGATTATCTTTGTAAAAATGTTTTAAAAGATAATGAACAAACTTTGATTGCAACTGGTGTTTTATTATTTGTATTATTAAGTTATTTTTTGACTCAAATTTATGGATCAAGAGCTGCATACATACATGTTGGAGCAATTATTGGCACTATTATGGCGGCTAATGTTTTTAGAGTCATTATTCCTGCACAAAGAAATCTTGTTACCTCTGCTGAAAACAAACAAAAGCCAAATTTAAATCTTTCATTAGAAGCAAAAAACAGATCAATACATAATAATTATTTTACACTACCTGTTTTATTTATCATGATTAGCTCACATTTTTCTTTTACATATGGGGCAGTAAATAATTGGTTAATTTTAGCTGTTATATCGATAGCTGGCATTTTAACTCGCCATTACTTTAATTTAAGAAATAAAAAACAATATAAATTTTGGATTTTACCATCAGCTGGTTTAATCATGTTTTTTTTAATGACTTTAAGTAGTCTTTCAATATTTGAAAAAAAGGATTCAAATGCATCTCTTTCTTTAGAATTAGTTAGTTTCAATGAAGTACAAAATATAATTAAATACAGATGTGGAACATGTCATGCAAAATACCCAACTTTTGAAGGTATTGAAGCTGCACCAAAAGGAGTTGTATATGACACGGCTCAAGATATTGTAAATAATATAAAATTAATCAAAGCTCAGGCTATTGATGCTGAAATTATGCCTCCGAATAATCTTACTGGTATTACAAAAAATGAAAGAGAGATATTAAAAGTTTGGATTGAGCAAGGAGCAAATATCAATAATTAACTGGAATAGGGTCTAATGATCTCCATAAATACCATGTGGCTTGTGAACTATATGGACTCCATTTTTTATAAAGCAATTTAAGTTTTTTTTCACTTATAGGAAGTTGAACATTATAAAGTTTTGAAATAGCTTTTAAAAATCCTAAATCACCTGTTGGAAAAATATTTGAACTTCCATAACTAAACATTAAAAACATATGAATAGTCCAATTCCCTACTCCCTTTATTTCAATTAAATTATTATAAATTTCTTCTTCAGAGGAATTACTAATATTTTTTATGAATTTCTTGTTTTGTAAAAAAAATTTAGAAATATTTCTTATATACAAAATTTTTTGTCTTGATAGACCACATTTTCGTAAATCTGTAGTACGTAATTTAGATACAGTTTGTGGTGTTATATTTCTTTTAAGTTTAAAAAATTTAGTTTTCATCGAATCAGCTGCAGATACTGATATTTGTTGACCAATTATTGAATTAATTAATGAATGAAAATAATTAGAATTTAGATTTAAATATTCATTCCTATAAGTTTGAATTAATTTCTTCAAAACTTTATCTTTATTTGATAAGTAAACCTTACCTTTATTCCAATATTTAGGTTTCATATGAATTACTATAACAAATTTAAAAAAATAATATCATACATAAATTTTATTTTTGGAATTTATTTATGGGCTTTATTAATATATGCAATATTAAGAGCTACAGGATTAATTAAAAGATTTGCATTACAAGAACATCTCTTAGGTGAGTATTTATCAATTCCTATTAAATTTATTTTAAGTTTATTTTAAATAAATAATATGATCTATTATTACTTTATTGCAATGGCTGCTGCACTTTGTTGGGCAGTAGCATCATTAGTATCAGCAGATGTTACAAGAACTATTGGAGGTTTAGCCTTTAATCGTCTTAGATTATTTTTTGTATCAATAATGTTAATTACTTACACATTTTATATAAATACTTGGAATACAATTAATGTTGATTACTTAACTATTATAATAATTTCAGGAATTGTAGGCATATTCTTAGGTGATACATTATTGTTTATTGCTTTACAAAAAATTGGACCGAGAAGAAATAATATATTATTTTCATTAGCTGCTCCTTTTACTGTAGTAATTAATATTTTTTTTCTAAATGAACTTGCTTCAACCATAAGTATTATTGGATGTTTTGTTGTGTTTTTTGGTGTTGTTTTTGCAATTTCCTATGGAGACAAAAAGGCATCTGAACATAGATGGGAAACAGTAGAGGGATCAATTTATGTAGGAATAATATTATCCATTGGAGCTGCATTGTGCCAAGCAATTGGGTTAGTTATGATGAAGCCTATATTGTCAGATGGAGCAGATCCAATAGCTTCAGCTGCAATTAGAACAACAATTTCATGTATTTTTTTATCATTTACATTTTTTTTAAATAATGAAGTTTTTAATACAAAAGTTAATCTTACAGCAAAAATTATTTACCAATCAATTCTTAGTGGTTTTTTAGGTATGGCTTTAGGTATGAGTTTACTTTTAATCGCATTACAAAAAGCTGATGCAGGTATTGTTGCCACTTTATCTTCAACTAGTCCAATAATGATATTGTTTCTTCTTTGGATATTAACAAAAAAAATACCCTCTTTTGGTGCATGGGTGGGAACAATTATTGCAATTTTTGGAACAGGATTAATTTTTATCTATTAATTTAATACCTAATTCTTGTAATCTTTCTTTATCGATACTTGCTGGGGCATCCATCATTAAATCCATAGCTTGTTGATTCATTGGAAATGCTATTACTTCTCTAATGTTTGGCTCATCGGCAAGTAACATAACAATTCTATCAATACCTGGTGCACTACCTCCATGAGGAGGTGCTCCAAACTTGAGAGCATTAAGCATTCCTGAAAATTTATCCTCTAATTCTTTTTTGGAATATCCAGCAATGTCAAAGGCTTTATACATAATTTCTGGTTTATGATTTCTGATAGCCCCAGAGGATAACTCTATACCATTACACACAATATCGTATTGGTATGCTTTTATATCAAGAGGATCTTTTTTTTCTAAAGCTTCCATTTCACCTTGAGGCATTGAAAAGGGATTATGACTAAATTGTATTTTATTAGTTTTTTCATCAATTTCATACATTGGAAAATCAACTATCCAACAAAATTCAAAAGAATTTTTATTAAGTAAATTTAAATCATTACAAATTTTTTCTCTTACTTTACCAGAAAATAGTTGAGCATCTTTTAATTTATCACAAATGAAAAATATTGAGTCATTTTCTTCAAGTTTTAATAATAATAATTGATCTTCATTTAAATTCTTTGCAATTGGACCTTTGAAGCTATTTTCTGCAAATGAAATATAACCTAATCCAGCTGCACCCTCTTCTCTTGCCCAATTGTTTAATTTATCAAAGAAACTTCTAGGTTGATCGCCAGTATTTTTAACAATTATTCCCTTAACAACTGATCCTTTTTCTATTTGATTACTAAATATTTTAAAATTTGAACCTTTAAATACATTTGTATAATCATCTATAACAAGTGGATTTCGTAAGTCAGGCTTATCAGAACCGTAAACTTCCATCGACTCCTTATAAGGTATTCTCCTAAATGGATAAGGACTTACCTGAATTTCATTATTTTTCTTATTTTCATCAAATATTTCAAATAAAACTGGCTCAATAGCGTCAAATACATCTTCTTGAGTTACAAAACTCATCTCAAAGTCTAGCTGATAGAATTCACCCGGAGAACGATCAGCTCTACTGTCTTCATCTCTAAAACATGGTGCAATCTGAAAATATTTATCAAAACCAGCAATCATTAATAATTGTTTAAATTGCTGAGGTGCTTGAGGAAGAGCATAAAATTTACCTTGATGTATTCTAGATGGAACTAAATAATCTCTTGCTCCTTCTGGGGATGATGAAGTAAGTATGGGTGTTTGAAATTCAACAAAGTTTCTATCTATCATTTTCTTTCTAATGTCTGATATTATTTTACTTCTTAATATAATGTTTTTGTGTAGTTTATTTCTTCTTAAATCTAAAAATCTATATTTTAATCTTATTTCTTCTCCGTATTCGATATCAGAGTTAACAGGTAAGGGGAGAATTTCAGATTTAGATAAAATTTTATAATCTTGAATCTTTATTTCAATTTCACCTGTTTGAAGATTTTTATTAATTGTCTCATCAGATCTTTTAACAACTTCTCCGCTAATTGTTAAAACACTTTCATTACTTAATTTACTTATTTCTTCAAAAAGAGTGTGTGTAACATCAATTACACATTGAGTGACTCCATAATTATCTCTTAAATCAATAAATAACAAATTTCCATGATCTCTAATAGTGTCTGCCCAACCTGATAGTGTTACATTTTCTCCTAAGTTACTAATAGATAAATCAGAACATAAATGTGATCTATAAATATTCATATTCTCTTCCATCTACAGTATTTCTTTTATTAATGGTATTGTTAATTGTCTTTTTTTTTCTAATGAAAGAGTGTCAAGTTTTTTTACTACTTCATTTATACCTTTGTAACTTCTGTCAACTCTTTTTAAAATATAATTAAAAATATCTCTAGAACTTATTATGAACTGTTTATCAATTAATAATTTTGTTAAAATTGTTAAAAGCATTTCATCATCAGGTTTATTTATCTCAAAACTATTAAAAGTTTTTAATCGTGATGATAAATCTTTAAATTGAAAATTTATTTCATTAATTTTTTTATTAGAAATAATTAAAATTTTTAATTTATTTAAAATACAATTATTTACAATATGAAAAACTTTTTCTTGATCAAATGATGTTAAATTATCAATCAATACATTTGTATTATTATTTATTATATATTGAAAATTATTTTTAAGCATTATTGCGTTATTTTTATTTAACCAGATTTTGCCAAGATATGATTTACCTGAGTTTTGAGGCCCATATAATATACAATTATTATATTCAGTATTAATTAAACCTTTAAAAGCGTTTGAATTTGTATAATTAACAAAGAAATCTAATTCATCTATTTCATTATAAAATTTATACTTAAAAATCTTTTGTTTAATCATATTAATTTTATTCTACAAAAAGTATCACTTTCATCAATTTGTAATTGTGTTAGTTTAAATAAATTAATTAATATTTTTAAACTACCATAGTAATAAATATCATATTCAATATTTTGATAAGATAAAGATTTTGTATCAAT